>NZ_JBSQBJ010000001.1:0-406003 GCF_055862885.1 Corynebacterium sp. p3-SID1761 | reverse complement strand
GTAAAAGATGGGGTGTGGGTCGTTGTAGCCTTTTAAAGGGTTACAGCAACCCACACCTCATTTTTTTATGTCTAACTGCGCTGCTGCGGACAAGTAGGCGTCCCCACAAAGCCCAGCTCGATTGCGCCGCCGCAACGCAGGAAACTAGGATTGATAAGGTTCACGGGGCGGACCCGAAAACCCGAAGACAAATAGACGACGGAAGGTGCACTCCCAAGCATGGTTGAGAATTCAAACAACAATCGCGGTCGTGGAGGACGACCACAGGGTGATGGCAAATTCCGCAACAAGGGTGGATTCAAGCCCAACCGCGGCGGGCGCCCAAACCGTAACTCCAACAAAAAGCGCAGCTCTAACTGGGATACCCAACGCGGTCCGCACAGTGGTCCTCAGCGCGCAGGTTACCGAGAGGAACGCCTGAACAAGCGCCTCAATGAACCCGAAGTGCCTCAGGATCTCGACCCCAAGGAGCTAGATCCTTCCGTACGCCAAGAACTCCGCAGCTTGTCCAAAGACAACGCAGACATGGTGGCGAAGCACCTAATCATGGCCGCCACTCTGCTAGATAATGAGCCGGAAAAGGCACTGGCTCACGCTCGTGCTGCGAAGGATCGTGCGGGCCGCGTTTCCGTGGCACGCGAGACCTGCGGAATCGTCGCCTACCACGCAGGCGAGTGGAAGGAAGCTATTTCCGAACTGCGCGCCGCACGTCGAATGGCCGGTGGCCCAGGCCTGCTTCCTGTCCTCGCCGACTGCGAGCGGGGGCTTGGCAAGCCGGAGAAAGCCCTTGATGTCGCCAATGATCCCCAAGCGGATCAACTGGATGCAGAATCTAAGGTGGAGCTTGCTATCGTCGTCGCAGGCGCCCACCAGGATCTCGACCATCCAAATGACGCGCTCTCAGCGCTCGAAGCGCAGCTAGAAAATGCTGAGGCACCTGATGTCACTCGTATGCGCCTTTTCTACGCTTATGCCGATGCCCTCGTAACCGTTGGCCGCAAGAAAGAGGCTGTGGAGTGGTTTAACCGCGCCGCAGAAATGGATACCGAAGAAGTACTCGATGTGTCCGACCGTCTGGCCGAGCTGGACGAAGACCAAGAGGCCGCATCCCAAAGCGAGGAAAAATAGCCGATGGCCCACCCGCTGCTGGACAACTACGACGCACTTCTTGCCGATCTCGACGGTACGGTCTTTTCCGGCCATACCCCGATTCCAGGTGCAGCAGAAGGCCTAGCCGGTCGCCAGGTGATGTACGTGACCAACAATGCTTCCCGCGCACCCCAACAAGTCGCGGAACATCTGAACTCGATGGGGTTTAAGGCCGACGCGGATCATGTTGTCACGTCCGCCATGGCGGCCTGCGACCTCGGCAAGCAGTACATTGCTGATTCCGGCGTCGACCAACCCCGAGCGTTTGTGATCGGCCACGAGTCATTCAAACAGTTGGTCGCAGATGCAGGCTTTACCGTCACCGATACCGCCGACGACCACCCGCACGTCGTCTTCCACGGCCATAGCCCGGATAATGACTGGGCGCGGCTTTCCGAAGGGGCCTTGGCTATCCAGCTCGGCGCCCGCTACTTTGCTTCCAACTTGGATACGACTCTGCCCTCGGAGCGCGGTTTCATGGTCGGCAACGGGTCGATGGTCGCCGCCGTCACCTCCGCTACGGGCGTGACCCCGGAATCCGCAGGCAAGCCAGGCCCCGCCATGTTCCTGGTTGCTGCTCGGAAGATCGGTTCCACCAAGCCACTAGCCGTCGGCGATCGGCTAGATACTGACATCGCCGGTGGTAATGCAGCAGGTATGGATACTCTCTGCACCGTCACCGGGGTGTCTACCCACACCGAAATTATTGACGCCCCGCCGTCCCACCGGCCAACGTTCATTGCAGGTAACCTACGGGATCACCTCGCCGGATGGTCCGCCAGCGTGGACCCGGGTACTGCTCGTATCCGCGTTACCGCTGGTGAACTTGGTGACGTGGAAATCATGGCCGCTGAAGCACTGGCCGTAGCCGCGCCGGAGGCGTGGCAGCTGATCGACAACCCTGACATCTCGCAAATCACCTCCGCTGCGGATATTGACATTGTGGGTGCAGACGCACAAGCCATGGAGGCACTAGGAGGTTGGAAGTAAGTGGGAGAGGGGCATCCGAAACCTTCGATGTTGTCGGGGGACGGTAGGCGTCAACAAGAAGAGCTAGCACAGGCCGTCGACGAGTTACTGGCGCGTGATGTACACGGCGCGGAAGAAGCAGCCGTGTTGGAGGAAGCTCACCGGGTGGTTAACGAGGCACTCGGAGGCGAGCGCTGATGGCGAAAAGGGGTGCCAAGCTGCAGCGTCTCGACGCGGAACTGGTGGCGCGTAAGATCGCACGAAGCCGGGAACATGCCCAAGAGATGATTAAATCCGGGCGTGTGACCGTCAACGGAATGTTAGCGAAGAAGCCCGCCAGCGGGGTGGACGGCAATGTCTCCATCAAAGTGGCGGAATCCGAAGACGACCGTTGGGCTAGCCGAGGTGCGCATAAACTCCTTGGGGCGCTGGAGGCATTCGAGCCGCAAGGGCTAACGCTTGCAGGCAAGACTGTTCTGGATGCCGGCGCTTCGACCGGTGGTTTTACCGATGTGTGTCTGGACCGTGGTGCTGCGAAGGTCAAGGCCGTGGATGTGGGCTATGGACAGCTCATCTGGCGGCTGCAAAACGACGACCGGGTGGATGTTATGGATCGTACGAACGTGCGCACCCTCACCCCGGAAGCACTTGGCGGCGAAGTGGATCTGATGGTCGGCGACTTGAGCTTCATTTCCATCCGCTTGGTTCTGCCAGCCCTGGCTGCTTGTGTGAAACAGGGCGGAGATCTGCTGCCGATGGTTAAGCCCCAATTTGAGGTGGGGAAGGATCGCCTAGGACACGGCGGTGTGGTCCGGAGTCCTGAACTGCGCGCCGAAGTTACCCGCGACGTGGCAATTGAGGCGATGAAGTATGGTTTGAGGACGAAGGCCGTTGTCGCCTCTCCTCTGCCAGGGCCGAGTGGCAATGTGGAGTATTTTCTCTGGTTGGTCAAGGACGGCGCTGCGGTTTCGCCTAGCATGGGTGCAGAGGCTGACTACACCGGCCTGGACGAGATGATCGCAACCGCCATTAAGGAGGGGCCGCAGTGACCACACCGGGGACTGACCACGGCGCGGAACGCAGTGCCGACAACGGCGCCGATACAGGCAGTGACAAGAACGCGGAGCGCGAAGTCCTGCTGGTTGCGCACACTGGCGTACACGAAAACCTCGGGCTGGCTGCCGAGGCTGCATCTCGGCTACAAAAGGGCGGCATCAACGTTCGCGTGATGGCTACCGCCGACCCAGCCCCGGTAGCGCGCCACGAGATCCTGGGCCGCTTTAAGCGCTTTGGCCACACCAAGGAAGCGGCCACGGGCGTGGAAATGGTGATCGTCTTGGGCGGCGATGGCACGTTCCTCCGCGCTGCCGATATTGCGCATTCCGCGGATGTACCGGTTCTCGGCATCAACATGGGCCATATCGGCTTCCTTGCAGAGTGGGAACAAGAGTCCCTGCAGGAGGCCGTGGATCGCGTGATCGATCGCGACTATCGCATCGAGGATCGCATGACTCTTTCCATTACTGCCCGCGATATGGATGGTCGTGTGCTGGGCACGGGCTGGGCGCTCAATGAGTGTTCGGTAGAGAACCTGAACCGCCAGGGTGTCCTGGATACGATCCTGGAGGTCGACAAGCGGCCTGTTTCCTCGTTCGGTTGCGACGGTGTTTTGGTATCGACGCCCACCGGCTCCACCGCCTACGCCTTCAGTGCAGGTGGCCCGGTTCTGTGGCCGGAGCTGGATGCGATTCTGGTGGTTACCAGCAACGCACACACGCTGTTCAGCCGCCCGCTGGTGGTTTCCCCGAATTCGATGGTGGCAGTAGAGACGAACCCATCGACCTCGCCCGCAACGGTGGTTATGGATGGTTTCCGCCAGATTCACATGCCCCCTGGCGCCCGCGTGGAGATTCGCCGTGGCCCGCAGCCGGTGCGGTGGGTACGTCTGGATTCCGCACCTTTCACTGATCGCCTGGTGCATAAGTTCCGTTTGCCTGTGACGGGCTGGAGGGGTCCGCGTCACTAGCAATGCTGCACGAACTACACATTCGCAACCTCGGCGTGATTGAGGAAGCGACGGCGGAGTTTTCCACTGGCTTGAGCGTCGTCACCGGCGAAACTGGCGCTGGTAAGACGATGGTTGTGAGCTCTTTACGCTTGCTTTCGGGGCATCGCGCAGACGCTTCCCGTGTGCGAAATGGTGCTGATAAGGCCAGCGTGGAGGGTATATTCTCTGCGGATTCCCCAGCAGTAGAGGAGCTGGTGGATCAGGTCGGTGGCTATATTGACGAAGGTGAAGTGATTGCTTCGCGCACGGTCAACGCCACGGGTCGTTCCCGTGCGCACCTGGCTGGAAAGACCGTGGCGGCGGGCGTGCTGGGGGAATTCGCTGGCCATGTAATTACGATCCACGGGCAGAACGATCAGATGCGACTGCTGGATCCCGTGCGCCAACTCGGCGCGTTGGATGACTATGCCGGATTAGCTGACACTGTGGCCGAGTACAGGGAAAAGCGCGCCGAATGGTTGCGCTTGGATAAGGATCTGCGCCGTCGCATGGCAGCCCGCCGCGACCTTGCCCTAGAGAGCGAAACGCTTCAGCGTGCGGTGGAGGCTATCGACGACATTGATCCGCAGCCCGGCGAGGACGCTGAGGTTAAGGCGCAGATTAAGCGTTTGCAGGCTGCAGACGATATCCGTGCCGGACTTCAGCGTGCCCAAGCGGCGCTGGATGGTTTGGACGGAATGGGAACAGGCGATGACTTTGGCGATTCCGAAGGCGCCAGTGCGCTGGTATCCCAAGCGGCTAACGAACTATCCGGTTTGGTCGATCCGGACGATGAGGGAGATACTCTTTCAGATCTTGCTGACCGCCTAAATGAGGTTGGGGTGTTGCTAGGCGATATCTCCTCCGAAATCGGCCAGGCACTGTTGGACGTGCCGGACCCCGATGAACTCGACGGGCTGCTGCAGCGCCAAACACAGCTACGGGAGCTGCGTAAGTACGCCGTGGACGTTGACGGTGCCCTGGCATGGCGCGATCAGGCGCGCGAGCGGCTGGAGTCGATGGACGTCTCCGATGAAGCGCTGCAGAAGCTGCAAGATGAGGTCGCCTCTGCGCGGGAGGCAGCGAGCGCGATCGCGGGCAAGCTTTCTGGGGCACGCGTGAGGGCGTCGAAAAATTTTTCCAAGGCCGTTACTGAAGAGATCCGGGGGCTGCACATGTCCGCCGAGATTCGTGTGGACGTGCGGCAGCCTGGTGAGAAAGCGGATGAGAAGGCGAGCGAGCTCGGGCCGCACGGCATCGACGAGGTGGAGTTCCAGCTGGTGCAGGGTGGCAATGTGAACCCACTGGCGGGTTCGGCTTCTGGCGGTGAGCTTTCGCGCGTGATGCTGGCGCTGGAGGTTGTACTGGCTGCAGGTTCGGACGGTGGTCGCACGATGGTTTTCGATGAGGTCGATGCGGGCGTCGGTGGCAAGGCAGCTGTGGAGATTGGGCGGCGCCTGGCTAAGCTCGCGATCGAGAATCAGGTCATTGTCGTAACTCACCTGCCACAGGTCGCCGCATTTGGTGACGCCCATGTATATGTGGCTAAGGCGACGTCAAAGGATTCGGTGACCTCCTCGGTCCGCACGCTGAGCGAGGATGAACGGACAGAAGAGCTGTCTCGTATGTTGGCAGGGTTGGAGTCTGAAACGGGGCGGGCTCACGCCGAAGAACTAATGGCAATGGCAAAGGAAGCTAAGGCAGCGCTGCGGTCTTAGGGGGGGGGAGTGGGACTTAAAAATTTTTGTAGTCCGCGGGCACCGCACTGTGATCGGCGCTACAGTAGTGCAGTGTTAAAGGGGGAGCGGGTGCCCGAAACGATCCGTGCATGAGGTGAATGAGGGGGATTTTCTAGTGCGACGTGTGGTGGCAAGCGTATTTTTAATTTTTTTTGGATTTGCTGTGGCAGCTTGTGGCAACGAAGAGGCTGAAGGTGCTGTGAGCGGGGACTATGCCAAGAGTGGAGGCTTATCCACAGACGATTTCCCTGTGGATAACCAGGCTCCGGAAGGAGCACAGGCGGATGGCCGTGTGCTAAAACCTGAAGGGCACAAGGGGGTCTGGTTCGAAACGGAGCCGGAGAATCCGTGGGAACACTATGTGTGGGAATCGCAGAAATTCGTGGGAGATCCGCTTGAGTTGCCGAAGCTGAAGGGGCAAAGACCGAACGATCCTTTGGAGGGGCTTCCTGATGTGTGCGACGAAAAGGTTGTAGAGCGAATGAAGGAGGTGGGGTTTGAGCTTCATGTAACTGGAGATGTGGGACCTATGTACAGTTGCCATTTCGCAGAAATTGACCCTGTTCAAGGACCTTTTAGGGCTGAGATCTTTAGTTTGGTTCTGGATCCTGATCGGCCGATTCAGCGATTTTCTAAAAAGGTTAGTTATGACGCCAGTAGGTCTGATGTTCGTTTGATCGGACTTCAAGAGGGAGGCAAGGATGATGAATGTGGAGTTGCCCAAGATATAAATAATGTAAGTTTCTATACTCTGAGTGGATTTTATAATAACGGTAAAGATATTCGCGAAGTATGCCAACTTTCGGAATGGTTCTTTCAAGTATTCGATAACGTTTCATAGGTTTTAGATAACGGGTGGGGAAAATGATCAAATTTCATATTTCTGCTTTGCATCGAGTTAAACAAAGCTTAAAGCAGGCGGGGGCTTCTCTTAAATTGTTACGACTTCAAAACTCGAAGCTCTCGAGCTACACCACTGTTCCCTCCTTGAGCGGGGCTTACACACAACACGCGTCGTTTTGGGATGGTCAGTCTGGTTCTGCAACTAATGTGCTCGACATCATGTATTCCAATGTGGAGTGGCTTCAGGAGGTATTCGCGAACCATATCCAAGACATGAGCCTCCAGGAATATTTCAGTGGAGAATCATTCGATCAGATTCACTCGAAGAAAATAGTTCAGGCTAATCAGGATTTCCGAGTATTTGTTCCGACTCGTGATTCTCGCTCCATTGACAACCTGATGTACAACACCCCTGTCACTGTCGCGGAGGCGACAATGACGTTGCCGGCGCTTATTTCCGCCTTTCAAGGGGATGACTCTACGCCGTTCGCAGCGGCCAATGCCTGGGAGAGCGCAGCCAAGGCGCTCAAAGATTCCATGGAGAACTTGAAGAGCGCTTCCTCTGGTCTGGCTGGTTCCGCCGAAGGGTATTCCTTCGACATGGCGCGCGAAGCCATCGATGACGTTCACAAAACCGGTCTGACAATCGCAGCGAACACCACCGCAATGGCTGGTTCTGTCCGACAATTCCCCGTTATACGCAACTCAAACCTCAAAGCGCTCGAAGCAATCCAAGCGACGACCGCACTAATTCCGGATCCCGCCGAACGGCTCCTCGCAGAACAAGCTGCTATAACCAACTTCGTTTCCGCAAACCTGCAGCCTTCACTCGAGTTGGTGCGTCCGCCCGTCTCTAACCTCGGCGTTCCAATTGTGGGGCACTCAGGCGGAGGAACTTTGGACGCCACCACCGTCTCCACTGCCTCCGCACACCCCACGGTCTCGCACATCAATGGCAACACGAATGCTGTAGCGCCAGCCAGTGCTACAGCCCACGGAAACCAAGCAGCCTCTGCAGCAGCACACGCATCGAAGCCGGCGCCTGCATCGGCAGCTACACAACCAGCTGCCACTCCGGGAGGCCTTCATGCCCCGGCGCACACACCTGCACCCGTGCAGCCTGCTGCGACTACGGCTTCCCACACTCCCGGCGTGGCGCACACAGCAACTACAACAACGGCACAAACACCGACCATCACTCAACATTCTGGCGCAGCCACGAATGCGTCAGCTCCTGGGCAAGGTGGTACTGGCATGGCAGACACAAACAACCTCATCAATGCACAAGAGCGCTTCGCTAACCGCGGAAGGGAAGCCGGGCGACCGGGAACCCTGGTCAACCTAAACGCCACTAGAGATTCCACACAACTCCGGGCTATCGGCGGCGGAAAAACACCAGGCTCCAGTACCGGATCTGGGCTACCAAAGGCGAACCTCCGCAATGTCTCCACCACAGCACCCCGCCCTAGCCTTCCCGGTAGCCTTAGCGCACCGAAATTCCAAGCCCTAACCGGCGACGGAGTTCACACGAACAATCCCAACGCCAACAAGGGAACCGCCGTTGCACCACATCGAGCTGCAGAGGCAAAGAATGGCGCTGGAATGAGGGCTGGTGGAAATGTGGCGTCAACAGCATTAGGTAGGGGCGTAGGCCACGGTGGGGCAGGCCGGGGCACAAAGGCTGGACTGCGCAGTGCATCGCTGAAATACAACAAGCAGGATCGCTCTTACTTCCGCCGGCTTTTCCTAAGCGGTGAAGACCCACTGATTTCGGGGAAGAAGGGACGCGATAGGAGGAAACACGACGAAACTGCGCGTCAAACGGTACGAAAGGTGATTCGTTAGGCCATTTCCCGGCGCGCCTAACGCAACACTGGCCACATGAACACCACAATGGTGGGCATGATTTTCTCCCGTAGTGACCAGCCCGGAATCAACGGCGCCACCCGTGACCTCACCGGACCCAAGGGATTTACTAAGGCCAAGATCTCCGAGGGCGACATCGCCATTGTCGACGAATCCGATATCAGCCGTGCAACCAGCCAGAAGCTCATCGACGCGCGCGTTTCCGCCGTCGTGAACGCTCAACAATTCACCACTGGACAAGTGCCGAACTTCGGCCCGCAGATGATGCTCGACGAAGGCATCCTGCTGATCGAAAACGCCGGTGAAGACCTGATCGCTAAGGTGAAAAACGGCAAGAAGGGGCGCATCGACGACGGCAAGGTCTACTACGGCGACCGCTCCATCGGTGGAGGCGAGATCCTCGACATGGATACCGCGTCCTCCCGCTTCGAAGACGCTCGCGAGGCGCTCGGCGACCACATGGAAGCGTTGTCCGGCAACATGTCCGAATTCGTCCGCTCCGAGGCTCCTCTGCTGGTCGATGGCCTCGGCATCCCGGATGTCGATGTGGACATGGACGACCGCAAGGTGCTGGTGGCAAGCCCTGACGCGCGTATCGAGCAGAAGCTCAAGGATCTGCGTTACTTCATGCGGGAGTACTCGCCGATTATCGTGGCGGTGGAAAACGCAGCCGACAGCTTGATCCAAGAGGGCTACCGTCCGAATGTGATCATCGGTGACCCGGAGAAAATCTCCAACGAAGCACTGCGCAGCGGCGCCACCGTTGTGCTGCCGGCAGACCCGGACGGGCATGCAGTGGGCTTGGAGCGCATTCAAGACCTGGGCGTGGGCGCCATGACGTTCCCCGCTGCCACGCAGAACCCGACTGATCTGGCTCTGCTGCTGGCCAACTACCACGGTGCTTCCATGGTGGTAAACCTCGGCGAGATCGAAGATCTAGATACCGTGTTCCAACGAGCACAGTCGCCGGACACTCCGTCGGCCTTGATGTCCCGTCTGCGAGTAGGGCCGCGGCTCGTTGATTCCACTGCTGTGGCCGAGCTCTACCGAGTTTCTAGGTCCGGCGGTGGCTGGATCTGGGCAATCCTGGGCATCCTGGTTGCCCTTGCCGTCATCATCGCGATTATTGGGTTCTCTGGCGATGGTGCGTTCGTAGATAACCTCATCGACACCTGGAACAGCTTCGCCCTGAGCGTGCAGGATCTGTTCAAGAGCTAGGCAGTAGACGGGATAAGCATGAGCAAGAACTCGAAAGGCTCCGCCGGCAAGGTTATCGCCGGCCTGAGCTTTGGCATCGCCGCAGGTACCGCATTGGGTTTCTTTGCCCTCGCGCCGAACGTACCGGGTGGGCCAGTAGCGAAAGATTCCTCAGCCGCGCAGCAGCTGAAGGACGAAAAAGCCGCGCGTGACAAAGCCGAGGGACAGTCTGCCGCCAGCGACAAGGTTCTCGGTTCGGTTTCGGGCCCGGCGGTGCGCAACCTTTTGCGTGGCACCTCGGTTAATCTTTTTGTTCTTCCTGACGCCGACCAGGCCAATACCGATAGCCTCAAGCGCCTAATCAAAATGGCTGGCAGCAGCGTTAACGGTGTCATCGAACTGACGGATAAGGCACTGAGCGCAGATAGCGGTGACTCTCTGAAGTCCATTGCAGCCAACTCTTTGCCAGCGGGTGCGAAACTATCGGAAGACAAACTGGATCCCGGTATGCACACCGGCCAGCTGCTGGGAGCAGCCCTGGCAGCAGGTGACAAAGAGGCCAGCGAAACCGATCGGGGCATAGCCCTCGGTGCTTTGTCCAACGAGGATCTCATTGCCTACCAAGGAGAAGCTCCAAAAGCCGCGGATCTGGCTCTGGTCGTAGGAGGCGATACCTCTGACGACGCGGCCCATGGCAACTACAGCACCAAATTCGTAGCTGACTTTGTCGCGGGGCTGGATTCTCGCACGAAGGGCGCTGTACTCGCAGCACAGGCAGGCAGCGCGGAAGATAACGGAGCCATTGGCCAGGTTCGTGCCGATAAGGATGCGAAGGAAGCAGTCTCCACGATCGACAACGTGGACACTGTAGCCGGACGCATCGCTACCATCCGTGCGCTAGGCCAGCAAAAGGACAACAAGGCGGGGCATTATGGGGCAGCTTCGAACGCGTCAGATGCTACGCCGGAATAGGCTTGTGTTAGGCTGAAACCCCGTAGATAGCGAAGTTTAAGCGTCGTTGATTCGGGAGTTACCTTGGCCACTAATCGTGCAAAGAACAGCACTAAATTCATTTTCGTCACCGGCGGTGTGGCGTCCTCGTTGGGCAAGGGGCTCACTGCGGCCAGCCTAGGACAGCTGCTTTCCTCCCGTGGCCTGCGTGTAACGATGCAGAAGCTGGATCCGTACCTCAACGTTGATCCGGGCACCATGAACCCATTCGAACACGGCGAAGTGTTCGTCACGGAAGATGGTGCGGAGACCGACCTGGATCTCGGCCACTACGAGCGTTTCCTGGATCGCAATCTCTCCGCGGCCGGCAATGTCACCACCGGCAAGGTGTACTCCAACGTGATCGCTAAAGAGCGTCGCGGTGAGTTCCTGGGCAAGACCGTCCAGGTGATCCCGCACATCACCGATGAGATCAAGGCCGCCGTGCTGGCTATGGGACAGCCAGACAAGAATGGTCAAGCGCCAGACGTAGTGATCAGCGAAATCGGCGGCACTGTCGGTGACATCGAGTCCCAACCTTTCTTGGAGGCTATCCGCCAGGTTCGCCACGAGGCGGGTCGCGAGAACATTGCCTTCATCCACGTTTCTCTGGTTCCTTATCTCGCTCCATCTGGTGAGCTGAAGACGAAGCCGACTCAGCACTCTGTCGCAGAGCTGCGCAGCATCGGTATCGTTCCGGATGCGATCGTCCTGCGCGCTGACCGTGAAGTTCCGCAAGCTATGAAGGCCAAGATCGCCTTGATGTGTGACGTGGACGAGGATGGCGTGGTTTCTTGCCCCGACGCCCCCTCCATCTACGACATCCCGAAGGTGCTGCACTCTCAGCACCTGGATAACTACATCATCCGTCGCCTGAACCTGCCGTTCCGCGACGTGGACTGGACGACCTGGGGCAACCTATTGGAAAGCGTCCACAATCCGAACGGCGAGGTCACCATCGGCATTGTCGGCAAGTACATTGATCTACCGGACGCTTATCTGTCCGTCGCTGAAGCCATTCGCGCTGGTGGCTTTGGTGCGAATGTTCGCGCTCGCGTGAAGTGGATTGCGTCCGACGACTGCGAGACGGAAGAAGCTGCCGCTGAAGCGTTGAAGGACGTCGACGGCGTGGTTATCCCTGGTGGTTTCGGCAACCGTGGCATTGAAGGCAAAATCGGCGCCATCACCTACGCCCGGAAGAACAAGCTGCCACTGCTCGGCATCTGCCTGGGTCTGCAGTGCATCGTGATCGAGGCTGCGCGCACTGCGGGTCTCACGGATGCTTCTTCTACCGAGTTCGACGCCAACGCCTCCACTCCCGTCATCTCCACCATGGAAGAACAGAAGGCCGCTGTGTCGGGCGAGGCTGACCTGGGCGGAACCATGCGCCTCGGCGCCTACCCAGCCCACTTGGCAGAGGGATCCATGGTCGCAGAAATGTACGGCACCACCGATGTCTCGGAGCGTCACCGCCACCGCTACGAAGTGAACAACGCCTACCGCGAGCAGATCACTGAGGGGTCCGGGTTGCAGTTCTCCGGAACCTCCCCGGACGGCACCCTGGTGGAATTCGTTGAGTACCCGAAGGACGTGCACCCATACTTTGTGGCCACCCAGGCTCACCCGGAGTACAAGTCCCGTCCGACTCGCTCCCACCCGCTGTTCCAGGGACTTGTAGACGCAGCCCTGAATCACCAGGCCGAGCGTTCCTAACCACACCCTCCTACACTGGGATGGTATGGATACACAGGGCACCAAAAGCAGCACACCGTACCGTGTCGTAGACAGCGAATTGCTGCTGGACGCACCGATTATCGGGGTGCGCCGGGACACGATCACTACCGCCACTGGAGAAGCTAAGCGAGAAATCGTGGAGCACTTCTCCGCCGTTGCCGTAGCCGCTGTGCGCGACGGTCACGTCATGATGATCCGTCAGTACCGCCACGGGGTGGGACGTCACCTGTGGGAAATCCCAGCTGGCTTGCTGGACATGGTGGGGGAGGATCCCCTTGATGCCGCTCGGCGCGAGTTGGCGGAGGAAGCTGGCCTGTCCGCGCAGACGTGGCATCTGCTGGGGGATGTGGTGACGTCCCCGGGGTTCAGCGAAGAGATGTGTCGCATCTACCTGGCTGAGGATTTGGACAGCGATCTCAGCGGCTTTGATCTCCCCGAGGCTGAGTTTGAGGAGGCGGAGATCGAGACGCGCTGGGTGCCGATCCCCGAAGCTATTGAATGGGTGCAGACGGGGAAAGTGGAAAACTCCATTGCCACTATCGCACTGCTGCACTTGGCAGCCGGTACCCGCCGCAATGTCACCGAGCCCTTTAACTATCACTCCAGCCTTGCCGAACGCCGCGCCTCCAGCGCTGAAGCCAAGCCGGGTACGGACATGAAGTTCATCCGTTGAGCCGCGAAGCAAACCATAAACTCGGCAGAGCCTACATCCGGCATCTAAAGACAGAACGGGACGTATCCGTACACACACTGTCGAATTACCAACGCGACCTGGATCGCTACCTGGAATGGCTGGATGCCAAGGCACTGGGAGATGTGACAGCCACAGATATCGAAGATCACCTCGTCTTTCTGCGTAAAGATCTCAACCTGGCGGCATCTTCGGCTGCTCGCGCGCTGGCGGCAATCCGCGGGTTGCATTCTTTCGCCCATGCCGACGGGCGCCTACCCTTTGATGTGGCAGCGGACGTGCCCACGCCTTCCCAGGGCAGCTCTATTCCCAAGGCGCTAAGTCTCGCACAGGTAGAAGCTCTGCTGAACGCTGTGCCGGCGGGGGACGGGGCGTCGCAAATAAATATCCGCGACCGTGCGCTCCTAGAGATGCTTTACTCGACCGGGGCGCGCATCACGGAACTGCTGGACCTCGACGTCGACGATCTCGACCGGGAGCAACGCATGTTGCTGGTTCGCGGCAAGGGCGGCAAAGAGCGCATCGTTCCTCTGGGGCGCCCCGCGCTGGAGGCTGTGGAACGCTACCTGGTGCGCGCGCGTCCAAGTCTGAACAAGAAGGGCAGCCCGGCGCTGTTCCTCAACAACCGCGGGGCGCGGTTGGGTAGGCAGTCGGGCTTCAAAATCGTCGCGCAGGCAGCGGACGCGGCGGGGCTGCAGCATGTCTCGCCGCACAGTCTGCGGCACAGCTTCGCCACCCACCTGTTGGAAGGTGGCGCGGATATTCGCGTGGTGCAGGAACTCTTGGGCCATGCAAGTGTGGCGACGACACAGATCTATACCAAGGTCAGCCCTGAGCACTTGAGGGAAATTTGGGCCTCATCCCACCCCCGTACCTAGCGCGCCTGATAATCTCTAGGGTGTAATTATCGGTTGAATAGAACAATCAAGGGAAAGGGCTTGACGGGATAGCTGATGTCACGTTCACAGTCACACGCGGATGCGTTGTTTGATAAGCCCGATCAGCGCATCGGCCTCACTGGCCGACCGATCAAGGAGCTGCCGGATCCGGAACCGCTGGATCGCCACGGCCCGGCCTCCATCATCGCGATGTGCAACCAAAAGGGCGGAGTGGGCAAGACCACCTCGACGATCAACATTGGTGCCTCGTTGGCTGCCTTCGGCCGTAAGGTTCTGCTGGTTGATCTGGACCCGCAGGGTGCGCTGTCGGCCGGATTGGGAATCAGCCACGACGAACTGGACGTGACCGTCTACAACCTTCTGGTCGATTCTTCTACTTCGATTTTTGACGCCATCCATTCCAGCCCCGTCGACGGTCTGGATGTCGTGCCGGCGAATATTGACCTGTCGGCTGCAGAGATCCAATTGGTCAACGAGGTCGGACGCGAACAAGCACTGGCCCGTGCGCTACGGCCCGTCATGCGTGACTACGACTTCATCATCGTCGACTGCCAGCCCTCCCTCGGCCTGCTGACGGTAAACGCACTGAGTTGCGCGGACTCCGTGATCATTCCCGTGGAGTCCGAGTACTTCTCGCTGCGTGGCTTGGCGCTTTTGATGGATACGGTGGACAAGGTCCGTGACCGTCTGAACTTCAAGCTGGAAGTTCTGGGCATCCTGGTGACCATGTTCGACCGCCGCACTCTGCACGCTCGCGAGGTGATGGAGCGGCTGGTGGAGGCTTTCGGAGATAAGGTCTTCGACTCCGTGATTACCCGCACTGTGCGCTTCCCGGAAACTTCCGTGGCAGGCGAGCCGATCAACACGTGGGCACCGAGCTCCTCCGGCGCTGTACAGTATTCGAACCTGGCAAAGGAAGTCATTGAGCGCGTCGCTCAGCAAATTTAATCTGCCGGAGCCCCTAGAGCAGTCCGAGCAGCCGGAACAGCCTGAGATCACCGGCTTCCGAGTGGCCCTGGCTAACTTCGACGGGCCTTTTGACCTATTGCTGCAGCTGATCCACTCCCACAAGCTGGACATCACCGAAGTGGCCTTGGCGCAGGTCACCGACGAGTTCATTGCCTACACAAAAAACCTCAGTTCTAGCGCGGAGGACTTGGACGAAGTCACGGAATTCCTCGTCGTCGCCTCTACGTTGCTGGACTTGAAAGCCGCCCGCCTGGTTCCACGCGGTGAGGTGGAAAGTGAGGAAGACCTCGCGCTGCTGGAAACCCGTGACCTTCTGTTTGCCCGTCTGCTGCAATACCGCGCGTATAAGCAGGTGGCGAGCCTTTTCGCCGAGTGGCAGCGAGATGCCGCTAGGGCGTACCCGGCCAGCCTCTCATTGGAGGAACACCATGCGAACCTGCTGCCGGAGGTGAAGATCGGCAAAACCGCAGATGAGTTCGCCGAGTTGGCCGCTGCCGTGTTCCGCCCCCGCCCCGATCATGTAGATACCGGCCACATTCACCAGGTCGCAGTGTCCGTCCCCGAACAAGCCGGCCGGATCCTCAACACGCTAAAGGTTGCCGGAGAGAACACGTGGGTAACGTTTAACGCGTTGATCGCCGATGCAGAGTTGAACATGATCGTCGTCGGGCGTTTCCTGGCACTGTTGGAACTGTACAAGGCACGCGCCATCGGCATCGAGCAGCCCGAGGCACTGCAGGAGATGTCGGTGGCCTGGACCGGGCTGGATGTCGATCCGGCAGTGGTGGCGGCCAGCAACTGGGAGTAGGCGTCATAAAGAAAGGCACGAAAGGCACACACCATGAGCGACTTGAACCCCAACCCCGCACCGCTGCCGCAGGTCTCGGTGCTGCGCAGCCGTGTTGAATCGCTGCTTCTTGTAAGCGATGAGGCAGTGACGCCCACAGAGCTCGCCCGCGTACTTTCCAACGAGGAGCACGCGGTGCCAGAAGCGGAGGTGGCGCAAATTCTGCATGAGATTGCGGCGGAATACGACGCACGCGGCAACGGTTTTGAACTGCGCGAACACGAAGGGGCCTTCCGGCTGTACACCCGGCGCTCCAACTCGGAAGTGGTGGAGGCCAAGCTGTTGGACGGCACGCAGCAGAGGCTAAGCCGCGCAGCTTTGGAGACCCTGGCGGTGGTGGCCTATCGGCAGCCCGTAACGCGTAGTCAGGTTGCGGCTGTGCGTGGCGTGAATTGCGACGGTGTGATGCGTACGCTCTCTCTGCGCGGGCTGATCGCCGAGACTGGGGAACAGGGCGGAGCGCATCTTTACTCCACCACCGAGCTCTTCCTGGAGCAGATCGGCATCGAGTCGCTGGAGCAGCTTCCGGATCTGGCGCCGCTGCTGCCGGAGGTCGATAGCATCGACAGCTTGGACAATATCGACAGTTAAGTGGGGGAAAGGGTAGAATTCTGCTGGATAATTCAAGATTTTCTTTTTAGTTCGAAGGGCTAGAAACACCGTGGACACACCCGCTCGCCGAGACGGCACACCGGAGACCGCTCCGACAGACATCTATCTATCGCAGGCCAAGCCCGCTAAACGTCAGCACGTGACTGAGCAAGAGGCAGCCGCAGCCCTGAATAAGCCCGACTCGGAGAAGGCGCAGGTGCGCTTGCAAAAAGTGCTGGCTTCCGCTGGTGTAGCCAGCCGCCGGATGAGTGAGAAGCTCATCGCCGCAGGCCGAGTCGAAGTCAACGGCGAAGTCGTGGTGAAGATGGGCACTCGCATCGACCCGAGCGTGGACATTGTCCGCGTAGATGGCGAGCGCGTGCAGGTCAATGAGGAAATGGTTTACTTCGTACTCAATAAGCCGCGCGGTGTGCACTCCACAATGAGCGACGAGCTGGGACGTCCGTGTGTAGGAGACCTAGTGGGTACCCGACTGAAGGAAGGCCAAGGCCTGTTCCACGTTGGGCGCCTGGATGCGGCAACGGAGGGACTGCTGTTGCTCACAAACGACGGCGAATTGGCCAACCGTCTGATGCACCCCAAGTACGAAGTGAAAAAGACCTACATGGCCACCGTGCTGGGCGAGGCAAGCCGCAAGTTGATCCGCGAGCTAAAAGACGGCGTGGAGCTGGACGACGGCACTGCGCGTGCCGACAACGTTCAGATCGTGGACGTGTGGCAGGGCAAGTCGCTAATCAAGGTAGAACTGCACGAAGGTCGCAAGCACATCGTCCGCCGCATGCTGAAGGAGGCCGGTTTCCCAGTCCAGGCCCTGGTACGCACAAAGATTCACACCGTGCAGCTAGGGGAACAGAAGCCGGGCACGATCCGCGCACTGAACCAGGCAGAACTGCAGAGCTTGTACAAGAAGGTCGGGCTGTAAGCGCCCTAAAAACGCTTTACAGCCGACACAAACACAAAATCAGTTAGGGAACGACCTTTTAGCCATGACGAATGCACCATATTTTGAGCCCGGCTCCGCACTAGACCAGCTCGCCCGCGTTAAAAACATTGAAGATGGTGGCCTGATTGTCGCCGTGGACGGCCCCAGCGGCACCGGCAAATCCACCGTGTGCCGTCGCTTGGCCACCGCCGCTGACGCGAGATACCTGGATACCGGAGCGATGTACCGCGTAGCTACCCTGCACGTACTGCGCCAGGGCATCGACCCTTCCGCAGACAACTCGCGTCAGGACATCATCGCCGCCACGGCAGATCTGCCATTGGAGATCAACGAAGATCCCACGTCTACAGAGGTGCTGCTAGACGGCATGGACGTGTCCGGGGAGATCCGTGGCCCCGAGGTGACCGCCCACGTATCGGCCGTCGCAGCCATCCCAGAGGTCCGCGAAAACCTGGTTGCTTTGCAGCGCTCTTTGGCTTTCGCTGCTGGGCGCTGTGTGGTCGAGGGGCGCGACATCGGCACGGTGGTGCTTAGCGACGCCCCAGTGAAGATCTTTATGACCGCCTCCGCAGAGGTTCGAGCCCAGCGTCGTTACGATCAAGACCAAGCCGCTGGCCGAGACGTGGATTACGACGCGGTACTCGCGGATGTGCAGCGGCGTGATGAAGCCGATTCCTCCCGCGAGACTTCTCCGCTGCGCCCCGCCGAGGATGCGGTGATTGTGGACACGGGCGACATGGACATCGACGAGGTGCTGGAAAAGCTGGCAACGCTGGTACTCGCCAGCGCTCGTCCGGATTCCACCGAGTCGCCTTCGGAGCTGATCTTCCGTACTGCAGACGGCGAAGTGCTGGGGGAGTCGGACTTCACCGCTGCCGAGTTCTCCGAATACGACGATGACGACTTCGACGAGGGCAACGAGGCCGGACCGGATGAGTTCTTCATTACCGGCCCGGAGGATTTCACCCTTGAAGGCGGCGGCGATATGCCGGAATCCGACGAGGATTGGGAGGCCTTGGAGGAAGCCTTCGGCGTGCTGGGCGACGAGGAAGCAGAGCAAGAGGCACTGTGCACCGTCGCGATTGTGGGCCGCCCGAACGTGGGCAAGTCCACGCTGGTGAACCGATTTATCGGTCGTCGCGAGGCTGTGGTGGAGGACTTCCCGGGCGTGACCCGCGACCGTATTTCCTACTTGGGTGAGTGGTCTGGCCGCCGCTTCTGGGTACAGGACACGGGTGGTTGGGATCCCGATGCCAAGGGCATCCACGCCGCAATTGCCCGCCAGGCGGAAACTGCTATGGAGACCGCCGACGTGATCGTATTCGTGGTTGACACGAAGGTCGGCATCACCTCTACCGACGAGGTTATCGCCCGCAAGCTGCAGCGCAGCGAGGTGCCGGTGATCGTGGTCGCTAACAAGTGCGATGCCGATGCTCAGCTGGGCGATGTCGCTGAGTTCTGGGCACTCGGTCTGGATAACCCGTACCCGGTGTCTGCACAGCACGGCAAGGGTGCGGCTGACGTTCTGGATCAGGTTTTTAATTCCTTCCCGGAGCACCCCCGCGAACTGTCGATTGTCTCCGGGCCGCGTCGCGTGGCACTGGTCGGCCGCCCGAACGTGGGCAAGTCCTCACTGCTGAACAAGATCACGGGCGAGGAACGCTCCGTCGTCAACAATGTTGCCGGCACCACCGTCGATCCAGTTGACTCCATCGTCGAATTGGAGGAAAAGACCTGGAAGTTTGTCGACACCGCCGGCATCCGCAAGAAGACGAAGCAGGCACGCGGCCATGAGTTCTACGCCTCCCTGCGCACTCGTTCCGCCATTGATGCGGCGGAGGTCGCTGTCTTTCTTGTGGACGCCAGCGAGCCCATTGCCGAACAGGATCAGCGCGTACTTCGCATGATCCTCGACTCGGGTCGTGCCCTGGTGGTGGCTTATAACAAGTGGGATCTGGTGGATGAGGACCGCCGCGAGTTGCTGGAGCGCGAAATTGAGCTGCAGCTATCCCACGTCCCGTGGGCGCGTCGCGTGAATATCTCCGCGAAGACCGGTCGTGCACTCCAGAAGCTGGAACCCGCGATGATCGAGGCTTTGGAGAGCTGGGATCAGCGCATTTCCACCGGTCAGTTGAACACCTGGCTTCGTGCCGTGATTGCGGAGACCCCGCCGCCGATGCGTGGCGGACGCCTGCCGCGCGTACTTTTCGCGACCCAGGCCTCCACCAAGCCGCCGGTGATCGTACTGTTCACCACTGGTTTCCTAGAGCACGGCTACCGTCGCTTCCTGGAGCGCAAGTTGCGCGAGGCCTTCGGCTTTGAAGGTTCGCCGGTGCGTATTGCGGTCCGTGTGCGCGAGAAGAAGCGTAAGAAGTAGGCGGCGCTAGAAGTAGGCGCCAAAAATAGGCGCTAGCGCAGCTAGTAGCGGTGGCAGGCGCATTTGAATTGCTCGTTTATTTCTTCAAAGAGTTTCCGACACGGTACGCCCTTTAGGAAAGGAAAGAATAGTGTTCGACAGTATCGGTACTTTTGGTGAGTGGGCGGGAGCAGCAGCATCTGCAGCGGGAGTGCTCATAAGTATCTGGGCGCTCAACGTGTCAAAGAAGGCTGAACAGGATGCTAGGCGTCTTTCAGAAGAGTCAAATGCAGCGGTTCGTGCTCAGCAAGCAAACCAGCAAGCGCTTGAAAGGGAGCGTGAGGACCGTCAACGGCAGTTTGATGAATGGTCCAAGGAGCGTGCTGAGTTTCAGGAAAAGCTACAGATTGAACAGCGAAAGCGGGAGGAGGCTTCCGAGATTAGAAACGTCGCTCGGTTGGTCGCCGCGTGGTGGGTGAAGAACGACGCTGATCAATGGGGACTACTTATTTCAAACGATGGCCAATCTGCCGGAACTGTCTATGACATTCGCATCGAAGTGGGCTGTAAGTATTACAAAAAAGAAGCTTTGAGACTGAATACGCTGCCTCCCGGTAATTTTTTCGTGGAAAGTTTAAAGGAGCCTGACGATTCAAGTTGGGATTACCCACGATTCATCAAGGATATTGAAGGTTTTTCCTCGATTCTAAATTCAGCGAACTTTAGAATCGAGAAAATAGCGTTCTCGGACTCTGCTAAAACTAGATGGATCTGGACTCCTGAGCGAGGGCTAACAAATTCCTCCAAGGGCACTCTCGAATAGTTCTGACGTGGGGAATCAGAACTAGATGCAGGGGGCGGATTCCATTTGCTAAAAGCATCGTGGAAGAGTACGTGCGTATCGCAGTGGGCGTGCGCGAGAAAGGTACAAGAAGTAGGTGCTTTAGGTAGGCGCTAGCGCAGCACCAGGATCCAGATTGCGATGTGGTGCAGCAACGCCGCCAAGATTGTGGCGGCGTGGAATACCTCGTGGAACCCAAACCACCGCGGGGAGGGGTTCGGCCACTGTTTGGCGTAGATGACTGCGCCAACGGAGTAGACGATTCCACCGGCCAGCATCAGCAGGCTTACAGCCAGCCCCAACTGCTGGTAGTAGCCAACGGCGCCGATGGCAGCCAGCCAACCGAGCGTGAGGTACGTGGTGGCATCCAGCCATCGCGGGTGATCAATCCACACCAGATTCAGTACTACTGCCGCGGCGGCGGCCAGCCAGCACACGGCCAAGATCCACAGCCCGCCGGTGTTAAACCAACCCCAGCCGGTGAACCATCGCGCGCCAAAAGCGCCGACCGTCACCGGCCCGTAGGTTCCGGCGATGAAGACCGCGATCATGGCATGGTCAGCACGCCGCCAGCTGTTCACCGCGCCCTCGGAGCGCCACGGCACTCGGTGGTACAGCGCACTGACCGTAAGCATCCCGGCCAGGCACAGGGCGTACAGCGCCGTGGCCATGGTCATCCAGGACAGGTGAAACTTGGAGGCCGCAACGATGGTCAGCGCGGTTCCCATGCCGCCGAAATACCACGCGGCAGCGGTGTGCAGGCGACCGCGCATATAGGGGCGGGGGCCTCGGTCGAAAACAGGACGTGGAGGCTTCTTCGTGAGAACTTGAGTTTCTTGCACGAAAGAAAGCCTACGTCAATGCGCGTTAGAACAAGCCCGAAATGACTCCACTCTCGTCCACGTCAATGCGCTCAGCCGCGGGCTTCTTCGGCAAACCAGGCAGTGTCATTACGTCACCGGTCATGGCCACCACGAAGCCTGCGCCGATGCGTGGCACCAGCTCGCGGACGTGCAGCGTGTGTCCACTGGGCGCGCCAAGTGCGCTGGGGTCGTCACTGAAGGAGTATTGAGTCTTTGACACGCACACTGGCAACTTGTCCCAGCCGTTCTCCTTCAAGAACGCCAAATCCTTCAAGGCCTTCGGTCCGAACTGGACGTCCGCTGCGCCGTAGATCTCCGTGGCAATCGTACGCAAGGTGGCTTCCACGCCATCGACTGGCTGATAAATCTGGTGGCTGGAGCTAGGGGCGTCATCACCAGAGGCGCCATCGACGACCTTCAACACGGCAGAGGCTAGATCCGCTGCACCGGCACCGCCCTCGGCCCACACATTGCACTCGACGACACGCACGCCGAACTGCTCGCCCCACTCGGCGATCTGCTGGCGATCCGTAGCGCTGTCGGTACTAAATAGGTTCAGCGCCACCACCAGCTCCACGCCGAACTTGCGGATATTGCTGACGTGGCGCTCCAGGTTGGACAGTCCAGCTTTCAGTACCGAATCGCCGTTGTGCTTTAGCGAACGAATAGTGGCCACGACCACGGTCGCGGCGACATCGAGGCCACCGGCGCGAGCCTTGATATCGAAGAACTTCTCCGCACCCAGGTCACTGCCGAAGCCGGCTTCGGTAAGCACGACCTCCGACAAGTCCAGCGCCGTCGTCGTCGCGATCAGCGAGTTACAGCCATGCGCGATATTCGCAAAAGGCCCGCCGTGCACCAGCGCCGGCGTGCCACCCAGGGTTTGCACCAGGTTCGGGTTGATCGCGTCGCGCAACAGGGCAGTAATCGCACCTGCGCACTTCAGATCACCCGCCGTCACGGGCTTGCGGTCGTAGGTTTGACCCACCACGATGCGTCCGATGCGCTTCTTCAAATCTTTCAAGTCGGTGGCCAGGCACAGGATCGCCATGATCTCGCTGGCTGCCGTGATATCGAACCCGCCCTCGCGCGGGGTGCCCTGACCCGGCCCGCCCAGCCCCGTGACGACGTGGCGCAGCGAGCGGTCATTAACGTCCAGACAGCGTCGCCAGGTCACCCGTCGCGGGTCAATGCCTAGCGCGTTGCCGTGCTGCACGTGGTTGTCCACCATTGCAGCTAGCGTGTTCGTCGCTGCGGTGATGGCGTGCATATCACCGGTGAAGTGCAGGTTGATGTCCTCCATCGGCACGATCTGCGCATAGCCGCCGCCTGCTGCACCGCCCTTGATACCCATGACTGGTCCCTGGGAGGGCTCGCGGATCGCCACCATCGTCTGGCGCCCCGCTGCTCGCACGGCATCGGCAAGTCCGATCAACACGGTGGACTTGCCCTCGCCGGCGGGTGTTGGGCTCATTGCCGTCACGAGTACGAGCTTGCCCTTTTTATTGACGCCCTCACGCTCCGCCTTCAACGCGGGAACATCGATCTTGGCTTTTGTGCGACCGTAGGGGATCAAAGCTGCTTCCGGGATGCCGGCGCGTTCTGCGATTGTGGTGATGGGCTCCAGGGTGTGGGCCTGCGCGATCTCCACATCGCTGGGCTGCGGATTGTTGGTTGCAGAAGAGTTAGTCATATTCCCAGAATAAACGTCTACCCCTATAAGCCCCCGGATTAATGGGAGTGGGGGAGTCTGCCACTAGACTTAGGGGGTAAGCGGGTGACCCCCGGATTTTGGCAAAACGATTCCCTCCAGTGAGGTAGTGAGGTATAGATGACCGACAACGCGCACACCACGAGCGATCTGCACAGCGATTGGAACGAGCGGCTGGCTCTGGCACAAGAGATGCTGCCGCTGATCAGCCGACTGCACCGCGATAAGAACGTCGTAACCTCTATTTTCGGTCGACTGCTGGTCAACGTCACCGACATCGACATCATCAAGTCCCACCGCTACGCCCGCCGCGTGGTGGAAAAGGAGCTGCCGCTGGAGCAGACCCTGCCGGTTCTGCGCGAGCTGGTGGAAATGAACCTGGGCACCGCCTCTATCGACATCGGATCCCTGGCTAGCCGCTACAACAAGAACTCCGAGGGACTGACCCTGCGCGAGTACCTGGAGCGCGAGCTGGCCGAGGTCATCGGTGGCCCGGAGCAGGTAGAGCCCCGCGACATCGTCCTCTACGGCTTCGGCCGCATCGGCCGTCTGCTGGCCCGCATCCTGGTTTCCCGCGAGGCTACTTACGGTGGTGCCCGCCTGCGCGCCGTCGTCGTCCGTTCCAAGGGCGAGGGCGACCTGGTTAAGCGTGCCTCCCTGCTGCGCCGCGACTCCGTCCACGGCGCCTTCGATGGCACCATCACCACGGATCACGAGAACAACACGATCTGGGCCAACGGCACCCCAATCAAGATCATCTACGCTAACAACCCGGCGGAGATCGACTACACCAGCTACGGCATCAACGATGCGATCGTGGTGGACAACACCGGCGTGTGGCGCGACCGCGACGGCCTGTCCCAGCACCTGCAGTCCAAGGGCGTGTCCAAGGTTCTGCTGACCGCCCCGGGCAAGGGCGACATCAAGAACATCGTCTACGGCATCAACCACGGCGACATCACTGAGGATGACCGGATTCTATCCGCGGCGTCCTGCACCACCAACGGCATCACCCCGGTGCTGAAGGTGATCAACGACCGTTACGGCGTGCAGCATGGCCACGTCGAGACCGTGCACTCCTTCACTAACGACCAGAACCTGATCGATAACTTCCACAAGGGCGACCGTCGTGGCCGCGCTGCTGGCCTGAACATGGTGCTCACCGCAACGGGCGCGGCGAAGGCAGTGGCCAAGGCTCTGCCGGAGTTCGCGGGCAAGCTGACCGGTAACGCTATCCGCGTTCCCACCCCGGATGTATCCATGGCAGTGCTGAACCTGACCCTGGATAAGGAAGTTGAGGCTGACGAGGTCAACAACTTCCTGCGCCGCGTTTCCCTGCACTCCACGCTGCGCCAGCAGATCGACTTCATTAAGTCCCCGGAGGTCGTGTCCACCGACTTTGTTGGCACCACTCACGCGGGCATCGTCGACGGCCTGGCCACCATCGCCAACGGTAACCACCTGGTGCTGTACGTCTGGTACGACAACGAGTTCGGCTACTCCAACCAGGTCGTGCGCATCGCCGAGGAAATCGCCGGCGTGCGCCCGCGCGTGCTGCCGCAGCGCGCCGGTGCGCAGGATCTGTAAAGCTGCTGCTTTACAGCAGCATCAGTAGCAATACCTGGCAGCCGATGATCTTCCCGATCATCGCTGCCGGGTAGACCGTGGCATACCCACGCATGGGTAGTTCAGTGCCCGACTGGTCGTTGAGGTAGCTGATCACCGCGGGGTTGGTAGATACACCCGCGGCCATGCCCATTGCCTCGTCCCATTTGAGGCGCAGTACCCACATTCCGGCCAGACCACAGACCAGGGCGGATACGACGGTAACGATCAGCCCCAGCGCGATGTATTTCAGGGACGAGATGTCCGTTAAAGCGTCGCGGAATCCCGTGCCCGCGATAGTTCCCACGCCTGCCAGGAAGATCGCCAATCCAAGACTGCTGAGGGCCTTGTTGGCGTGGTAGGGGATTTGCCAGCCAATGGGGCCGGTGCGGGCCAATGCGCCAAACACCAGACCCATGACAATCGGTCCGCCACCGAAGCCCAGGTTCAGCGTGGCGCCGCCCGGCAGGGGGATGGGGATGGCGCCGATCAGTAGACCGATGGCCAGTCCTAGCGTGAAAGGCAGGAGGTTGACGTCCGCCAGGGAGCGCTCGGAATCACCCAGGAACTGGGAGACCTCGTCGATCCGGTGCTTCGGGGTGACCACACGCACGCGGTCGGAGTAGTGCAACACATCGTCGGGGCCGGGGACTAGGTCTTCGTCGCCGCGGCGGACGCGGGCGACAATGAAGCCGTGGCTGATCGGATCAATGTCCTTGATACTGCGCCCGGCGATGTTGGGGTTAGAAACTGTGATGCGGCGGTAGCCGATGTAGGACTTATCGATATCGATGTCCACCTCTTCGCCCAACGCGGCGGTGGCCCTATCTAGGGAATCCGGTGTGCCGGTAATAACCACGATCATCCCGGGGTAGACCTCCGCATCCGGGTAGGCCAGCTTGTGGTCTTTTTCCTGGACATCCTGTGTGGCGTGGTGTGGTCGGACCAGCCGCGTGACGATGATCTTCGTGTCCGCGATCGTCCGCAGGTCGCGCACGCATCCATGAATGCCTTCGCGCAGGCGGATTCCGCGGTGTTCCAGCGGGGCATGCAGTACGCCTTCGTCGATCGCATCTTGGCGGTGGTTGACCTTGATGACCTTCGCGCCGATGGCGGCCACGGCGATTGCGCCGAGCACACCGCCGGGGTAGGCCAGGGAGTAACCGACCACTGGGTTGGCGGCGAGTTCCGGGTTGGTGCCCTCCAACATGTCGACGACGGCGGCCATGCCGGGCGTGGAGGTCAGTGCTGCGGCGAAGGAGCCGGTAGCAGTGGCGGCCTCTACTCCCAGCAGAGGTACCAGTAGCCACGTCATCCCCATCAAACCGGCAAGTAGCACGACCACAAAAAGAATCATGCGCCACCCGCGTTCGCGGAAATCGGCGAAGAAGGCATGGCCTGCCGTCAGTCCAATGGCGTAGACGAAGATGGCCAGGCCGAATTGGAAGAGCAGTGGGGGAAGCTGGATGGCGGGTTCGAGGGTGGAGAAGATGATGGCGACGAAGAGAATCGCCGCCGTGCCCAGCGACATGCCGCCTATGCGGAGCTTTCCAAAGGCAAAGCCGAGAGCGAGGATGAGGACGAGGGCTATCAGCGGATTTTCAGCGAGGAAGGCCAGCATGTCATCGATCCTATAAAGAAATCCCCGCCCACACGAGGTGGACGGGGACCAGTGAGAAACCTCAGAAGAAGGGGATTCTTATCGGCCGGTGATCAGGCCGACCAGTCCAGCGATAGCACCGCCGATTACCTCGACGAGGTTCTGGAAGAAGGTTGCAACGAGTTCAATCATGGGAGTGATCCTTTCGGTGTGTAGTGAGACGCCTGTTGAGTGAGTGTGTGTTTTGTTAGCGCCTTCACCCATACAAACGTTCACCCATAAAAACTGTTACGTCTTGTAAACAAATTTTTCTAAAAATTTTTTTCGGATCCTATGTATTTGCAGGTCACGTGCATATTGGAGCAGAATAAATTCTGCCCCTACTCTGGAAGCCATGGCACGCAACGAAACAGCAGCACGCAGCTTCAAAGATCTTTTCGACCATGCCCGCAAGTTAGACGGCGCGGGCTACGGGGCTTACAAGAAGCTCGCGGGGGCTTTCGGCGACCCCGGGCTCACGCTGTCGATCGACCGCGTGCAGGCCGACCCTTACGCCAGCCCTTCGAAAATGCGCCTTATCCTTCCCATGCGCGCCGCTGGGATTCCACAGCACTTGATAGATGACCCAATCGGTAGGGTAGCGGTCGCGGACTTCCTAGCCCGCCGCATCGAAGCCGATGTCACCCGCCCGAAGAACGTTCACATCGGTGATATCGGCCAGCAGGTGTTGGAACGCACTCACGTCCTGGTCACTCCCGACCGCATCGAAGCCCGCCTGCTTGTTGGTCTGCCTGCCAAGGGCCGCCGCATCCTGGGCCGCCAGGCCGCCCACCTTCTGGCCGATGACCTGCCGCAACTCGCCGACGACTGCCTGTTCCACGACCGTTTTGACCCTGCCGACGCCCGTGCCCTCGAGGATCACGTGGCTCTGCTGCGCGATCAAGAGTTCTTGCGCGCCCAGCTGGCACCCCGCAAGCTCGTCGCTTTCGTCGGCAACGGCGCGATCCTCCCGCGCGCTGCAGGCGATAGCGACCGCCCGCTTGCCGCCTCGCAAGCCACGCCTTTCGAATCCCCAGAGTCTCTTACCCACACATTCAACCTCCCTAGCGGCCGCACCGTCACGGGCATGGGTATCCCGGAGGGGCTCACCGTCATCGTCGGCGGTGGCTACCACGGCAAGTCCACGTTGCTGCGCGCCCTGGAACGCGGCATTTATCCCCACATCGTCAGCGATGGCCGCGAGTGGGTTATCTCCCGCGCCGACGTCGCCAGCGTCCGCGCCGAGGACGGCCGTCCCATCACCGGCGCCGACATCTCGCCGTTCATCACCAACCTGCCCACCGGCGCCGATACGCGCCGCTTCAGCACCACCAACGCCTCGGGTTCCACATCGCAGGCAGCCAATGTCGTCGAGGCACACGCCGCAGGCACGTCCGCGCTGCTCATCGACGAGGACACCTCGGCCACCAACTTCATGATCCGCGACCGCCTCATGCAGCGCCTCGTGCCGAACGACAAGGAGCCCATCACCCCGTTCGTGCAGCGCGTTCGTTCTTTGTATGACGCCACCTCGGTCTCCACCGTCCTTATCGCCGGCGGCTCGGGTGCCTATCTGCGACTGGCCGACACGGTCATTGCGATGGATGCCTACCGCCCCAGCGAGGTGACCGCACGTGCCCACGAGATCGCAGGGGATACAGGGGACACAGCGAGTACAGGGGAACCAGCTCAGAACCAGTTTCAGCACGGGACCGCCGAGCGTGTCCTGGCTCGTGGAACTCTGAACTCACGCAAACCGCCGAAGCCCCGCGGGTTGTCCACGATCAGTGTGGACCGTTCCGACATTGATTTGAGTGCCGTAGGCCAGTTGGTTGCGCCGTCTCAGACGGCGGCCATCGCCGCGGCACTGGCGTGGCTGTCTAAAAACGCCGACGGCCAGACCCCGCTAGTGGATCTGGTCGCTCGCTTGGAACGCCACATCACCGAGAAGGGTCTGGCCGTGTTGGCGCCGGGGCGCGATCACCCCGGTCACTTGAGTCGCCCGCGCGGGGCGGAAATCCTGGCGGCGGCGAACCGCTACCGGGAACTCAAGCTGGCTTAGAGAACCTGGAGCTTATTCTTCTTCACAACTTCCAGGCCTCGGGTCGGGTAGTCGGTGATCAGGCCGTCGACCTTCGCGTCGACCATGGCCTGCATGTCGGATTTCTCGTTTACGGTCCACGGCAGAACCTGCAGCCCTGCAGCGTGGGCAGAAGCCACGTTCTCCGGGGTGACCAGCTTGTAGTCCGGGGACAGAATCTCCGCACCCATCTGGGTAGCGGCCTTGTTCACATCGCCACCCAGCTTGTCGTAGTCAACGTCACCGATCCACTGGGAGCCGGACTTCCACGTGGTGGCGTCATAAAGAAGAGCCAGAGAGATGTCCGGCTGGGCCTTGCGCACCAGCGGCAACGAGCGCCAATCGAAGGACTGGATGGTGGTGCGAGAGGTTGCCTTGTTGTGGCGGACGACCGGCAGGATCGCGTCGACAAACTCCTGCGGTGTGGCAGACTTCTCGCGGTTCTCGGCCTCGATTTTGGTCTCGATGTTGAAGCGCATCTGCGGATCGGCGGCAGCAATATCGAAGACGTCCTGCAGCTGCAGCAGCTTGTTCGACTTCTCGGCCTTAGCCTCGGGGAATCCCTTCAGCACCTTGTTGCAGTTCAGGGTCTGCAGCTGCTTCCAATTCAGCTCGTGGACGAGCTTGCCCACGTAGGGGAACTCCGGGTCGTTCTCGGTGGCTGGCTTGGTATCGGTGCACTTGTCGGCCTGGATTTCCGGATCGTGCCATACAACCGGGGTTCCGTCCTCGGCCAGTACGATGTCCAGCTCGAGGGTGGATACTCCCATCTTTAAAGATTCTTCAAAAGCCTTGCGGGATTCCTCGGTGTACTCGCCGCGACCGCCACGGTGCGACTGCAGGTCGAAGCCCTGCTGCTCCTCCGGCTGAGGTTTTGAGGAACCTGTTACGGATGAACCGATGGTGAGATTAAAAGAAGAGCCGGCGACGGAAGAACCGATGCTGGAGTTGGTGGCGGCAACTGCGGTGCCTGCGGAGCCGATAGAAACGATGGCGGCCACGGCTGCGGCAGTGGCCTTGCGCCAGGTGAGGGGTGTCTTCATGCTTTCCTAACTGGGGGAGCTATTTGTTAAAAGATCATGCGTCTACTGTGAGACAACGCACATGAATTTAACAAGGATTCAGCTAGTCTGCAGGGCGAGCTAAATCCACCCATTCGTCTTCGCCACGTGCGCCGCCTCGTAGCGATTGCCTGCACCCGTCTTCGACATGATGCTGGAAATGTGATTTCGTACCGTGCCCGGCGACAGGTGCAGCGCCTTGGCGATGGAGGGGGAGCTCTTACCCTCGAAAAGCTGCTGACACACCTCGGTCTCACGTTCACTAAGGGGATTATCGGGCGTCAATAAGCTTTCCTGGGCAAGCGTCGGGTCGATAACGCGCAGGCCGGCATGGATCCGTCGGATAGCATCGGCGAGCTCCTCGGGAGGCGTGTCCTTAACGATGAATCCGTCCACGCCAACCTCCATGGCACGTTTCACGTACCCGGCCTTGCCGAATGTCGTCACGATCAGGCAGCGGCACCGATTCCCGGCCAGCTCCTTTGCGGCATCGATGCCGTTCAGCCCGGGCATTTCGATGTCCAGCAGAGCCACGTCGATGGGCTGCTCCTGCGCGAGAGCCACGGCCTCAGTCCCGGTCGCACATTCGGCAACGACTTCGATGTCCGGCTCCGCGTTGAGCAGCGCGATCAATGCTCCGCGCACCAGTGATTGGTCCTCGGCAAGTAATACACGAATGCTCATCGGGCGGCCTCCTCTGGCACTGCGCCGTCGTCGATTAGTTTGTCGTCGCCTTCCATAGCGATCAACACCGTACTCAGACCCCGTTCGCGGCGTACGATCAGCTGCCCGCCGGCTACCTCGACCCTCTCGCGCAGGCCGGCCAAACCGCCAGTACCCTGCGTGGCTTCACCGTTAAACCCGCAGCCGTCGTCGGTAACCTGCAGCTTGTGGGCATTGACGCTCACCCAGCACGCGCTCGCCCCGGAGTGCCGCACCACGTTTGTCGTGAGCTCACGCAGCCCCCAGGAAAACACCGCGTCGTGTGCGCCCGGTGCTTTCAGGAGTTCGGGTAGATGCGCGGTGACGCCCTTAGTTTCCAAAGCCCGGCGCGCTGCCTGCAGCTCACCGGCGAAGGTGGGTGTGCGCATGCGGGTGACTGTCGAGCGCACTTCCGCCAAGGCCAGGCGGGAGAGGTCGCTGATCTCCTTGAGCTCCTGTTTGGCCTGCTCGGGGTTGCTATCCATTGCCCGCCTGGCGACCTCGGACTTCAGGTTGATAACCGTCAGCGAGTGACCCAACAGGTCGTGCACGTCCGTTGCGATATCCTCTCGTTGCTGCGCCAGGTCCAGGTCGTGTCGCAGCTTGTGGCGGGATTCATCGTATTGGCTGAAGATCCCAAGTGCGACGAGCATCAGCGGCATGCCGAAAAGGGTGAATGCAGCCCAGGTAAGGTCGTCCGGCGACCAGTTCCACACAGCGACAGTCCCGAGCACACCCGTTGCCACCACGATCGGCAGCGCCTTTCGTAGCGTCACCGTGAATCCCAACATCGCGGCCAGGTAGGGAGCAAAGGACACTGCGCCAGACTTCATCGCGGGCACGCTGGCCAACGCAATGGCTAGCAGTATGCCCCAGCGCAGCAGTGCCCGCGCAAGTGTTCCCCAGTCACGGGGGAAGTACTTCAGCGAGCCGAAGGCGTAGAAGTAGAACGCGCCGAAAGCCAGCAGGCATACTGTCATCCAGGCTTTCGCCGTAGTAGAGAATCCTTCCCCCATGTAAACCTGCAGAGCGACGGGCACCAGGAATACCAGCCATATTGAAGCGAAGATGGCGGAGTTCAGCCGGAACCCGTCGAAAGGGCGCATTAGCTTCGTCCCTTGTCTCGCTTGCTCATGAGAAGGCAAAAGCCTACGAAGATCGCCGTCCATATTGCGATGCTAACCCAGGCGTACCACATCGGGTCGAACAGCAGCCCTTGATCGAGCAATTGTGCGCCTTCTGCCAGCGGCCAGCGAACCAGCGTTACCGCGCCGTACATCGGAGTGAAACGGCCCACCTGCAGAAGCGATCCGCTCAGTGGCATGAATACGTTGCCCGCGAAGGCGAGAATCACGATGGAGGCTGTGGCGATGGCCACTGTATTTTCTTTGGGGATCAGCAATGTCCATGCCAGGCCGTAGAATCCGAAGGGGATGGCACACAGTGCACATGCGATAAAGCTCAGTATCCACTGGTCAACTTGCATGTGTGATTTCGTCAGCCCGCCGACAATAAACACTGCCGCTATCGGCAGCACTGCGCGCACGGTGATGCTTAAGGTAGTGGCGAAGGCGAGCTGCCAGGGACGCAGGGGTGTCAGCGCCAGCTGCCTACCCCATCCGCTGCGGCTATCGGTTACGGCAGATCCCGCCGCGCCAACTGCGCCTACCACTCCGGCGTAGAAAGCCATGCCTAGCATGACGAATGCGGAGACGTTACCGCCGTTCATTTCCTGATCGCCGTATTCCTGCATTGCGCCGAAAAGCAGGTAGAAGAAGATCGGCATGCCGATGCTGAAGAACAGGGTGGTCATGTCCCGGCGCAGGCGTAGTAGCTCGTGGCCGGCGAATTTTAGGGTGGTGCTCATTGTTAGGCCTCCTGGTGTTCGTTCGTCAGCGCGAGGAACGTGTCCTCTAGGCTGTGACTGGTGATGTCGAGGTTGCGGGCGTCAGTTTCCGTCAACAGGTACCGGGCAAGCGCGTCAGAGTCGTTGGTCGTCATCCGCAGGCGGCGGCCGTTTACTTCGCTTTTTATGACGCCCCTAAGTCCCGACAACTCGGGGAATCCGCCCGGGAACTCGGCGCTGACCACACGGTTGGCGCTCAGGTTTCGCAGCTCGTCGGTGGTGCCATCGGCGATGATCTCGCCTTTATTCATCAGCACGATGCGTTGAGCGAAGTTGTCCGCTTCCTCTAGGTAGTGGGTGGCAAAGATGATCGTGCGGCCCAGCTGGGCCTGGTGCTTCATGGAGTCCCAGAAGCGGTGGCGTGCGCCGGCGTCCATACCAGCGGTGGGTTCATCGAGGATGAGGATGTCCGGGTTGCCGAGGATGGCCAGGGCGAAGCGAAGACGCTGCTGCTCGCCGCCGGAGCACTTGCCTACGCGGCGCTTGTAGATGGGTTCCAGGTTTGCCTGCTCGATGACCTCGTCGAGGGGCAGGTGCTCCGGGAACGCGGCGGCAATCATCTCCACCGTGTCCTTCACTGTCAGTTCGTGGAGCAGGCCACCGGTCTGCATCAGTGCGCTGATGTTCTGGTTGTACACCGCCTGCTTGGGGGATTGGCCCATGACCTTCACGGTGCCGGCGGTCGGGGAGGTAAGCCCCAGGATCAGGTCCACCAGGGTGGTCTTGCCCGCGCCGTTGGTGCCGAGCAGTGCGATGATCTCGCCCGGGCGAACGCTGAGGCTTACGTCCTTCAGCGCGTGCACTGGTTTGTTGGATCGTGGGTTGAAGGTCTTGCTGATTCCGCTTACTTCTATGGCGTGTGCCAGTTGTGTTGTGCTCATGGTTTTCACGTTATTTCGCCGACGAAGGGGGCGCGCATACCGTTCATCACGAATTGCACCATGACTTTTGTCATGCCTTTTTTGCAGACTCCCGCACCGCCTAAGCGGGTTTTTGCATCCTGCGTTTTAAGGTGGGGCTGTGAAAACCGAGTCCACCACCAAGAGGCTGCCGGGCGCTTTCGGCGCGTTCGTGGCTTTCGCCCTGCTCGCCGCGTATGCGGTCTACCGGCTCACTCTGCCGGAAACTCGCGCTTCCTGGTTCACAAATCTCTTTAAGTGGCCGACGGACTTTAAGGTCTATTACAACGCGGCGGTGGCTCTGAACAGCGGGCAGGAGCTGTACTCCCAGCCTTTCGTAGGGGGCCTTCCTTTTACGTATCCGCCCTTTTCCGGCGCGATCTTCAGGGTGCTGCCCTTGGCCCCGTTCGAGGTTGCGGCGAGTATCTGGTTGGCGCTCACCGCGTTGGTGCTTTTCGCGGTGATTGTCGGTGTTTTCCGCGAGCGTGGTTATGCCTGGTCCCCGGGGCTAATCCTCGTTTCCCTGGCAGCACTAGTCGCTTCTATCCACCTGGCCCCGGTCTTCGGCACCTTCTTCTGGGGCCAGATCAACATCTTCCTCATGGGCTTGGTTGCCCTGGATTTCCTGCGCAGGCGCACCGGCAACAAGGGCGGCGGCGTATTCAGTGGTGTGGCCGCCGGCATTAAGCTCACCCCGGTCTTCTTCTACCTGCCGTTGTTGCTGGGCAGGCGCTGGCGCGCGATGGTCTACATGACCCTCACGATCCTCGCGACCGTCGTCATTGGCTTCCTGTTCGTCCCGGACGCCAAGTCTTTCTGGCAGACCAAGATCTTCGAAACCCAGCGCATCGGCGGCGAGGACAATCCCGGCGCGCAGTCCCTCGGCGCAGTCTTGCACCGCCTCGGTTACGACAACACGGTGCTGTGGCTCGTCGGCGTTGTCGCCATCGTGGTGCTGTACAGCATCGTGGTCCTGGGCTGCTACCGTCGCGGTAACTACTCGATGATTATGGCCCTCGGCGGCGTTGTCGCCTGCATCATCTCGCCGTTTAGCTGGTATCACCACTGGGTGTTCTTGGTACCGCTCTTTGTCGTTTTTCTGGACGCCGGGTTCCGGCTGGTACAGGCGGTCTCAGACAAGGTGAAGGGAGTGCTGGGCTGGGTTGTTGAGCAGCTCCTGAGCTTCGCAGTGGTGGCGGTATTGACGGTGGTGTTCCTGCCTTTCGTCAGCAACGCCACGTCCCGCAGGTTCGGCTTCTTCGGCCAGGGCGTGGCTCACGATAACCCGCTGTGGCAGGGCGCCTTCACCTTCCTGGGCGTGGCCTTCGTCGTGGTGGCTGCGGCGTACTATGCGGTGCGGTATTTCACGGACCGCCGTGCTACTGGGACCGAGCGCGACGCTGCTGATTCTCTGTAAAGGTGCGTTCGGCGAGGGATTCGCCGGCACCGTCCTGAAGGTGGACAACAACGTTGATCCCAAGTTCTTCGAGTTCCTCGACATCCTCGCGGTACATGGCCACTGAACTGATGGTGCATTCCTCCGGATTGATGTTGGAGGCAAAAATCTCCTTTACTGCGTCTACGTTGGCGTGCTGGGCGGGCATGGCAAGCATGATCATGTCGATCTGGTGGCTGTCCTTCACACGCTCCCAGAAGTCGATATCTGTGGCGTCGCCCTCCACAACGTTGTAACCGCGCTCCTGCAGGTGGCGCACTCGGGCGGGGTCGTGCTCCACGCCCAAGACCTTCGTGCCGTAGACCTCGGTGAGTTCGTTGTAGCAAGACACCCCCAGGCGGCCCACGCCGAGAACCAGGGCGTGGGCATCGCCGAGTTTGATGGGGCGATCCTCTGGGTGGATCTTGTGCGGCGGGCGCGTCGGGAGGCGCTTTGCCAGGCGTGTTGCCCGCGAGACACTCTGCGGGTTCAGAATTGCGGAAATGACGAAGCTGAGGGATACCGCGAGTACTAGGGAAAGCAGCCAGCGCTGGTTGAGCCAACCGTCACTTACTCCGAGAGCAGCGATAATGAGCGCGAACTCCGAGTAGTTCGCCAACAATAGTGAAGCGAGAACGGAGGTGCGATTGCGCAGTCCGAGGCCCCACAGGATCGCCCAGTAGGCGATGCCTTGGACGGGCAGCAGAATGAGCAACAGGGCAGCGTCGGCGAGGTTTTGCAGGTTTGGTAGACCCAGGAAGCCGATGTTGACGAAGAAGCCAACCAGCAGTAGCTCCTTGAGGGTAAACAGGGAGTGGCTGAGTTGTTCTGCGCCGGGGGAGCGGGAGAGAACCACGCCCATGATGAGGGCTCCGAGGCTACCGGAGAGCCCCACCCATTCGAAGAGTGCGTAACCCGGCAGCAATGCCATAACGATGCCGAACAGGGAGCCAAGCTCGCCGTGGCCGAGCTTGTACCAACGGCGGGTGGTCAATGCCAGCAGCGGGACAATGGCGACTAGCAGCAGGGAGGCCAGGCGTGGCGGTTCGCCCCGAAGGATGCTCATGAACGCGACGGCCAGAATGTCCTGCATGATCAGCACGCCGACGCAGATGTTGCCGTAGAGGGCTTGCTCGTCGCCTCGGTCCTGCAGGATCTTGATGACGACGATGGTGCTGGAGAAACTCAAGACCAGAGCGATATTTACGGCCACGGAGAAATCGGTGGGGCCGAAGGCACCGAGGGCGCCGAGGCCGGTGATGAAGCCAGCACCAATAAGCGTCATCACGAGAACATGAGCGCTCGCGGTGAGCCAGACTGCCTTATCCGTCAGCGCGCGAAGATCCAGGCGTAGGCCGATGGCGAAGAGCATGAGGGTCACACCGATATCGGCGAAAAGGTCCAGGGAATCAACGTGTTCCACACCGGCCGCGTGGAGCGCGAAACCGGCTGCGAGGAAGCCAATAAGGGGTGGGAGCCGCACGGCCCAAGCAATGAGGCCACAAACGAAGACCACACCGAGGTAAATCAGCAAGAGCTCCATGGATGTAGTCTACCTCACAGGGGCTGGTAACTCGCCAATGGAGGCGATTTCTACCCCGAGTGGGGCAGATAGTATTGAAGGCACACGACCTGCGGCGGTTTTCAGGACAGGAGGTGCGCTGTGAAGCCGATTAGCTATACCGAGTATGAATCACTGCGGGAAACTGCCTACCTTTTGCGCTCTCCCGAGAACGCTCGCCGCCTCCTCGGTTCCATCGAGAACCTGGAGCGGGGGCGCGGCGCCCACCACGCCCTCATTGAGGACTAATGATTCTCGTTTGAGATGAGTCTGCCTTGGGGGGACTATTTGTGGTGGCAGACGGCGGATCGCCGCTACCACTACGGGAGCTGACTTAGAACGGGTAGTCCGTGGCATCGGGCGTCAAGAAAAGAACGCCAACGACCGTGCCCTCTCTGCTGACGGCGATCCGAGACATCAGTTCGCCGGCTTCGTGGTTGAGCGTCGAGACGACGACCGATGTGCCCGTGCTTTTTGTGGAGAGTGCTTCTGACGCTGGTGTCGCGTTGCGGTCTCCCTTGATCGGCACGATCGTCTGGTCGGTGATCTCCTGGAGTTCGCCAAAGTCGGTCAGGATTGATGTCCACACGTCCACGATGACGGGGAGGTCCTCACGGATGTGCGGATCGAGCATTTCAATGGTTTCTGCTTCTTCGCCCTTGGAAATGTGGCGAATGAGCTTGTCGGAAATCTCTGGGAGATCTTTGGTTGATACTGGGGCCATGGTTTCTCCTGTAAAGGGGTTTCGCACCGCACCGAATCGTTTGAAGGCTGCCTGACGGGAAACATTGAGCGCTTGCCCAATGTCTGCCCATGAATGTCCCGCGTTCCTTGCTTGCGAGACGGCATCTTCCAATTCGTGTTCGGCGAGGCTGACTGCTTGCAGTGTGTGTCGGATATTTGTCAATGGATCCATGCCCGTAAGTCAACCATAGGTTGACGGAGGTGTCAACTAGTGGTTGACACTGGGGTGGGAGGTCGCTCTTAAACCTTGAAGTAGTGAAGTGGGGTAGGTGCAGCACGTTAGAGAGTGGGGGCGGTGGCTAAGGGTGGTTTATAAGACAAGACAGCAAGGCTTGAAAGATTGAAGTTGTTCGATATTTCGTTCGAGGGTGACAGCACGGTGTCTATCGGGGGTGATGCACTAGAAGGCGAGGCAGCGCGTGCGTGTCTCGAGAACGATTTTGGACAGTGCGTTTACCGTAGGGGCACTGAGACTTTCGGCCCAAGGAGGCATGCCCGGATGAGTACAGCGGAACTCAATCAGTCCGCCGTTTGGAACACAGCAGACAAGTTTCTGCGCTCCATCGTCGAACCTGAAGATTACGGAGACTATATTCTGCCGATGACGGTGCTGCGTCGTCTCGAGTGCATTCTCGCGCCGACCAAAGACGAAGTTCTCGACCTGGTATGGAGTCTCCAGGAGGAGGGCTTCAGTGACGAGATGATCGATTGGGAGGTACAGGCCCGTTTTGGCCTTTCCTTCTATAACTCTTCTCGCCTGGACCTGACGAGGATCGCCCAGCTCGACGATCACGTATATGAGGCGCTGATGGACTACGTCGGCGCGTTCTCGGCCTCCGTCCGCGATGTGTGGGATGCCTTCGATTTCGCGGTGAAGATGAAGACCCTCGATAGCGCTTCTCGTCTGTGGCCGGTGGTCAAACACTTCGCCACCATCGACATGAGCATGGAGGCGCTGCCGGATGCCCAGATGGGTGACCTCTTCGAGCACGTCATGTACAAGGCCTTCGACACAAAAGGCAAGGCCGCGGGTGCGTTCTACACACCGCGTGACGCGATCCGGCTCATGGTGGATATTCTTTTCGCTTCCGACGACATCGGACTGGCCTCGGACGGTGCTTCACGCACCGTGTACGAAACTTTCTTGCCACGACGGATACAAATGCGTGCGAACTGCGTTTTGGTCGTCTGATTGGTTCAAAACGGAGGCAGCTGGTCAATTCAGCGTTTCGCCCCTATTACGGAGCCGCTTGAGTCTCAGCGAATCGCGTATAATCGCGTATAATTAGACTGGATTCGTCGACTGACGACCTACCCGAACCGAGGAGCGTGTAATTCCGGTGAACATGTGATCTCCACTCAGCTCTGCTGAGACGTGACTGAAGTTACTTCTTCCTATTGGAGATTACTATGCCCGAAATTTTGCTCGATTCTATTTCTTTTTCATTCGGCTCCCGCCTCATTCTCGACCGTGTGAGTTTGCATGTGCCAAACGGTGAACGCGCCTTTTTGATTGGCCCGAACGGGGTCGGCAAATCCACCCTGTTAAGGGTCCTCACTGGTGAGTTGACGCCTGATTCGGGCCGAATTGTTTCTGGGCCTGTTCCTCAGCACGTTCCCGATCCAGAGTCTTTCGACGGCAGCGTTGCGCAATTCCTTGACTCGGCGCTTAAACCGTTTAATGAGCTACTCACGCGCTTCGACCAAGCCACAGAAGCCATGGCAGCGGGAGACACTCATCTAGCAATGGAGTTTGACCAACTTCTTGCCCGGTTGAACGCCCTTGATGTGTGGTCGTTGGATGCACGAGTGAATGAAACACTCGCAGGACTGGGACTCGTAGATTTCATGGGGTCGGGAAGCAATCGAATGATGCAGACCCTTTCGCCAGGTCAGCGTGCACGCCTGAAACTGGCTACCCTGCTGATGATGCGACCTGAGGTGTTGATCCTAGACGAGCCGACCAATCATCTCGATCATGAAGCAGCCGATTTCCTCACTGGTGTTGTCAAGAACTGGAACGGCCCTGTGCTCGCTACGAGCCACGACAGATCTTTCATCAACGACACCGCCACTGCCATCTACGACATGGACATCACCGTTTGGCAAGAACTCGCCAAAGCGGACGGACAGAAGGTCGTGGGCTTGTACCGCAACGCAGGGGACTACACGCACTACCTGCTGGCGAAGAAGACTGCCCGTGCAAAACACCGACAGATCCACGCCGCACAGCAAGCTGAGAAACGCGAGCTACACGAGCATCGGCGCGAAAGCATGAAGATCGCCCGTGGTGGGGTTCGGGTTGAAACCGCAACTCGCAAAGAGAAGAAGTTCTTCACCGATCGCGCAGCAGCCACATCGGCAAAAAGAACCCGAAGTGACGACGTCCGCCTGGAACGCATTTCAGAGCGAGAGATACGGAAACCCCGCCACTACAACCTGGCGTTCCCCTCCCTCAAGATTGACCCCGGAACTGGTTTGGCCGTCTCGCTCAGAGATGCGACAGTGGCAGGTCGGCTTTTGCCGGTTACGTTCGATTTAGGGCGAGGCGAGCACCTCCTCGTGACAGGAGAAAACGGGGCGGGTAAATCAACCCTGCTTAACTGGATCGCCACAGGAAACGCACCCGAGGGGACTATGAACAGTGGCACCCTCACCCGTGATGATCCCGTCGGCGTGGTGCCGCAGACGCTTCCTGATGGTTCAATTGCAGGATTTGACTCGGAGAGGTGGCAAGATGGCGTCGGCGAGGCTGGAAAAGGAATTCTGCATCCTTCAATGTGGAGCACTCCCATCGTGAACTTGTCTGCAGGGAATCAACGCCGGGCTCAATTTGCAGTCGCCCTAGCGAAACAGCCAGCTTTGTTGATCATTGATGAGCCAACTAACTACCTTGATTTGGAATCGATGGATGCACTCGAGAACGCGCTACGGGACTGGCGAGGAACTCTCATCATCGCCAGTCATGACCGTTGGCTGATTGAACATTGGCACGGACGTCATCTCCACCTCACTTCTGTTCACCAGTCAGCATCGACATGAGACTTGGGAGTCCTCCCTAAATGTGAAGGTCAGAGTTCCTTTCTTGTCGACCTTGGCGTACTCGCCTCGGATTACCGCGTCGGCGAGGGCGTCGATATAGACGGAGGGCTTGGGTGAGGGCGGTGTGGGCTTTGCCGGTGGCGTCGGGGGAGCACCCTTGGAAGTGCCGAGGAGCTGCTTGCCGGAATCAAAGTCAACAACCTCGTGGACCGAGCGTCACAACGGGTTGCCTTAGATGCGGTCGCTCAGTCATTTTTGATAACGACGAAGTGATCGAAGGCCTGCCATATGTAAAGAAGCCTTAGTTATTCTTTGTAGGTCAGTGCCAGCCCAATACCTGCACCAAGGAGAGTTGTTCTTTTTCTGTGGTGATGGTGAGGTCATGCCCCCCAGAATAATGAAATTGGTCGGACTGACAGGATTTGAACCTGCGACCCCTACCAAACCAAAAACTGAAGCAAAAACACTGTTCAGAAGGTATTTCCGTGTAACATACTCTAGTGTGCTTTACATGCTACACGGTCGCGTGCAACATACGTGCAACAACAAGGGGGCTAAGAGTGTCTGACGAACAGAAAATCTCGCTTCACAAGGCAGCTGTTGAACTAGGGATCACCCCGGAAGAGCTCGTAGACACAATGATCTACAACGGGGAGCTTTCCGAGCTGGAAGGCGAGCTACTGCTGAACCTGTTGCCGGAACTGATGGTTCGAGAAGCAGAGGACGGGGTGGTGTTCAACTACCCGGGCATGCTCTGGGCTGAGGTACGGCAGGGTGTGCTAGAGACCGTGGTGAGTCTCGAAGCTGGTTCGGGTGACGGGGTAGCGGATCTGGAAGAGTTGATAAGCAACCTTGAACTGCCTCTGCTGGAAACGAGCGTTGGCTACAATCCTGAGTTCTTCGGGAACCACGTTTCAATCTCCCGGTACGCGCTGCATTAGCTTCCTTTACAGCTCCGCCAGGGCTCGAATATTCCGCCGGTGGCGCTTGTCCTCTGCTGCCAGCATGGGGGGAGGCCTATACTCGATAGAAACCGATTGAATGGGAGTGGAAGTTAGGATGTTCGGTCGTGCAGCGAAGAAAGAGAATGAACAGCTTCGGCACCAGGTCGTAGATCTTCAAAACCAGCTGCAGAATCTTGAAGCGCTCTTCCGATCTTCGGGTGGCGGGGATGTGGTAGAGCTCGAGAGGATCAAGAACCAAAAGATTTTCGAGCTTAACCAGTTGGATTCCCAGCGCATGAGTCTCGAACAAGCGATCGGAGAGCTGAACGGTCGCAAGCTTCAGATTGAACAAGAAATGCGATCGCTGGAAGAATCTGTAGTTAATGTACGGGATGAGGTTACGCTCCAAGGGTTTGGTCTCTATGACTACGAGAACCCGGCTGAAGAATCTGTACGGCTTGCTAACAAGCTTGAATACATTCGTGGCGAAATTAAGACTGTTGTAAAGAATAAAAGAGCAGTTTTGAGCGCTTCTACTTTTTCCTACAACAACTCTCAAGCTAAAGGGCGTACTTTTGTAAATAAACTTTCAAAGATTGCGCTCCGTTCTTATAATGCTGAGGTGGAAAATGCAATTACCCGGCTGAAAGCTGGAAATATCGCAGCTGCAGAAAAGCGCCTCGAGCGAGCTAAGAACGAGGTGGCGCGCATGGGGGATATGGCTTCGATCCGGATTAGCGATACTTATCATCAGCTCCGGATGAGGGAGCTCAGACTCACATACGAGCACTTGCAGGCAAAACAGGCAGCCAAGGAAGCTGAACGCGAAGAAAGAGCTCGTCTGCGTGAAGAGAAGAAGGCGCAGCAGGAGATGGAGGCCGAGCGTAAACGCCTGGAAAAAGAAGAGAGCCACTACCAAAACGCGATTAAGAAGCTGCGCGCCGACGGTCGCGATGACGAAGCCGAGATCTTAGAAAGTAAGTTGTCGGAAGTTCGAAAAGGAATTGAAGATGTGGACTACCGTGCTGCTAATGTTCGAGCGGGGTATGTTTATGTCATTTCAAACGTCGGTAGCTTCGGTGAGAATATCGTCAAGATTGGCATGACTCGACGGCTTACCCCGGAGGATAGGGTGAGGGAATTGGGCGATGCTTCGGTTCCTTTTAATTTTGATGTTCACACCCTTCATTTCTCGGATGACGCTGTTGGGGTAGAAGCGGAACTGCACCGGCATTTTGCAAAGAAGAAAGTAAATCTGGTCAATAATCGAAGGGAATTCTTTTACACTACACCAGCGGAGGTAAAAGAGGTTCTATCCCAGATTGACGGAAGCGTATTGGAGTACAAAGAAACTGCTGACGCTGAGCAGTTTAGGCTATCCCAGGCTATGCGAAAAGAGGATTATTAATCCGCTACATATTCTTTTTAAATCGGCCTGTCTACCCCTTGGGGGTACTCCCCACCACCACTACCCGCTGCACCGGGTAGCGCGCTAGGAGCTGCTGCTGTTTGCGCTGCTGCTTCTGCGCCCGCTTCGCCCCGGCTTTACCCCGATGACCAGCACAAACACACCACCACGCCCCGGCCTAGAACCTGTAACTTCCCCCGGCTCCAGCCCCGACCAGCGCACAACCCGAGCACCGCAAAACCCCAGGTCAACGGCACAATCCACCCCAGGGGGGATACCCCAACCCCGGCCAGGAGCACCGGGGGTGATTGCGGCTGCAAGTTTGTGTACGGATTCCATGTTTCACTACCCACCCGTACGGGGGTGGCTTTCCTCTCTAAGCGTGTGAGCTTCGTCACAAAACGGCTTTGACTCGTCAATGTTTCACCTATCTACTAAGTGAAGGGCGAGCGTAAGCGAGCCCTGAACGTGCTCACTCCCGCTCGCTGAGCGAGGCCATCAAGGCCGAGCATCAGAGTAACAACTCTCCGTTGTTCCTCTTCGCTCTTAACAGCAACCCCTCAAGGGTTGCTTTTTACTAAGGTTTAGCGAGCCTTCAGGGCTCGCTGTTTAGTATCGCGAGCCTTACTGGCTCGCTCTTATCGCAACCGCCGTAGCGGTTGCTCTATATAGGGGTAATCAAACGCTTTTTGGTTACTCCGCCGGAGAGGAGTAACCGTGGGTTGGTTTTCGAGCAACCGCCGGGAACGGTTGCCGGGTGATTGGAGTAGCCGTAGGAGAGCCGTCCTTTCGAGGGACGGCTAGCTTTAATCCGATGCCCCTCGGGGAATGGTAACTCAAGTGTCGCGTTGGATCGTTGGCTGTGCTCGAGCCAACGGTTGAACGGGATTCTTGAGCAATCCCTTTGTTTGATGGATCCCGAGACGGGGGTTGGGTCATTCTTCACCGGCTAGGCTTGCGCTGGCCGGTTGTTTCTCCTGGGTTTGCCTGGGTCTCTTTCGCGGAGACCCAGGTTTTTTAATGCTCTATTTCGCTAACGTTATCGAAAGGGTTTGGGGATGACCGATGCAACTCCCCGCTACAAGTGCGGGAAAATCAAGCAGACACAAGACAGGGCAAACCGCCGGTACAGAGACCGGCAACAGAGAATGCGGGGATGGGTAGACCAGGTAGCCCAAGAATTGCAGTTGGACAGAGACCAGCTATTAACCCGCAAAAACGCTGAACTGGTTGTCCAGCTATTGAGAAACCATAACCCCGGCAGTTGATTGTCCGGGGTTTCTTCGTGCGCGCAATGCAGCGCACTAACCCGAGAGAGGAAATGGAATGACCACACTAACCCCTGCCGAGCTCGGCGGGATGACACGCAAAGCCAGAAAGGCTCTGCGGTGCGGGAAGTACAAGCGAATCCCGAACTGGTTAAGGGAAGAGTTCGCGGACAGGAAAGCGCAAATGTGTAACCAGTGCGAAAAAGTGCTGCCTTTCGAGAAGCTGGTTATCGACAGTGATAGCAGTACGGGTTTTCGATCCCTGTGCAAGAAGTGCCACACGGCCTACTACCGAGCCAACCGGGAGCGGGAAGTAACCCGGATGAGGAAGTACCGCGCCACTAACAGCGTGTGGTGCAGACTCATGGCCGGTTACGGCAGAGCTAAAAAGGCAGGCTTACCGGCTGAAACCGTAACAGTCGAAGCCCTGTACGAATCGTGGGCGAACCGGGGGATAGACCCCCGCGTAAGCGTCTACTCCGGAGTACCGCTAACAGCGGAAACGTTCTCGCTGGATCACCTGGTTCCCCTGTGCAATCCGGATAGCCCGGGGCACGTAGCCACGAACATTGTGCCCTGCACCCGGAGCGAAAACTACACGAAGCAAGGGAAACATTTCATCGACTTGCTAGGAAGCATCCACGCTGAACCGAAGGAGGAAAAGTGAACACCCCATACAACCAACCAGCCTTGCCAGGGCTGAAAAACTCTCCCTTCCCTGAACCGGAACCACCGCGGGATAGCCTCCGAGCATTCCGCGAAGGAGAGAGCAGAACCCTGTCGTTCGAGGACTACCAAACAATGTTCTGCACGTAGCGAGGAAAGGAAACAATGCAACACATTCCCCTTAACGGGCAAAAGGTTCTGGCCACAGTGGAAGCCAACCTTCGCCCGCGACAATCTGCAAGGGAAGTGCTGAGTCGAGCGTTGAGCATCGAGGAAGATGCTCCGGACGGTACGAACGGGGCGACGAAGCATGAACCAGCAGTAGATCCTTCTCAAGGGATGGGAGCACCCGTAGCGGGAGCAAAGCCAGACCCCTTGTTGGAGGCTCTCTTAAGAACCATTAACCGATAATCAAAGGCCTTGAATCGAAGGCCGGAAAGTGAGAATCAATGATTGATCCAACCTTCGCAGTGAGCGAAGTAAACTCTTGGGGTGTTAAGCACCCGAAGCAGGTGCAGCGCGCGCTTGATTGCTGTGGCGCGCTCGAGAATGCCATGCCAGAACCTCCGGGCTGGGAAGGCCTCTACGACCCGAGCACCGTAGCCGAGGCAGTGGAAGCTAACGCCCGCTACAACGCTGCTTCCGGAGAAGCTGCCCGGACGGCGTACAACTCCGCCCGGTTCAACCTTGGAAAGCATCTACTCGCCACGGTCGCAGACAACCTCGACCATTACGCGAAGCAGTGGGAACCACGGTTCGCTAAGGCTGCTGAAGCTTACGAAGCGTCCGCGAAACAACTCCCCGCAGAGTTCACCGCGAACCAGGTTGTGACGTTCAGCCCCGAGAAATTCGAGGCATACACGCGCGCGTGCGAAGCGGTAACCGAGCTACACACTGTGATGCGCTGGCTTCAAACGATTAGCAAACACATCCCGGGGCAATGGTTCCACCATGAACAGTGGGCGAAGGAGTTCCTCATTCTTGAGCCGGACTCTGTTTCCAGCTTCGCAACAATCCAGCTCGCAAACACCCGAAGCGCTGACGAAGCGCTTAGAAAGGTAGATCCGGTGCTTCTGAAAGCCGTGCACGCGGGAGCCAGCCTAGAGTTCCGACTCCCCGCACAAGCCCTAAGCAGTGTCCGGGCATGGGAAGAGTGCAGGCAGTCGCTGAGCGACGAACAGTGGGCACGGGCTAGGACAGAGGTACTGGCCTAGCAGGTGCAGCCCCTCCGGTTAGAGGGGCACTCTCCCGGGCAACCCCGCTGAGGGCAGGGAGGCTGTCGGGGAAGGGGGATGGGGGAGCCCTGCCCGGCTCCCCGGCTACCCCGGGGCTAGGGAGTGGGAGGGAGACCCCGCACCCCGCGCGGGAGTACAGGCGGGTTAGGCGCACTGCTGGTCTAGCACCGCAACCGGAAAACACTCCCGCAACAAAACAACAGGTGCTTTCGCACAAAAACAGCTATGACGTTTAGTTCAGAATAAGGCGCTAATCACACTAGTTCTTGCGAGCGGAAGTGCTGGGAAAAGCCACCGGAGGGGCAGGGGGAATATCCCCGCCCCGGGGCGCTCCATCGGGGGTGATTGCGGGGAAAAGCGTCTATGCGAATTGTTTTATTCATTTTTTGAAAAGGAGTTTTTGAATTGGGTGTTTCGCACAATCCTCCGGAGGGTTTGGGGGATGCTGGTTTGGGTTTGTGGAATTCGATTACTGCGACTTTCAATTTCACTGATGAGCCGGGGAAGTTGGCTTTGCTTGAGCGTGCTGCAAGGGTTGCCGATCAGATCGACAAGCTAGAGCGGGAGGTTGCGGTGGTTCCGATGACTGCGAAGGGCAGTATGGGGCAGCTTGTTATTCATCCGTTCATCGCGGAGGTTCGTGCGCAGACCACGGTGTTGAATTCGTTGCTGAAGTCGTTGGGGTTGCCGGAGACGGACGAGGAGAAGGTGGCTCGTTCGGAGCGTCGTTCTCGCGCTGGCCGGGCTGGTGCTAACGCGCGGTGGGGTGTGAAGTGACTACTCGTTGGACTAAGAGGAAGCCGGTTGAGCCTCGGGAGGTTGCTGCTGCTGTTCCGGAGTCTGTGGTGGCTGAGGTGGATGTTCTGGATTACCGTGTGTTCTTCGAGAACTTGTGCTGGGTTGTTGAGGATGTTTCGGGGAGTTCTGATACTGGTTTGGTGATGAGGGTTGCTGAGTTGCTGGGTGTGAGCCCGGCGCAGCGTTTGGAATCGGCTTTTCGCTGAGTCGTGTTCCGTGTTCCGGTTAGTGGTGGTGTGTTTGCGCGGGTTAGCCCGGTGGGCTAGTCCGCGCGGTTGGATGGTGCGGAAGCTCAGGGAGACCTTGCGCTCTACGGTTGTGCTGTGGGCTACCGGGTTAGATGTGGCAGCAGGTAGGCAGCGATACCACCGAACACGGCTAGGACGGATGCTGTGATGATTGCGATAGACCAGCGCGGAAGTGGGGCTCCGGAACCGCGTGGCCTGTCAGGGTTATCCAAGCCGGGGAACGAATCTGATTGCCCTTCTCCTGCGTACAACCTCAGCGTTGCTGGTTCGCTACTGCCGTCTGGATAATTGACGTTAATAAGGATCTGCCCTTTTCCTTCGGTTTCGGGTTTGACGGTCAGAGTGTGGCCTTCTAGCGAGGCGTTCCACTCGGAAGGAGCCTCTAGTAGCGTTACACGTGCATCTTTGGGAAGGCCTTGTACCGGGAGCTTTTCCTGCTTTCCTGGGGTCAGTACTTTCCGGGGGGTATACACTGAGTGAGTGTACTTCTGGTACGGCTTCACTGTGAAGGTGTGCCGAACGATCTCCGTTGAACCGTCTGGGTATGTGATAAGAAGTTTCGGCGTGACTTCTACCCCTTCCACCGGGTAAGAATTGTGGCTCATGATTAGGAATTTGAGAGAATGTGGCGATCCAACCGACACGTCAACGTGGTGAATATGGTTGGGATTAAGAACGGGAGATTCCTCCACTGATGGAAGCAGAACTATTCTGGCATCTTCCGGTATTTCGGAGATGGAAATTTCTTCGCTGCTGTCAGACCTGCTATCGGATCCGAACGGCTGGGAAAGCTCCTCAAAACTCGGATCGTAGAGTTCTGCCATCGTTTTGGTTGCGGCTTCCTGTGCAACGGCCTGCGGGGCAGCAACAGCTCCCGTAGCAGCGAGGCTTAGGGCGAGGAGAGAGGCTTTGATCTTCACTTAGTATCCGTTCTTGTGTCGAGCGCTTAAGTTCAAACTAAGAATAAACTAGATTGCTCTAATTCTATACTTGGGTTGAGTTTTAGTGAGTCGAACGAGGGGGAGTTTCGTCCAATCCAACCGTGGTTTGAGAGGGCGGGGTGTTTACCTGCGTAGCCGGTTTGTTGAACTCCGGCGTTTCCGGGGTTCCACATTTTTGTAAAGGAGATTGAAGAATGACCAGGTTTAACATGCGCACTGCTGAGTTCCGTTCGGAACGGCAATCGCTCTTCCGGGAGGGCAAGCGCCGGTGCAACAGGTGCCACAGGGTAAAGAACCTAGCAACGAGCTTTACCAGCGCTCGTTTAGGCGCTAACGGGTTCAACGGAGAGTGCAACCTGTGCAAGCGACGCTCGCACAACCGGCGGTACTCCGGCCTGTACGAAGCGCTGAAGGACGGCGAGAAACGGGCCCGGGAAGCCGGTGCTCCGGTAGAAAGTTTCACCCCGGATGAGTTGCTTGCGTTCTGGGAGGGTGCAGGTATCGACCCGTGGGTTTGTACTGCTACGGGTGTGGCACTGGATCAGGAAACCCGCAACATCGACCATGTTCAACCGTTGTGCCTCCCGGGCAACGCTGGGCACACTCTCAGGAACGTTGTTCCGGTGTTAGCGGAGTACAACCGCTGGAAAGGGGCTAAGCCAACCGTGGAAGCTGTAGCTGGATGGTGGGCTAAGCCGGGTAACGAGCCTAAGCCCAGCGAGGGGGTAGCTGGGTCTTTTATTATTGAGGGATGGTCTGAAGGGTCTGCCGGAGCTTTGAACGTGAACCGGGAGTCCGCTGCTGAGGTTGAGGGAGCGTGGTTGTAGTGGTGGATTACCTAGATGAGAATGGGGAGTTGACCGCGGAAGGCGAGAAGGCGTTTGCGCTTCACTTGATGCAAGAGTTCCGGCTGGACAAGTTGAACACTGTGCCGGTTACTGAAGAGGATCACTGGATTATTCCGGGGCTTGTGTCTACGTCCAACACCTACGTCTACGGCCAGGCGAAGGTTGGAAAGTCTTTCCTTGTTTCATCCATCGTCGACAGCGTTGTTAGCGGTAATGAACTTTTGGGTAAAACACCGTTGCAAAGCGGGCTGAACTGTCTTGTGCTTACGTCAGACTCCGGCAGCGATAAAGAGTACCGGGAACGGATCTCACGTCACGGTATAGACGAGGATAGGGTCTATATCAGGCACGTGGGAACCACTCTCTCGGATGAGGATTGGGTAGACCTGTATGCAGGGGCTGAAGCTGCCGAGGTGGGGCTAGTGGTGCTTGATCACGCATCGGGTGTGTTGGAGGGGGATATTAATACCCGCGAGCCGTGGAGGGATCTGTGGAACAGGATGGAAAAATTCCAGTGCGCTCGGGTTTTGGTGGGGCACTCTACCGACTCTAGGTTCGAAGGAAGGGAGATTAAGCGCCCCTCCGGTAACTCTGCGGCTTCCCAGTTCCCGCGAGCCAAGGTGTATCTCAGCGCCCCGGGAGGGGCTCAGAGCACGAAGCGGGTGCTTTCCCTGACTTCCAACAACGCTCCGGCTGAGACGCTGGAATGTGACTTAAACAGTGACGGGCTATTCAGGCTACGGGGTGAGCCGGGTGGACAGAGCCAGAACCGTTCTGACCGGAAGAAGGAGCTCGGCAGCCTTCTGGTCAAAGTTGCCTTAGAACACCCACCCGCGAAGCAGGAAGAGGTTCACAAGAACGTAGCCAACGATCCTCGGATTATCGAGTGCAACGGTGGCGAAGCGCCTGCACCGGGCACGGTTCGTAACAAGCTAACTAAAAATCCCAAGGTGGAATGGGATAAGCAGGCGAAGCAGTACACCCCAACGAAAGGGCAATAAACTGCACAAGCTGTGCAGTTGGCGTGCAGTTGCTGTGTAAAGTAGCAGGTCAGAAGGTGTGAACAACTGCACTGCATCCCCCTATATAAGACTTACGTCTTATTACCCCCTGTCTACTAACCCTAGTCAGCAGCCCTTGAAGGGGCTGCTTCTTTCATCGGCGGGGTAAGGATTAGAGGTCATGGGGAATGGCCGATAAGCCTTAGCACGGCAACAGCGGGGAGCAGAAAACCCCGGAGTTTTCTGCGGACTAGTAAGAAACACCGGCGGTTCCTCGGGACAACCGCCGGGGAGAGTGATTAACCCCGGCCACTGTAGGGTGGCCGGTTGTAAGAGAGCCCGGCTTAGACCGGGCGATCTTTACGGGTTTAACAATCCGAGCAGACCGAAAGAAGGGTCTGCGAGTGTTCTGCTAACCGGCCTGTGTTAAGGCCGGTGGGGTTGAACCGGAGGTGGTTGTGCAGACCGCCGTAGGTTCAGGGTTGTGCTTAGCCGGAGTTTGCCACTCCGGCGGTAGTATCCCCCGGGTTAGCCTGCGAGGTTAACCCGGGACATGAGTTCAGCTGGCCGGTGCTCCCGCACCCGCATGTAAACATCGAGGATGGTTGAAACATCCTCTTGCCCAAGGATTCTTCCGATCTCCTTCGGAGTAGCTCCGGCTTCTGCAAGCCGGGTGATTAGCCAGTTCCTGCCGTAGTGCGGGGTGATCTCCGCCGGTGCTCCGGCTCGCTTTTTAGCGTTGTTGAACACAGACCGGAAGGAGGTATCCATCACTGGTTTTCCCGTGGCCGTTGTGGTGAGGAATTCTTCTCCGGTGCCGGGGAACTGGTTCAGGTGGTTTTCGATGACGCTGTTGAACTCTGCGAGCACCGGAACCTGCCGGAAGCCTGCGTCTGTTTTGGGTTTCGGTTGCCAGCGCGTGCAGGTGCGTTGCTGGTCGTTGACGAGGCGTTGCAGTGTCCCTTCGATCCGCAGTGCGTAGCCCGCCGGTGTGGTTTCCACGTGCCGGTGCTGGAGTCCGAGGGTTTCTCCGATGCGTAGCCCGTGGAACAGGCACAGTGCTGTGGCTAGTTTGTAGCGCTCCGGCATGTGTTCAAGGATTTCTTTTAGATCCTCTGTTTCCGGGAGGGTTTTGCGCTTGCGCACGGGGCGCTTGCGGGCAGCGCGGATCTCTACAGGGTTGTAGGGGATGATGCCGTACTCTACCGCGAGGCCGATTGCTGCCCGTAGTTTTGAATACGCTCGCTTGTTCCGGTCTACCGTTGCCGGGTTTTCGTCGTTGATCTTCTTCCACCAGCGCGCAACCGTTAGCGGAGTGAGCTTATCTACCGGTACGGAGGTGAGTTCGGGGTGGTTGAAGATCCTGTGGTTGAGAATGTTTGTGTACGTGGCTACAGACGAATCTCTTAAGTCAACCTTGGTTTGTGCGAACCAGTGTTCCACCATTCCGCCCACGGAAGGTACTTCAGATTCCCTGGCTTGCGCCGGGGGTTCCCAGGTGCCAAGGTCGATCTGTTTTCTTACGCTGGCAAGCCATGCGTAAGCGGCTAACTGGTCTGGGAAGGTGGAGTTTGCTTTGTACCTGTTTCCGTCCGGTGCGGTGTAGTGGGCTTGGACTCTACCGCTCTTCAATGTTCGTACTGAGCCCCAAGAATTTCGTGCCATAAACGTGCAACTTCTCCCTCTTGAAAGCCGATTCAGGCACAAAATCGGCTTCGCGTGCAACAACTGCTAAAAACATGCCCTGACTAGGGGAGATACACGAAAAAACAGGCCAAAAGCTAAACCAAAAATAGCCTCTGACCTGCGCTTGGTCGGACTGACAGGATTTGAACCTGCGACCCCTACACCCCCAGTGTAGTGCGCTACCAAGCTGCGCCACAGTCCGCCGTCGCCCTCAAAAAAGGGCAACGGCGATAGGTTACCCCACTCCCATCGCCGTTATGAAATCCCCTGCTTATACCGGCTGCACGGCCTTGTCGCTCACAATAATGCCGTCCGAATCGCAGTAAATGTACTCGCCGGGGACAAAGTCCACGCCGCCGAAGCTCACCGTCACGTCGCGCTCACCCTCACCGGTCTTGGTGGACTTACGCGGGTTGGTGCCCAGCGCCTTGCAGCCGAACTCCATCTGGCCGATCACCTTGGAATCGCGGATCGGCCCATTAACCACCACTCCGGCCCAGCCGTGATCCTTGCCCAGACCAGCAATAATGTCGCCCACCAGCGCAGTGTGCATCGACGCATCACCGTCGATCACTAGCACGCCACCCGGGTTCTCTTCCTGCAGCACCTTCTTCAGCAGCGCGTTGTCCTGGAAGCACTTCACCGTGGTGATCTTTCCGCAGAACTCCACCACACCGCCCAGGTCGCGGAACTGCGTATCGCAGCTGCGCACGTCGCTACCAATGATGTCCACCAGGTCGGCGGTCGGAATAAAAGTCAGTTTTTCTTCAGCCATGCCCCTACTGTAGGCGCAAGCTCTCCCATGCTGCGATGAATTCGCCTACACGCTGCCCGGATCCTCTTTGCAAAAGCAGGTGATCCATGCCCTCCAACGCCACCCAATCCGGTTTCGGCAAAGCCTCCCGCATCGCATGCGCCTCTGCCACTGGAACTACCAGATCATCGGGGGAGTGCAGCACCAGAGACGTGGCGTCACTAGAAGAAACAGCGGCAACGGTATCGGCAGAATCGGCCGTGGCGAGCTCATCCAGCAGCGCCTGCCCCAGGGAAAGCTCCCGCTGGCGCTTAAACATGTGCATGATCTCCGGCGCCCGCTTCGCGGTATCCCGCAGCTCAAATGGGGTGCCTACGGTCACAATGCTTTCCACCGAGGCAACGTCTGCCGCAGCACGCTGCACCGCCGTGCCACCCAGCGAATGCCCCACTAGAAGCTCCGGTCCGCCAAACCACGCTGCCGCAGCCTGTACATCGGACACGTTCGTCGCCAGCGTCGTCTCCTCGAACCGCCCCTCCGAATCACCCAACCCCGCAAAGTCGAATCGCAGGCTCGCATACCCCGCCCGCGCCAGTGCCTTGGATATGCGCGTCACCCCAATTGCCCCGCGCGTACACGTAAAGCAGTGCGCGACGACCGCCCGGCGCGGCGCTTCTTCCATCGCCACATCCCGTGGCATATCCACCGTTCCCGCCAACTGCCAGCCATTTTCAGTGGGAATTGTCACGTGAACGGAGCGAATCGTGCGGGTCATGGATCGCCTCTTGCCATTAGTCGGTTAACGTGGTCAGTACATTTTTACATCTCACACTCGAAGGGCACACACATGGCATTTGACTGGTTCTGGAAGGCAATGGGATCTTCCCCGAAGAAGAATCAGAAGAAGAGCCGGGCCGTGGTCGCTCAGGCCCACTCGTCGCGCTATTCGGGGCTTAGCGATGCTGAGCTTCGTGACGCCGCCTCGGACGTGGTCACCAAACAATCCACTAGCGAGGATGGCCACCACTTCGGTGGGCAGGTAGAAGACGCTTCCGCGCTGCTCGGAATCCTGCGTGAAGTGGCTACGCGCACGTTGGACATGGAGCCTTTCGACGTGCAGATGCAGGGCACCTACCGCCTGCTGCACGGCGATGTGGTGGAGATGGCCACCGGTGAGGGTAAGACCCTTGCCGGCGCGATGGCCGCCGTAGGCTTTGCGCTGCAGGGCAAGCGCGTGCACGTCATCACGGTCAACAGCTACTTGGCTGGCCGCGATAACGACTGGATGGGGCCGATGTTCGAATTCTTCGGACTCACCCATGGTGCGATTAACGAGGAGCTCTCTGCGGATCAGCGCCGCGAGATCTACTCGCGTGACGTTATTTTCGGTGCCATCAACGAGCTGGGCTTCGACGTGCTGCGTGATCAGCTCATTACCCGCCGTACCGACCAGGTGCGTAGCCCTGCGGACGTGGCCGTCATCGATGAGGCCGATTCGGTAATGGTGGACGAAGCTCTTGTACCGCTGGTTCTCGCCGGTTCCGAGCCCGGGCCCGCCCCCGCTGGCCGCATTACTGATCTGGTCAAGCGGATGGAGGAAGACAAGCACTTCCATGTCTCCGAGGATCACCGCAATGTCTTCCTCACCGATGAGGGTGCGGAGTTCGTGGAGAAGGAGCTTGACGTAGATTCCCTCTATGAGGATGAGGGCGAGCTGTTGGTGCAGGTGAACGTTGCCCTGCACGCCGAACACCTCTTGATCCGCGACGTGCACTACATTGTGCGCGACGGCAAGGTAGCTCTTATTGACGGCTCCCGCGGCCGCGTGGCCGAGCTGCAGCGTTGGCCCGATGGCCTGCAGGCAGCAGTGGAGGCCAAGGAAGGCCTGGATGTTACCGATGGTGGTCGCATCCTCGACCAGGTAACCATCCAGGCTTTGGTCGGCATGTACCCCGAAGTATGTGGCATGACCGGCACCGCACTGGCCGCTGGCGACCAGCTGCGCCAGTTCTATAACCTGCAGGTCTCCGTCATCGAGCCGAATGTGCCGAACATTCGCTTCGACGAGGCTGACCGGGTGTATGTCTCCGCAGCCGAGCGCGACGATGCCGTGGTCAAGCACATCATCGAGGTGCAAAAGACTGGTCAGCCGCAGCTGGTGGGCACCCAGGACGTTGCGGAGTCCGAGCAGCTGGCTGAGGCACTCCTCTCCGCGGGCGTGGAGTGCTCGGTGCTGAACGCGAAGAACCACGAGGCGGAAGCGGCTGTCGTCGCTGAAGCCGGCCGCCCGGGTCGCGTGACCGTCTCTACCCAGATGGCTGGCCGCGGTACGGATATCAAGCTGGGCGGTACAGACGAAGCTGAGCGCGAAGAGGTCGTAGAAACCGGTGGCCTGCATGTCGTAGGCGTGGGGCGTTTCCGCTCCCAGCGCCTGGATAACCAGCTGCGAGGCCGCGCGGGACGCCAGGGTGACCCGGGTAGTTCGGTTTTCTTCGTCTCCCTTGAAGACGACGTGGTGGCTATCGGTGGCGCAGGGGAGGAGCTGCAGGCGCAGCCCGAGGATGACGGCCTGTTGCCACAGAAGAAGGTTCAGCAGTTCGTGGATCACTGTCAGCGCGTTACTGAAGGACAGATGCTCGACATCCACGCAACTACGTGGAAGTACAACAAGCTCATTAAGGACCAGCGCGACATCGTGAATGATCGCCGCGACACTTTGCTGGACACAGGCGCTGCCTGGGATGATCTCAGCTACCACAACGTTGAGCGTGCTGCGGAGCTGAAGAAGCAAGGACTCTCCGAGGAAACTCTGGAGCAGGCCGCCCGCGAAATTATGCTCTTCCACTTGGATAACGAATGGTCGGAGCACCTGGCTTACCTGGATGATGTACGCGAGTCGATTCACCTGCGCGCCATTGCCCGCGAATCGCCGATCGACGAGTTCCACCGTATGTCCATCGCCGCATTCGGTGAGTTGGCTGAACGTGCCGTCAACAAGGCTCGGGAGACGTTTGACGAGGTAGAGATCACCTCTGAAGGCGCCCAGCTAGGCGAAATGGGGCTGCATAAGCCCAGCGCAACATGGACATACATGGTGAACGATAACCCGCTGTCCTCCTCCGGGGGGTCTGTAATGGGGTCTATCGTTCAGATGTTCCGCTAACTGCTTTAGGGTATTGTTAGACGTATTGTTAGAGCCGAACCAATTAGTTCGAATGAGAGGACTTGAAAGCTATGAGCGATAACACCGGAGTGCCAGAGGCATCTGTCGAGACCACGTCAGTCTTCCGCGCAGACCTTCTGAAGGAGATGGAGTCTGGCTCCCAGCACGATGCCTCTCCTGCCGGTGTCGAGGGTCTTCCTGAGGGCTCCGCGCTGCTGGTTGTGAAGCGCGGTCCGAATGCCGGCTCCCGATTCCTGCTAGATCAGGAGACGACCGCTGCTGGCCGTCACCCCGATAGCGATATCTTCCTCGACGACGTTACTGTTTCCCGTCGCCACGCTGAGTTCCGTCGCAATGGCGATCAGTACGAGGTCGTAGACGTCGGATCCCTGAACGGCACCTACGTTAACCGCGAGCCGAAGAACTCTGCCGTTCTCTCCAATGGCGATGAGATCCAGATCGGCAAGTTCCGCCTGGTGTTCCTGAACGGTTCGAAGGAAGCCTAAGGAACAGTGAGCGCACAGAGAAGCCACGCTAGCGCTCCAGTCCCTTCCACCTCGCCAGCCGGTAAAGTCCTGCCGACGTCGTCTATCGGCGACGTGCTGAAGCAGCTGAAGCCGGATTTCCCGGATGTTACGGTATCGAAGATCCGTTTCCTGGAGTCCGAGGGGCTGGTGAGCCCGCGTCGTTCCCAGAGCGGCTACCGGCGCTTTTCGCCGGAGGACATTTCGAGGCTGCGTTATATCTTGACCCTTCAGCGGGATAATTACCTGCCATTGAAGGTTATTCGCGAGCGCCTGGAGGCCATGGACTCCGGCAAGGTCACCCCCGTGACCGCTGCGCGCAAGTCCGCCCCCGGTGCTATTTCTCCGGAGCAGATGCGCGGTGCCCAGTCTCGTCGCCTAACTCGTGCTGATGTGACGGCGCGTGCAGGTGTGCAGGACTCCTTCACCGGGGCGCTCATCCGTATGGGGTTGATCACCGCTGACCCGGCTGGTTTCTACTCGGTCGACGATGTTGAGATCGTGCAGATTGCCCAGAGCCTCACTGACCACGGCCTGGATAATCGCCACCTGAAGTCGCTCCTGACCATTGCGAACCGTCAGTACGACATGGTTTCCCGCATCGCCGAGCCGCTGGCACATGGCCGCGATGAGAACGCGCAGCAGCGTTCCGCAGAAACCGCCCGCGAGATGTCCGCGTTGATCATTTCTCTGAATACCGCACTGGTGAAGGGCAACCTTGGATAAAGGTACCGAAGTCGTCTTTCTCGGCCGCGCGGTCGCCAGCGCCCTTGGGTGCGGCGAGCCGGTGGCCGATTGCCTTATTTTTATGACGCCCGAACGCACACACATCCTGCCGATTTGGGTTCAACCCACCGTGGATCTGGGCGGGCGCCCCTCGGATGCGGAAGTTCTGGCAAGCATCCTAAAGAACGACGAAGCGCGTGACCCGTGGTTCGCTCGAATCGCCACCAACTCCCGAGGGCAAATGACCGCCGGTTTGGTGCTCGAGGCAGGGGAGTCTGAACGTTTCATCGACGTGCGCCCCTCGATTCTGGAGCCGCTGTGGCATGCAGGTGTGCTCTTCGACGTGCGGGTTGCGCCAGGCGTAGAAAATGCACTGATCCGTGTGAATCCCGCTTGGGTTGAAGAATTGGAAGCGAAGCTCAAGAAAGTCGATGAGGACGGCGACCAAGTGGACTTCCTTTTGGACTGGGATCCACAGGAGATGGGCTTCAGCGCTAGCGACAACGCAGATTCCGATTTTCAAGAGATGTGGGAAGGCCTGGGACTGTCGAGCGATCTGGACGACTGGTTGAAAGAATGACACGCGTGTTGTTACACGTGTGAATTTTGTGACTCGTGTTAAAGTAATATCCGGCTAGCGGTTGACTGTGCCGCGAACCGGTCTAATCTTTAGAAGAGAATTGAAATTACACCAGGAGTCTTTCAATGCAGGATGCCCTTTTCGACGTCCATGGCCCCGACGATGAGGTTGGCTACCGTGTGCCGATCGCCTGCCAGGTAGCTGGCATCACTTACCGCCAACTCGATTACTGGGCGCGCACCAAGCTCGTCCAGCCCAGCGTCCGCAACGCCGCAGGCTCCGGCTCTCAGCGCCTGTACTCCTTCCGAGACATCCTGGTTCTCAAGATCGTGAAGGGCCTGCTGGACACCGGCATCTCCCTGCAAAACATCCGCAAGGCTGTCGAGAAACTGGAAAACCTGGGCGTCGACGACCTCGCTGGCATTACTCTCGTATCCGACGGCCACACCGTCTACGAGTGTCGCTCCTCTGAAGAAGTCATCGACCTCCTCAACGGTGGCCAGGGCGTATTCGGCATCGCAGTCCCGGGTCTGATGAAGGAACTCACCGGCACCATCACCTCCTTCCCCTCGGAGAAGGTTGTTCAGGATGCCGCCATCGACGAGCTGGCCGAGCGCCGCCGTCGCCGTATGGCCTAAAGAATCCTCAAGAAAGCTCCACGCGCCCGCTGATCCAACTCGGGCAGCGACTGGTCCCGCAGCTGCGGAGCCAGCACGTCATTCTTCTCTTCTCCGCTCTCTACCTTGGAGACCGCCAGCGCCTCCTCGGCCTTGCTCCGATCAGTCGGCTTCCACAACGGAGCACCTGGCATACCACCCTCACCCCACGCCTTATACGCCGCAATAGCCTCCGCATCCGGCTTTTGCACAGCCTCCGCCTTCAGGCAGTGGTCCAGTTCCACTTCGTTCGCGTCATTGAACTGGCGCACCTTATCCTGTAGCTCCGCCGTATTCTCGGCCCAGATTTTCACCACAAAATCCCCCTGTGGGCACTCCGGTGCTGAGAGCTGATCCTGGTTGTTTCGAGCCAGCATGATCCAACCAGCAACCAGCGCCACAACCAGAATCACGGCCACCAGGGCACCCCAGACCCATCCAGCAACATGATAGTTCTGCTTTCCAGTTGCATGTCGTGCCACGATCGAGTCCTCCCAGTAGTTTTCTATCCAGTGTAGGCCAGCAGCTGCTTGCGGATCTCTTGCCCGCGACCCATTAGCCCCTTTTGCCGCTGGACATACTCGGCTCGCCCCGCCGGAGTCTCGATCCGCACCGGCTCAAAACCCCATTCCCGCAGGTCATAGGGTGAAGCCTCCATATCCAGCCGACGCACATCACAGGCCAGCTCGAAGCAGTCCAGCCACAACTCGCCGGGAACCAGCGGCCCCAACTTCGTAGCCCACTTATACAGATCCATCGTGGCGTGTAGGCAGCCCGGCTGCTCCAACTGAGGCTGTGAGTCGCGGGTGGGGGTGTGGGCGTTGCGCGGCGCGGCGGCGTCGGTAAAAAAGCGATAAGCGTCAAAGTGCGTGCACTTCAACTGCGACTTCTCTACAACCTCGTCCGTACCCCGGGCTCCCAAACGCAGCGGCTCGGGGTGGCGCGGCGCATCCTTGTACACCATCGCCCATTCGTGCAGTCCAAAGCACCCCAGCACTGGCGGGTGCCGGTACGTCGCATCCAACAGCCGCGCGATATAACGCACCGTCTTACCCCTGGCTGCCATGTACCGCTCCACATCCAGGATCCACACATCACCTTGGCGTACATAGTGGTCTTTGTACTGTGGCAAGTCGTCGCCACCATCCCACACCACGGCCTTATTGACGCCCGGATGCCAGTGGCTTAGCTTCCCAGGGGTAGTGGGGTAGTAGCTGAACATAAAGTCCCACACCGGGTGCCTTTCACCCTCTGCGCGGCGCCGGCGGTGCCCCTCGGTGAGGCGCTGCACACGCTCCCTATGGGCCGCCTGCCTTTCGCGCCAGTCGTGCAGAACCTCAGTCATGGGTCCAGTCGCGAACGGTACCGACGAGTTCCTCGATGATGTCCTCCAGGGTGATCATGCCAATGATCTGCCCATTTGCATCTACTACCGCGGCAATGTGGCTCGAGGTACGACGCATATTGCGCATCGCAACATCGAAGTTCGAACCAGCCTTGACCTCCAGCAGCGGGCGAATATCCGTCGTATCCAGCTGCCCGTCGGGCTCTACCAGGTTGTCCAGCACATCCTTGACGTGCACATACCCAATCCACTTGCCGGCCGCATCACTAACGGGGAAGCGAGAGTAGCCCGTCTCCTGCACTGCCTTCTCCACGGCGGCTACCTTCATCCGCGGGCCATCCTGGGGGATGCAGTGCACATCGCCGAAGGGGATCAACACTTCGTCTAGCGTACGGCGGGAAGAACCCAGCGCCTTGTTGAGGCGGTTCGCTTCCTCCGGTGCGATAAGCCCCTCAGAGCGGGAATCCTGGATCATACTTGCCAGTTCGGAAGGGGAGACCGTGGAATCCAGCTCGTCCTTCTGCTCCACACCCACCAGCTTCAACGTCTTGCGCGCGATCCAGTTCAGCAGCTGCATGATGGGGTTCGTCACCTTCACGAACAGCAGGTGCAGCGGCACCACAAATGTTGCCACTGTTTCTGGCCCAGCCAGAGCAATATTCTTCGGCACCATTTCACCGAGAATGATGTGCAGCATCGTCACCAACAGCAGGGAGATGGTAAAGCCCACCGGGTGTAGCAGCTCTGCGGGCATTCCCAGTGCCTCGAATGGCGCTTCGATCAGGTGCGCGATCGCTGGCTCGCCGACCTTACCGAGCAGCAGCGAGGCGATGGTGATGCCAAACTGCGCACCCGCGAGCATGATCGACAGGTGTTCCGTGGCGTATTGAACGCGCTTAGCACGCTTGTTTCCGGCGGCGATCATCGATTCCAGGCGATCTTTTCGCGAGGAAATCAGAGAGAACTCCACCGCCACAAAGTAGCCGTTGAGTGCCAGCAGGAAGATTGCAAGGACGATAGCCCAGATATCACCCATCACTTAAACCTCCTCTTTCTTCAACGGGCGCAGCAAAACCTTGTCCACGCGGCGGTTGTCCATTTCCTTGACGGTCGCTCGCCAACGTCCGGTCATGCCAGTTTCAAATCCCTCCAGAAGTTCATGGTTGCCGACCGGCAGCAGAACCTCATCGCCCTCCTTCGGGATTCGACCCAGTGTGGCCATAATTAGGCCGCCCAGCGTGTCATAGTCGCCTTCTGGGGCGGTGTAGCCCACCGCGTCCGGTAGCTCATCCGTGCGCACCAGTCCGGAAACTTCCCAGCTGGCGCCGCTCTTGCGGACTTCCTTGTCCTCTTCCACGTCGTCGTGCTCGTCCCACACTTCGCCGAGGATCTCCTCCACGACATCTTCAATCGTCACGATGCCGGCAGTGCCGCCGTACTCGTCGACAACCATCACCAACTGCGACCCCGCGGCTCGCACCCGGTTCAGCACGTCATCGCCGCTTAAGGAATCCGGCACGGAGGGCACGGACTTCATTAGCTGGTTCAGAGTGGTAGTCCGGCGGACAGCGTGGGGGATAGTTAGCGCGTCCTTCACATGGACAACGCCCGCCGTTTCATCCAGATCACCGCGCGTCACGGGGAAGCGCGAGTGTCCGGTCTCGAGCGCCAGCTCGATGAGATCCTGCGCAGTGTCTTCCACGGTCAGAGATTCGACGGTCGACCGAGGCGTCATAATATCCTCTGCGGTGGCGTCGCTAAATTTCAGCGAAAGATCCAGGATTCGCGCTTTCTGCTCGGTGAACCCGCCGTTGCCCGTCGAGTGCCGCACCAGCGCCGAGAGTTCTTCGGCCGATCGTGCCGACGCCAACTCGTCCGCCGGCTCAATTCCCAGCTTCCGCACAATCGCGTTGGCCAGCTTATTCATCCCGTTGATAAACCACTTCAGCGCTACGTTGAACACCCAGACCGGGCGGACAGTCGCACGTGCTGCGTCGAGCGGGTTAGTAATGGCCAGATTCTTCGGCACAAGTTCGCCGAACACCATGGACAGCACTGTCGCCACGATTAGCGACAGGACCAGTGCAATGGGCATGGCCGCTGCTTCGCTAAGCCCCACGAGCTCCAGCAACGGATTAAAGAACTTCGCCAAAATCGGCTCGGCCAGATAACCGGTGGCCAGGGTTGTGATTGTAATGCCGAGCTGTGCGCCCGACAGCAGGAAGGAGAGCTGCCCATGCGCCTTTTGCACCAACTTCGCGGTGCCATCGCCCTTGGTGCGGGCATGCTCGTCAATGGTGGATCGCTCCAGACCCGTCATGGCGAACTCCACGGCAACAAACACGCCAGTAAGGCCTGTGAGCAGCACAAAGAGAATCAGCCCCACGACGGAAAGCAGAATTTCCACGGGTGTTCTTCGACTCCTAACTATTCTTCAAATTGGCAACCAACTTGGAACCCGACAGTACGGTCGGGTGTACACCGGCCTTGGCCATCATCTTCTCGGTTGCACGTTGATCCTCTGCGAACGTAAGCGTCACGACCGTGCCACTGGCTCCGGCGCGCGCGGTGCGTCCAGCGCGATGCACATATGCCTTGTGTTCGGCGGGCGGGTCGATATGCACGACCAGCTCCACGTCTTTGACATCGATACCCCGGGCAGCGATGTCTGTGGCGACCAGTACGGAATTTTCGCCTTGCGTGAACTGGTTCAACGCATTTTGACGTGTGTTCTGTCCCTTGTTGCCATGAATGCCCACGGCGGGGACACCTGCCCGCACTAGCTTCTTAACCTGTCGGTCTACCGCATACTTCGTGCGCATGAACATTACTGTTCGCTTGCGCATTTTTCCAATTGCGATGACCAGCTCGTTTCGCTCTTCACGGCTATTCACCACCCCCAGCAGGTGCCGCATCGTGTCCACGCTGGCGGTTGCTTCACCCGTGGAGTGGGTCACCGGATCCCGCATGTACTTATCCACCAGCACCTGTACATCGCCATCCAAGGTGGCGGAAAACAGCAGGTGCTGAGCGTTCTTCGGCATGTCATCCAGAAGCTTAGTCACCTGGGGGAGAAAGCCCATGTCGGCCATCTGGTCGGCTTCGTCGATAGCGACGACCTTCACGTCGCTAAAGTCCAGCATGCCCTGCCGCAGCAGATCCAGTGCGCGCCCCGGCGTCGCCACGAGGATGTCCACGGGTCTCGCCAGAGCAGTGATATTCCGCTGAATCTTCACCCCGCCGACAACTTCCAGCAGACGCTGACCTGCTGCGTTCGCAATCGGATCCAGCCGCGAACGCACCTGTGTCGCCAACTCTCTGGTCGGCACGAGCACCACACCACGGGGCTTTTTGGGTCGCGACGCCCCCCGCCTCAGAAGCTGAATCATCGGCAGCCCGAACGTGAATGTTTTGCCGGAACCCGTCGGTCCGCGGCCTAGCACGTCCCGCCCCTCGACGGCCGCGGGGATGGCCGCAGCCTGGATAGGGAAGGGCTTAGTTATCCCCTCGGCGGAAAGCTCCTTGGTGATGCAGTCATCCAGCCCAAGCTTTCCGAACTCTGATCGGGACAATTACGCCTCGACCTCGCTGCGATCTCCGGACCACAGGGTGTGGAAAGATCCCTCGCGGTCAGTACGGCGGTAGGTGTGCGCGCCGAAGAAATCACGCTGGCCCTGGATCAGTGCCGCCGGAAGACGCTCGGCACGCAGGGAATCGTAGTAAGACAGGGAGGATGCGAATACCGGTACCGGGAGGCCCAGCTGGGTAGCCAGGATGACTACGCGTCGCCAGGAATCAATCAAACCGCCCAGTTCGCCCTTGAAGTAAGGATCCAGCAGCAGGGAGGGTAGCTCCGGGTTGGCATCGTAGGCCTCGCGGATGCGGTTGAGGAACTTCGCGCGGATGATGCAGCCACCACGCCAGATGGTGGCGAGGTCGCGGGGATCCACGCCCCACTTGTGCTCTTCGGAGCCAGCCTTGATCTCGTCGAAGCCCTGCGCGTAGGCCACCAGCTTGGAGGCATAGAGTGCGCGGCGGACATCCTCAATGAACTCTTCCTTCGGAACATCCAGAGTGCTGAGCTCGCCAGCAGGCAGGTTGCCGATAGTGGCGTCGCGCTGCTCGCGAGCGCCGGACAGAGCACGGGCGAAAACGGCCTCGCCGATGCCGGTGGTGGGGATGCCCAGATCCAGAGCAGCCTTTACCGTCCAGCGGCCGGTGCCCTTCTGGCCTGCTGAATCGACAATGACATCGATCAGTGGCTTGCCGGTCTTCTCATCCACCTGGGAGAGCACCTCGGCGGTGATTTCGATCAGATAGGAGTCGAGGTCGCCCTCGTTCCAATTCTTGAAAACCTCTGCGATCTCCGCCGGCTCCATACCCGCGCCGTAGCGCAGCAGCTGATAAGCCTCGCCAATGACCTGCATATCGGCGTACTCGATGCCATTGTGAACCATCTTCACAAAGTGGCCGGCGCCATCCGGACCAATGTGCGTCACACACGGGGTGCCATCGACCTTCGCAGCTACGGACTCCAGCAGCGGGCCCAGAGCCTCCCAGGATTCCGCCGGGCCACCGGGCATAATAGCCGGCCCATTCAGGGCGCCTTCCTCGCCACCGGAGATGCCTGCGCCAACAAAGTTCAGTCCACGCTCGGACATCTCCGCTTCACGGCGGATCGTGTCGGTGTACAGCGCATTACCGCCGTCGATGATGATGTCGCCCTCGTCCATTTCCTCAGCGAGCTGGGAGATGACGGCGTCCGTACCAGCACCTGCCTGCACCATAATGAGCGCGCGACGTGGCCGCTCCAGCGACTTAACGAAATCGGCGATCGTCTCCGAGGGAACGAAGTTGCCGGTCTCACCGAAGTCCTCCATGAACTTCTCGGTCTTCGCGGTGGTGCGGTTGTAGACGGCCACGGTGTGACCGTTATTGGCAAAGTTCCGGGCGATGTTGGACCCCATGACGGCCAGGCCAACAACGCCAATCTGGGCGGTTCCTTCAGCAGTAGTCATGGTTTTACATCTTACAGGGCGAAGAGTTGGTTAGGCTTAGGCGCATGTCCAATATTTTCATTGAACTAAGTCGCGTAGCCACCGAGCGGGAACTCACCGGCGAGGAGATTTCTACCCTCAACGAGCTGCTCCAGAAGCATCCGACGCTTGACCGCACCCTAGGTGTGCAATACCGCGCCATTGGTCCGAAGAAGCTGCAGCTGGCACTCGAAGTCACCGAGGATCACCTGCAGCCGTGGGGAGTGACGAACGGTGGTGTTTACGCGAGCCTGGGGGAGACCGCCGGCTCTATGGCCAGCTTCGTCGCCGCTGGTGCCGGACCGGCCGTGGTCGGAACTTCGAATCAGACGCACTTTCTGCGTCCGTCGGTAAAAGGCGACGTCATTGTCTCAACCGCGGAAGCAGAGCATACCGGGCGCACCACGCACCTTTTCCGCATCGAGCACATAAATGAAAAAACCGGCAAATGCTGCGCCTTGACTTTCCTCAAGACGCAGGTTGTGCCGGATATGCCGAAGGCTTAGTCAGAGACCGCGCGGGTATCGCGACCCTCGCCGAAGCGCAGGTTGTCGCGCACCTCGATGGAGCGCGTGCCTTCCTTGTCCTCCAATTCGCGCAGCTTGCGCAGTGCGTTGCGTGCGTGCAGCTGCTGGCGGGTAGCTACCAACTGCCAGCGGCGGCGGGACACGGAGTTAAGACCCCAGCTGAATGCAGCGACTGCACGGTTGCGGAAGCCAACCATGTACAGCAGGTGCAGAACCAGCCACATGACCCAGCCCATGAAGCCGGAAACCTCGGCCTTGTTCATCTTCACCACCGCGTTGAAGCGGGAAACGATGGCCATGGAGCCCTTGTCGAAGTAGTTGAACGGCACGCGACCCTCGTGGGAAGTGCCGTTGTTGACCTCGTCCAGGATGGTGGTAGCGGCGTACTGGCCACCCTGCATGGCGACCTGAGCTACGCCCGGCAGGCGGTCCTTGCTCATCATGTCGCCCACGATGAAGATGTTGTGGTAATCGCCCAGGGTCAGGTCATCGTTTACCGGCACGCGACCCGCACGGTCGACCTCGATACCTGCCTGCTCGGCAACGTGCTTGCCCAGTGGGGAGGCGGCCACACCGGCGGACCAGATCTTGGCGTAGGAGGGGATGAAGTACTCTTCTTCGGTCTTCATGTCCTTGTAGCGCACGCCTTCCTTGGAGACATCGGTCACCAGGGAGTTGAGGATGATCTCTACGCCCAGATCTTCCAGGCGGCGGGCGGCCTTGCGACCCAGGCGCTTGCCAAACGGCGCCAGCACCTGCGAGCCACCGTCGATCAGCAGAATCCGGGTGTCCTCGGTGTCGATCTCGCGGAACTCGTCGCGCAGGGTGCGGTGGGACATCTCGGCCAGCTGACCGGCCAGCTCCACACCAGTCGGGCCAGCACCGACAACAACGAAAGTCAGCAGACGCTTGCGCGCCTCCGGGTCGGTGGTGATCTCGGCGCGCTCGAAAGCACCGGTCACGCGGGCACGAATTTCCAGTGCGTCGTCCACGGACTTCATGCCCGGCGCGAACTCGGCAAACTGCTCATTGCCGAAGTAGGACTGGCCAGCGCCCGCCGCGAGGATCAGGGAATCGTACTTCAACACGGCATCCATGCCACCCAGATCGGCGGTAACGGTCTGCTCGTTGATGTCGACGTTGCGAACCTCGCCCTTGACCACACGGACATTGTCCTGGTCAGCCAGGATCTGGCGAATGGAGGGCGCGATCTCGCCTTCGGAGAGGATGCCGGTTGCAACCTGGTACAGCAGCGGCTGGAACAGGTGGTGATTCGTCCGGTCGACGATGGTGACCTTGACGTTTTCGTTCTTAAACTTCTTAGCCGCAAAGAGGCCGCCGAACCCCGCGCCGATGATTACGACGTGGTGGCGGTTAGATGCGCTGGTCATGTAGTTGCTTCTCCTCAAATATGGTTGTAATCCGGCACCATCTTAATTGGTTCAGGCTTGGCCTTCACACCGAGAGCCCCCGGGTTAAGAAAAATTCAACCCATTTCGGTTGCGCCTCGAGAGCAAGAAGTTGTTTTCCTAGTAACTTCGGGGGGAGTTGCAGTGTTAAAGGAAGGCAGGATGACGTCTCCGTACATCGATGAGGAGCGCTGGCCGCACCTCGTGGCCACTCCACAGGCACGCTTTATGGGCCGCCGCGCCGAGGCTGTTACCTCGCGCTTGGAAGCGCTGCTTTCCTCTCAGGGTATTTCTCTGGACGCCGGCACGGTGCCGCACATGGTCGTTCGAGACGGCCAGGTGATCGATCGGATGGTCGCGGAGGGGTGGCTCGGTCTAGCGGAGGGGTACATGGCCGGCGAATGGACGGCTGAGCCTCTGCCGGAGGTGCTGGGGGCACTGCTGGATCAGCCCTTCGAGGGCAAAATAGGAGAGTTCCTCGCTCGCCGCACGCCCAGGCGCCGCGGTCCCGTACCGGGCGAATTGCCCGAGGCGCTCGTTGAGCTTTATACGGGCGCTACCCGGGCAACTGGTGCAGCGCAGTTCAGCAGCGCCTCGCGTACAAGCGCCCACGACCACGGGATCGATTTCACCTGGTTCGGCGACCCCGATGATGTAGATCGCCAGGATCTCGACGACGCCCAGCGGCGTCGTATCACCACCATGCTCGACGAGGCCGAAGTCGGCCCAGGCGACCGCGTATTGGAAATGCCGTCCTCCGGAGGCCAACTGGCAGTACAGGCTGCTCAGCGCGGCGCACGTGTGGATGTGCTGACCAGCGACGAAGACCACGCCGATGCTGTGCATGCCCGTGTGCGGGCCGCCGGGGTAGGGGGTGCGGTGAATGTGGAGGTTATCGCCGGTCCAGTACCTTCCCCCCGACAATGGTCGGGGCGCTACGAGGCCATTTTCTCTGTTGAGCGCATGGAGACTTTGGGGCTGGGTGGCCTCAGCCACTACCTGAAGGCAGTGGATCGCATGCTGTCCGACGATGGTCTGGCAGTAATCCAGTCAATCGTCGCCACCGACGAGCTCCGCGAGACTGCCAAGGAATCCCTAGATGTCATGCGCGCATACGTATGGCCTGCCCTGGAGTACCCCACAGCCCAGCAAGTGCGCGAAGTCACCGCCGAGCACACTCAACTTACCGTTGTTGCAGAGAACAACCTGAGCGGCCACCTACGTGCGACCTTGCCACTGTGGCGCGCGAACTTCCTCTCCCGCGAACGCCAAGCCGCCGCAGCGGGCTTCGACCCAGTCTTCCGCAGGCTCTGGGATTACCAGCTGGCGCTGCATGAGGCTCTGGCAACCACTGGGGATATCGGCTGCGTCCAATTTGTTTTCGCACCGAAGTAGTTTTCCGATTTTCCCTCCGGAGATCACCGGATAGTTTTAGCGTAATAATAACTATTCGTGTTTGACCTTCGAGAGGATCCCTCCTGTGACTACTCCCACCAACCCCGATGTCATCATCGTCGGCGCCGGTCTAGCCGGCCTTGTCGCTGCCTATGAGGCGCAGAAGTCGGGGCTGAAGGTCCTGATCCTGGATCAGGAAAACCGTAACAACCTGGGCGGACAAGCTTTTTGGTCGCTGGGTGGCCTGTTCTACGTGAGCAGCCCGGAACAGAAACTGATGGGCGTAAAGGACTCCGAGGAGTTGGCGTGGCGCGACTGGGAGAACTCAGCGCAGTACGACGATTCCAACAACGACTACTGGCCCCGCCGTTGGGGTAGGGAATATGTCCGCTTCGCCGCGACGGAAAAGCGCGACTACCTCAAGGCTCTCGGTCTCAACGTTCTTCCCACCGTCGGTTGGGCCGAGCGCGGCTCCGGCGACGCAAGTGGCCACGGTAACTCCGTACCGCGTTTCCACCTCACCTGGGGTACTGGCCCTGAGGTCGTTCGCGTTTTCCGCGAGCCCATTGAGGCCGCCGAGGCTGAGGGCAAGGTCGAGTTCCGCTTCCGCCACCAGGTCGACGAACTCATCCTAGAAAATGGCGCCGTCGTCGGCGTGCGCGGCAGCGTGCTGGAACCGAGCGATTTGGACCGCGGCGTGGCGTCATCGAGAAACACCGTTGGCGAATTTGAGCTGCGCGCACGTGCGGTGGTCGTGACCTCCGGAGGAATCGGCGGCAACCTGGATCTCGTACGCCGCGCTTGGCCGACCGACCAGTGGGGGCCGGTGCCGAATGACATGGTTACCGGCGTGCCCGCCCACGTAGACGGCCGCATGATTCAAATCTCCAACAATGCCGGTGCGAACCTGGTGAACACTGACCGTATGTGGGCGTACACCGAGGGAATGAAGAACTGGAACTCCATCTGGCCTGGCCATGGCATTCGCATCATCCCTGGCCCGTCCTCGCTGTGGATTGACGCGACCGGCAAGCGATTCCCCTCTAACCTCATCCCGGGTGGCGACACAATCTCCACCATGAAGCACATCGGCACCACGGGCCATAGCTACTCTTGGTTCATCCTCAACAAGACGATCGCCGACAAGGAATTCATTTTCTCCGGCTCCGAGCAGAACCCAGATCTGACCATCAAGAAGGTCAAGAACCTGCTGTCCAAGGTAGGCCCCGGCACGCACCCCGCGGTCAAGGCCTTTATGGACCACGGCGAGGACTGGGTGGTCGCCGACGACCTCGGTTCCCTGGTCGAGGGCATGAACGCCATCGCCGATGGCGATGCACCCGCCCTTGACGTACACGATCTGCGCCGCATCATCGAAGATCGTGACTCGCAGATCGACAATAACTTCAGCAAGGACGCGCAAATCAACTACATCCGCACTGCCCGCGGATACCTCGGCGACAAGATTGTCCGCTGTGCCGCGCCGCACCGCCTACTCGACGAGTCGAAGGGGCCGCTTATCGCCGTCAAGTTGCACATCCTGACCCGCAAGACCCTCGGCGGCATCGAGACCGATCTTTCCGGACGGTGCTTGCGCTCTGATGGATCGGTGCTGCCTGGCCTCTATGCCGCAGGCGAGGTCGCCGGTTTCGGTGGCGGCGGTATGCATGGCAAGAATGCCCTTGAAGGCACCTTCCTCGGTGGCTGCATCCACTCCGGCAAGCGTGTTGGCGAGAACCTGAAGGCGACCATTGCTGAGCTCTAGTCAGTGGCGCACCGCTGCATGGCGTGCCGGTGCTCATTAAGGAAGAAGTTGATGTCCGCGGGGTGCCCACGACCTACGGCACCAATGCCAACCCCACGCCCGCGGCCTCCGACGACGAGATCGTCCGCCGACTCCGTGCCAGCGGTGCGATCATCCTGGGCAAAACCACTATGCCTGCCTTTGGCGCTTTCCCTTTCACCGAGTCGGAGGCTCGCGGTATCACCCGCAACCCGCACAACCCGCGCTTCACCCCTGCCGGCTCTTCCGGAGGCTCCGCGGCGGCCGTTGCCGCTGGATGGGTGCCCTTCGCCGTTGGTGGCGACGGCGGCGGTTCTATCCGCATCCCCTCGGCCCATTGCGGTCTCTTTGGCCTCAAACCCGCCCGCGGTACTCTCCCCGGTGAACTGTGGTGCCGCCTCGGCACTGCTGGCCCCATCGCCCGTACTGCACGCGACTGCGCCCTTCTTTTTGACGCCCTATCTGGCTCCGAAGCCACCGAATCTGAGGTGGCGTCATTAAGGATTGGCGTAAACCTCCAACCGGCAACGCCACTGACCCCACCACACCGCGACCATGTCCGGGCAGTATGCCGTGTTGCCGATCAGCTGCGAGGGCTGGGACACACTGTGAGCGACTATGCGCTGCGGCACAAGGATCCGACGGCGGCTTTCGTCACGCAGTTCTTCGCGGGGATTCGGGAGGAGATCGCCGGGCTGGAGTATCCCGACCGCATCGAGGGGCGCCACAAGGTTACCCACCTGGCAGGTGCATGGGCACAGGGGCCGGTGCTGCGTTGGGCGGAGAAGTTCTCCGACGAGCTGGGGGAGGAGCTGGATCGGGTGTTCGAGGACGTTGACGTGCTCCTTACACCAACGGTGGCCTCGCGCCCGGCCCGCGCTGGTGTGCTTTCCGGGAAGGGGATGTTGGCGGCACAGATCGCGAGTTTGCCCTCGGTTGCCTTCACAGCGCTGTGGAACGTTTCCGGGCATCCGGCGATGAACATCCCCGCAGGTAGAGGAAGAGATGGCCTGCCCGTTGGTGTACAGCTCGTAGCACGCGACGAGCGGCTACTTCTTAACCTTGCCGCTTCATTATCCGCGCCATAGCTTCCGTCATGACGCGCCGTGGCATGCGCTGCGAGATGCTTGTTAGCACCTTGTTGCGCGCGCCCGCGACTACCGACGGCGGCGGCGACTTGCGCAGCAGTGCTTCGATTCCCGCCGTCACGACATCGTGGCTGCTCATGCGCTTGAGCCCGCCGTCGGCTCTGTCACTGCCGGCGACTCGGAAAAACTCCGTCTCGGTTGGCCCCGGGCACAGCGCCATGATTCGTACGCCAGAGCCCTTTCGCTCAGCGTATAGGCCTTCGGTAAACGACAGCACAAACGCCTTCGTCGCACCATAGACCACCATGCCAGGGGAGGGCTGGAACCCTGCAATGGATGACACATTGAGGATGAACCCATTGCCTCGCTCTTCGAATCGTGGCAGAAACATGTGAGTCAGCTCCACTAGTGCGTGGACATTGACCGCGATTTCTGCGCGCAGGCTATCTGTCGGGATATCACTAAAAGACTCGTAGTTCGCGAAGCCTGCGTTGTTGATCAGCGAGGTTACCGTGATCCCGCGCGTGGACAGCTCCCATGAAATCTCGCCGGCCACGCCATGTTCGGATAGATCCTTCGCTATAACTTCGACCTTTACTTTGTGACGCCTCTTAATTTCGGCCGCAATCTTGTGCAGCCGATCCTGACGGCGTGCGACCAGCACGAGATTTGCGCCCTTTGCTGCCAGCTGGGAGGCGAATTCTTTGCCTAGGCCTGAGCTGGCGCCTGTGATGAGGACGGTTTCCTGTGAGAGGTCTAAAGTGCTCATACCTTCATTTGTACATGAATGTCGGCGGGCTGGAAGGTTGGCTTTCTAATTAGAAAACGCGTTCTACTTAAACTAAAGAGTTAGCATTTTACTTGGTAAAAGCATTGACTCATGTAGAACGGGTGTTCTAAACTATTGTTAGTTCATCAAAAGGGGGTATGCATGACCACCACACTCACCACTGCCAATACAGTCACAAGACCTCCCGATACTGCCGAGCCTTACTACCGCCTTGCGCGTTCCGATGACCCGTTGACTGCCACATCGCGGGCATTGAACCTGACCCATTTAACTATGGTGGAGCAGTCTACTCCGGCGCCCGACGATCTCGTTCCGGATCACGTTTCCAAGATTGCGGTGCGTTTCGGTATTAGCAAAGTGGTAGCTACCAACTATGCTGACGCAGGCCTGATGCTTCAGGCTTTCCCGCGTATTCACGAGCTATTCCGGTGCGGAGCATTTTCGATTCGGCACATACAGCAGGTCACCGAAGCGGTCCAGGCGGTCGCGCCCGGCGAACGGGCTGACGTGGAAGACAAGATCCTCAGGGCGTTGAGACCCACCCGCCCGAATCAGCAAGTGCCCACACCACGAGCGGTTTACAACAAGATCAAAGCAGTCATTGGCCGGCCGGATCACATTCCGCCCATGGATACAAACTCTCCTGAGCTTTTTATAGACCGCAGCAGATGCGAAACAACGGTCTTTACCCTGACCGTTCCGCGGCTGAAGGGCGTGGAGTTGCACAAGGCTGTTAAGGCGGCCTCTAAGAGGCACAGCTGCACAATGGGCGAGGCCTTTCTGGCGATGCTCGAACAGAACATCACCACCGAGGTCACTTTAAACCTATATAAGGCCGTCGACCCACAACCCGGCGGGGTATTCGCTGAAGACCATTGGTTGAGCGACGTTGCCAGCCGTAAGTGGCTCGCGAAGGTCACTCACCTGGCAGCCCCCGGCTATACCGCGACGAAGGGCTACCAGCCGACGGAGCTGCTGCGGGCGTCAGTAACCGGGCGTGATGGGCACTGTCGCTTTCCGGGGTGCGACGTTCCGGGATACGCCTGTGATGTCGATCATGTGCATCGCCACGCGAATGGAGGGGCGACGACCACTGCGAACATGCACCTGCTGTGTCGCACGCATCATCGCCTGAAAACAGCCGGCACTTGGGACGTTGAGCTGCATGCGGATGGCACGGAGGTGTGGACTTCTCATGGAGACGGACACGAGATCGTGACCGTGCCCGGCGGGCCGTTGGCTCGCGAGACTTTCGCCGAACGGGGTATTCGGAAAGCGCGGGTGGCGCGGACATTCAGCGAAGAGGAACCACCATTCTAGTTTTTACTTTGAGGAGGTCACAGGCAGCACCATCACAGCACCGACGATGCAGATGATGCTGCACATAAGGAACATTCCCGGATAGTCGAAATGCCTTAGGGCAAGGGCGGCCAGACCGCCGCAGAACATGTTGCTCACTCCCTGGGTGAGTGACATGAGTGATACGTCGCGCGCCCGGTTCTTCTTACTGGGCAGCGACTCATTGACCATGGCCTGATCCACGCTGCTGAACACGCCCCAGCTAATCCCCAGCAGTGCCGCCGCGACATACACGAGACCCATGCCGCTGGCGACCGTCATCAAGCCCGTGGCCATGGCGACTCCGAAAGCGGAAGTGATAACCAGAATCTTGCGCCGTCCCAAGCGATCGGAAAGATTGCCGCTGACGATCGCCGTGATGATCGTGAACACCGCATACAGGGCGGTGAGCGCCAGCACGCCCGCATCCGGATCCGGTACGCCGATGTGGTCGCGCAGATAATACAGCAGATAAAACAGGCTCGTGTAGTTGGCGAGGTGGATGACAAAGCGACTGCAAAAGACCAGCCAATAGTTGCGATACGACCCCTCACCGCCGACCGTCACGGACAGCGAATCATGCGGTCGGACGTGTACATCAACGCGGCCGCGCCCGACTGCGAATTGGAAGATGAAAAGAAGGGATATGACGCCGACAGCCCAGTACGCCTGCTGAATCGGCAAAGCCGTCGCAACTGCGGTCCCGCCGACAATTCCAAATGTGTATGTTGCGCCCACGATTCCGGAAACCAAGCCGAACTTCTCCTGCGGCACGACATCAGCGGTGACCGTCATGAGGTTATTCGTTACGAAAGCAACGAACACCTGCACCAGGCACCACAGCCCAGTCAGAACCCAGAAGCTGGGCGTAAAAGACATCAGCAGCAACCCCAGGGTGGCCAGCGGTGCCGCCAATAACACCCATGGCAGGCGCTTACCCCAGCGATTCACCCAAAACCAGCTGCGGTCTGCAATATAGCCGGTCAGCAGGCTGGAAACGACGGCAGTGGCTCCGCCCAGCATCATCATCAGGGCCAGGGAATCTTCCTTGGTATCCGGGCGCAGCTGGATCATCTGCAACCCCAGCAAAAGCTGCGTCGGTCCAGCCCAGGAAAATACTGAACCGAAAAAAGCAATGCCGAACTTCCAATAGAACAGTCGCGGCTCGCGTTCGGCGGCGGTGAGTGTTTGCAACATTAGTGGCCTTCCTCACGGAACTTCGCATCAATTTCTGGGGTAATAGCACCCTCGCGGATCAGTTCCTGCAGTAGTCGCCCCGCGGGTTTGACCTGCCGTTCTATATCCACCACACCGAACTTCTGCGCCATGCCCTCCGACCACTCCCAGTTGTCGACGAAGCACCAGTGGTAGTAGCGCTCGACCTCGGGCATACGGGACAGCTCCGCCAGGTGGTCCAGAATGAAAGCGCAGCGGAAGCGCTCGTGGGCATCGGCAGTGCCGTTTTCCGTGATCCACACGGGCAGCTGGTAGCGGCGTGCCAATTCGCCGGAGACCTCGGAAATCCCCGGCGGGTAGATCTCCCAGCCGAGATCATTGGTTGGGGTGCCGGGGAACGTGGCGTCGGAAAAACCGCGAACTGCTGTGCGCGAGTAATAGTTGATGGCCACAGCGTCCGCGAAGACCCCGCCGCTGGGAACTTCGATGTCTGGGCGGCCGAGTAGGGGGTGGAAACGCCCCTCGAAGAACGCGGGTTCGATTGCGCCCTGGAATAGCCACTCGACCAGGGGTGTAAGGGCGCGGTGGAGGAGGTTGCGCGGGTTCATGGGGGCGAAGACGCGCCGGTGGTGGGCGAAAGTTACGCGCGGAGACTCGAGGCGGGAGTGGATGCGCTGGTAGGCGAGTAGGTGAGCGGCCGCCATATTGCGCAGGCACGGACGGACTTTAGCGAGGCCGCCGCGGCCGGGTGGGGTAGAGCCGAAGAGATAGGCCTCGGTGGCGAAGACATTGGGCTCATTGATGGTGATCCAGTCGCGCACGATGTCGCCGAGGTGGTCTAAGACGACGTCGACATAGCGGAGGAAGATCTCCACATTGGCCTCGCGGGTGAACGCTCCGCTGGCTTCGAACCACGCGGGATGGCCGAAGTGATGCAGCGTAACGAGTGGTTCAATGCCACGTTCCCGCAGGTCCAGGAACTCTTCGCGGTAGCGTTGCAGGGCTTCGTGGTTGTAGCGGCCAGGCTCGGGCTCGACGCGCGACCATTCCACGCCGACGCGTGCGATCTGTAGTCCGAGGTCGCTCATGAGCTGGTTGTCCTCGCGCCAGCGGCGCCAGTGGTCAGTGGTGGGGTGGGGAGTGGTGCCGTCTTTGGCGATCCATTCGCTCCAATTGTTGGGGCGGGGTGATCCTTCGATCTGTAGTCCCGCCGATGCTGTACCGATGCGGATGTGGCTTAGGTCCATGAACTTAACTTATTGACGCCCTTAGTTTCCTTTGGCTAAGTTATCCGTTTTTACCCCAACGGGGGTAGTTGGTTTGTTAGAACTAAGCAATGATCAAAAAGACGACAGCGCTAGCATGCGCTACAGCCATTGCAATTGTCGGATTCGCTACGCCTGCTCAGGCGGCGGAATTGACGAAGAGGGAGAAGGTCGCATATTCCAATGTGTTCGGCGATCTGCATATGAGAATGCCGAAGACGGTGGATCGGATCGAGTACACGACGACCACCTCAGAGGGGGAGAAAGCGCAGGTCAGTGGATATATTGTGGAGCCGGTGGTGGAGTGGAAAGGTAAGGGGCCACGCCCAACGGTCGTCATTGGCCGCGGAACGGTTGGGCAGGGTGACCAATGTGCACCGAGCAAGAACTGGCCTCTGGATGGGCAGCCGGATCCGATCAAGTCGAAGCGTTTGGTGAACCTGGAGGGAATCTACGACTGGGTATTTGCCTCTAAAGGCGTGCGTGTGGTGGTGACCGACTATATCGGTATGGGCACCCCAGGTGTGCACACATATATGAATCGGGATGACCAGGCGCATGCGATGTTGGATGCAGCACGGGCTGCGGGTGTGGGCGATGGTCCGGTGGCGTTTTACGGGCACTCGCAAGGTGGTGGCGCATCTGCAGCGGCTGTGGAAGCAGCAGGTGACTATGCGCCGGAACTGAATGTGGTGGGTGCGTACGCGTCCGCGCCGCCTGCGGACTTGGAGGCGGTGCAGCGAAACATTGACGGTTCGGATCTTATGGGGGCGATCGGCTTTACGATTAACGGCTTGCTGGAGCGCTATCCGCACCTGCAGCCGCTGTTGGATAAGCACCTCAACGAAGAGGGCAAGCAGGCGCTGAAGGATCTATCCACGATGTGTACCGGGGAGATCACGGAGAAGTACGGACACAGGAAGACGAGCGAATGGACGAAGTCTGGTAAGACGCTCGACGAGCTATTGAAGGATATGCCGGAGGCGCGGGAGGCTATGGAGCGCCAACGCATTGGAACCAAGCGTCCGGTGGCGCCGGTGATGGTGATATCTGGGCGTCACGACAAGAACGTTGAATACAACCAGGCGAAGGAACTAGCTCGCACGTGGTGCGCGAAAGGTGCGCAGGTGGAATACCGCGACGACATCATGCCACCGGTGGGCGAATACAATCACTTCATTCAGGCGGTGACAGGTGGTGCCTTTGGTATCGACTTCATTCTGCAGCGTTTCCGCGGCGAACCGTTGGGGCGGACATGCGAGGCGCCAGTGGGGCAGCTGCAGGGCTCGGTGGAAGGAAGCGCAGCAATGCCGAACGTGATTGGAAGCTAAAGTGTCATAATGTATATTATCGGCTTTTGCTGGCTTGCCACAGCTGGAAGCAGGTGCCGGCCAGGAATAGCACGCAGAACGCGGCGAAGACATACGTCAGCGTCGTGCCCTTCCACAGCAGATAGCCGATAAAGAACAACAGCACGACGATGCGCATGATGCGCGAGTATTTCAGTAACTCTGGAGACATAGCTCCTAAGCCTACTTAACTTGCTCTAGTACCAGCAGCACATCCAGAGTGCCTTGGTCTGCAATCGTCGCGGCGACGAACTGTGGAGTCGCGATGTCAAAATCGGAACGCTTAAACGGAATGTTGCCCTGCAGGATTACATGCTCGCCAGTGCGCAGAACCTTCAACTCGGCGGTCATTTCTTTCTTCTTGCCGTGGAGTTCCAGATCGCCGGTGACGCTCACAGTATCGGTCGTGCCATCATCCGGCAGTTTGGAGACATCTGCGGGCTTAGTCAGCGTAAACGAGGCTTCCGGGAACCTATCGGTGTGCAAAATGCTCTTGCGTACGTTGATATCGCGTTTTTCAACGTCACTGCTGATGCTGGCGACATCGACGGTGACTTTACCTTCGGTGAGCTTCTTGTCCTTGACCTTGAAGTCTCCCTTGACGTCCTCCGTGCGACCCGAGGTGGTTTTGGCACCCGCCGGGAGCTTCTCGTCGAACGTGTAGCCAGCCTGCGAGACATTGTCGCCGGCTCCCCTCACCACATGCCAGGTGCCGTCCATGGCTACGGTAGCAGGCTCTCCACCTGCGGTAATGTCCGCGGTGCGGAGCCCGCGGTCGCTAAAGAAATTCACGACCAGTGGCCCGAAGGCCATCAGCACGCCAACGACCATGCCAATAACGGCGAGAGTGATGATTCCCTTACGCATGCTCTATAGCATAACCCTTAGTGTCTGCGACCTCGAAGTTGCTCGACGCGGTGAGCCAGGGCCTCTAGTTCTGACGCCAACTCCTCCACTGTCTCGGCCGGCTCCCCTTCCTGCACCGCGGTGCACAGGTCTTCGGCTGCGCAGCGGAGTTCGAATAGCTGATCGTGAAACTGCTCGACTGCGCTAGCCGGCAGAATGATGGAATCTTTGGGAATCGACGTGCCTGCAAGCTGGGCACGCTGCTCATAAGCGCGCTGGCGACAAGACTGGCCGCAATATTTACGCGGTCGATTCGTCGGGCCAGGTACAACTTCCCTGCCGCACCAGAGGCAGTGCTTTGGTCGAGGCATGGAACAATTCTTCCCGGTTCTTCGTTGTTATGATGGATTAGTTCGAACTAATTGAGGAGTGATGAAAAGATGGCCGATCGCGTACTGCGCGGAAGTCGCATGGGTGCCGTTTCTTATGAGACGGATCGCGACCACGATCTGGCTCCCCGCCAGATGGTGAAGTACCGCACCGAGGCTGGAGAAATCTACGAGGTTCCCTTCGCCGATGACGCGGAAATCCCGCAGGAATGGATGTGCAAGAACGGCCAGCTAGGCACGCTGGTAGAGGGCGAAGGGCAGGAATCCAAGCCCGTCAAGCCCCCTCGTACTCACTGGGACATGCTGCGTGAGCGTCGCAGCCTCGAGGAACTCGACGAACTGCTTGACGAGCGCATCGAACTCCTCCGCAAGCGCCGCCGCACCGCGGTGAAGCTCATGAAGGAGCAGGAAGCGGCTCAGAAGTAGCGACGTACGGTGCCAGCGCCGATGCGCCAGGACTCCTGTGCCAGGTTCTTCACCTGGTTGTAACGGTGCGTGGCACCCCACTTCGTCACCTGGACCAAAGCCTCGGAAACGATATTGCCGCTCATCTTGGAATCACCGATTTCACGCTCGGTGAAAGTGATCGGAACCTCGCGGACGTCGAAGCCGGCTTCGACGGCACGCCATGCCAGGTCCACCTGGAAGACATAGCCGGCAGAATCAACGGCATCGAGATCGATGCCCTCCAGCACCTCTCGACGATATGCGCGGTAGCCACCTGTGATATCGGACAGACCCGCGCCCAGAGCCATGGAAGCGTAGACATTGCCACCGCGGGACAAAACCTGGCGGCTGACCGGCCAGTTTACGGTCTTTCCGCCCTTGATATAACGGGAACCCAGAACCATTTCTGCTCCCGTGTCGATGCGATCCAGCAGCAGGTACAGCTGCTCGGGAGCGTGAGAACCGTCCGCGTCCATTTCACACAGGATCTCGTAGTCACGCTCCAAGCCCCAGTGGAAGCCAGCGATATAAGCGCCGCCCAGGCCGCCCTTGCCACCGCGGTGCATCACGTGAATCTTCGGGTTTTCAGCGGCCATCTCGTCGGCCAGCTCACCGGTGCCGTCCGGGCTGGAATCGTCGACGACAAGCACGTCCACACGCTCGGGCTCGGCCTTCAGCAGCCGACCAATAATGAGCGGAAGGTTTTCCTTCTCGTTGTAGGTCGGGATGATGACCAGGGTTTTATCGCTGAGCTTATTCATGAAAAGCTTTCTTACCTCTCCTATATGTAAATGCCACGGACAGCAGCCCCAGGATAGCTAGAATCCGCTCTACCCATGGGCCGACGCGAGCCGACAGTGTCATTGTATCGCTTAGAGGCAACTCGGCCTCGAGGGCGTCAGAGGTGAAGATACCCGTCCGCTGCTCGACGCGCCCGTCGGGAGCGACAATAGCCGAAACGCCCGAGGTCGCGGCAACGACTACGGAACGATCGTATTCCTTTGCTCGCATACGCGACATGGCCAGCTGCTGGTAGGTCATGTCCGTGAAACCAAAAGTGGCGTTGTTCGTGGGGCTTGTCAGAATCTGCGCGCCACCGCGCACTGCCGAGCGGAACGCACCATCGAAGCTAACCTCATAGCATGTGGCCACACCCACCGGAATTCCTGCCATGTGCACCACACCGTTATCGTTTCCAGGCTGGAAGTTACCGGCGCGATCGACATACTCGCTGAACTTCCGCAGGAAATCCCGGAAAGGCATGTACTCGCCGAAGGGCTGCAGATAGTGCTTTACATGCTTCTCCCCCGGCCCGTTTTTGTCCCACACCACCATCGTGTTGTGCTCCGGGCTAACGGTACCTACAAGGATTGGTGCGTCGATGGAGCGTTGCGCTTTCTCGACCCGCTGGCGGGCGGTGGCATCGGTAAACGGATTGACGTCCGCTGAATTCTCCGGCCAGATAACGATGTCCGGGTGGGACTCCACCTTTTCTGTGCGACGCACGTGGTTATCCAGTACAGCGCGACGCTGCGCATTGAAATCCAGTCCCAGGCGTGGCACATTGCCCTGCACCGCGACGACATTCACGGTGTGGTCGGCGGAGGGCGCGGGGATCAGCAGCGCATAGGCGCCGACCAGTGCAACCACACCGGCCAGTGCGGAGGCGGGAACTACGTGTTTGCGGATGCTGAGTGCGAGGAGCAGACCAATCAGCACAACGGCGAAGGTGACAACCGAGGGGCCGCCGAGGCGTATCAGCCAACTCAGCGGGCCACTCGCCTGCCCCCATGCGATGCGTCCCCAGGGAAAACCGCCGAAGGGGAAAGAAGATCGCAGCCACTCCACAGCGACGAACCAGGTCGGAATGCCGACGATGTGGGCCGTGAGGGGGCGTCGAAGCAAATACTTGAGGCCTACGCCGAAGAGCAGGCTATAGAGGGACTGAATAACAGCCAGGGCGATCCACGCGGCAACGCCGACGAACTCTCCCACCCACGGCAGCAAAAGACCGTAGATGGCTAGACCCTGCACCCAGGCCATCAGCATGGCATGGCGGGAATCAGCAAAGTAGAACAGCAACGCGAACCCGAGCGGCGCGGCCCACCACAGGCCGGTCGGCTCGAAGGAAGCGAAGACCATCACGCCGCTGAAGACAGCGACGAGGATCTTAAGAATCATTCGTTTTCGCCCGCGCGGTGGTCAATAACGTCTCCCCAACCGCCCGAGTTCTGGATGCGATTGACGCGAGTGTAGGTTGTGACGCCGAAGCGCTCCAGAGAACGGCGTGCTGCTTGACCCAACATTTTGCGGATCAGCGTGCGCGTCGGAGGAATCAGGAAGAAGATTCCCAGGAAACTAGAGACAATACCCGGTACCGCTACACCCACCGCACCGACCATGGACAGCGCCATATCGGCAGTTAGAGCGCCCGGGCGATCATTCTGGCTCAGCGCGCGGACGGTGAGCTCGCGCATCTGCCACGTAGCGAGGGCGAGACCCAGCACAAACAAGCCCAAAAGAATCAGAAGCGCCCAGCCCCAGCCGATCCAGACTCCCAACAGAATGAAGGCGATGAGTTCCATAACCAGATACACGGCAGGTAGAAATTGCATGATGGTTTGGAGGCTCCTATAGTATCCGTCTGAAAAATTGTTATGAAAACGCGATCTTTGTAACAAAAGCGTGCTTACATAACGATAACGAAGGTGTGGAACAAAAGGTTCCTACACGCCAAAGCATTAACTACGTTTAAGGGAGTACCTCGATGCGTATTCGTCGCACTATTATCGCCGCTGCACTGGCACCCACGATGGCTCTAGCCACCGTTACCCCGGCCGTGGCAGCAACTAATACCCAGAGTTCCAGCTCTGGTACCACTACCGAGGGCTCCAGCACCAAGGACTCCGACGAGTGGTGGGAGAACCTGAACCCGTTCGCGAAGGTTGCAATCGGCATCGCCGCGGCAACCGGCATTTCCGTGGCATTCGGTGTGTTGCGGACGATCTTCTACAACATCTTCCACGTTTAGATCTTCCACGTATTAGCGAGGAGCACGCCGCCACAGCCAACGCGGAACTACCTGCATAGCAGCGGCCAGCAGTTTCAGGGAGCGCGGGATCCACACGGATTCCGCGCTTTCGTCATTGATAGCGCGGACTGTGACAGCCGCGACTACATCCGGAGTTGTGGACAAGGGCGCCGGATCCATGCCACGAGTCATGCGACCAATGACGAAGCCTGGGCGGACAATGACCAAGCGCACCCCGGTGCCCTGAAGCGCATCCTGCATGCCCTGGCAGAAACCATCGAGACCCGCTTTCGCCGAGCCATAGACATAGTTCGGCCGGCGCACGCGCGCACCCGCGATGGAGGAATAGGCCACCAGTACTCCCCTGCCGCGGGACTTCATTACCTGTGCCAGCTCCGTGAGTAGCACCGCCTGGGCTGTGAAGTCCGTGTGCAACACGCGGTACACTTCGGCGGAATCGCGCTCGGCAAGCTCTTGGTCGCCCAGCACCCCGAACATCGCCAGGGCGACGTCCAAAGGGCCGGTGGCCTCGATCTCCGCTATGAGGCTGGCGTGGGAATCCACGTCGGTGGCGTCGAAAAAGAAGGAGTCAACCTGAGTGGCGCCGAGGTTATACAGCTCTTCGGCGAGATCCGTGGTGCGGCGGCCAGCGAGCACCAGATGGTTGCCGGGAGCCAGCATGCGGGCGATCTCGCCACCGATTTCGCTGGTCGCTCCGAAAATTGCGATCTTCTTAGCCATCGAGGGCCACAACTCCTCGTCTCATCGCGGCGACTGCCTTGCGGGAGGCCGCCTTTACTTCATTGGAATAACCGGTCAACTTGATCTGATCCAACAGGTCGATCACCCGGCGGCACCAGCGTACAAAATCACCCGGGGTGAGGGTGGCGCCGCTAGCCTCCGCCGCGCGCAGGCAGTACTCCAGCGGTGCACCGGCAGTCCACTGGTGCACGGCGGTGGCGAAGCCCAGCTCTGGCGCACGGGTCACGGTGAGGTTGTGGCGCTGTTCATCGGTGGAAAGTTCTTGGTAGATGCGCCAAGTCTGGCTAATTGCGGTGGCCAGGGGTTCCGTCGGCACACCGTCGTCTTTAGAACCGGAATCGCGTCGATTTTCGAACACACACGTGCTTGCCACTGCGGCAAGCTCCGCCGGATCCAGCTCGTCCCACACGCCACGGCGCAGACACTGAGCCACCAGCAGGTCAGATTCGTGGTGGATCTTAGAAAGCCGCTCGCCCTCCATGGTGATGCGGGCAGTGTTTCCCTCGAGCTCCACGTAGTCCAGCTCCGACAGTAACGCGAGGATGCGGTTGAACTGCGCAGACAAAGAGTCGGACTCCTGCGGCTGCTCCTTTTGCTCGAACTCCAGGCGGCGGGCGGCCTTCAGGTACTGCTCTGCGGCGCGACAAAGCTCTTCGCGGCCCTCCCAAGCGTGCACCGGGTGCGCGTGTACTTGCTCGCGCAGCTCGAGCGCTCGAAGGGAACGGCGGCGTGCCCGCGGCTTAAGCTTTTTGGGCTTATCCAGCTGCAAGCGTCGCAGGTTGGCCGCTACTGCCCTAGCCTGACGCTTCGGGTTGCGTGCCACGCCCTTGTGCAAATGCATATGGCCAATATGCACCGGCGTGTTGCCGAACATATCGGGATTCACACGCTCCACCCAGCCGTCCTCGGTGATAATGGTGGGACGGCCACGGTGGTCCGTCCGAGCGATCACGGCAGTCATTGGGTTCTTACCGGTAGGCAGTGCGATTACATCGCCAGTCTGCAGAGATTGCAGCAGCGATGTCGTTTCCGTTGCGGCCTCGTCGACCACCATGCGCTTGGCACGTCGCTCCTCTTGAGAAAGTTCGCGGCGCAGCTGCCCGTACTCGGTAACCATTTTGAAGTCGTCATTGAGACTATTGGACGGGCGACGTACCTCGCGGATCTTAGCTTTCAGCTGCTTTTCCTGTTGCGCCAGCTCGCGGCGGCGCTTCTCAATCTGCTCGGCGCTCTCCACCACCGCGCCGTTGGTCTGGTACTGCGCAAAGGAACGCAGCAGCAGCCGATGCGCCTCGTCCAGTCCCATGGTGCCGATGAGGTTCACGGCCATGTTGTAGCCGGGGCGGAAGGTGGAATCCAACGGATAGGTTCTTGTTGACGCCAAGTCTGCGACCCCATAAGGATCCAGACCCTGGCTCCACAGCACCACCGCGTTGCCCTTCGTGTCGATGCCACGGCGGCCAGCGCGACCTGTGAGCTGAGTGTATTGGCCGGGGGTGAGGTCGGCATGCGTCTCACCATTAAACTTCACCAACTTCTCCAGCACCACCGAGCGGGCAGGCATATTGATGCCCAGGGCCAGAGTTTCGGTGGCAAAGCAGACTTTTAGCAGCCCGCGGGAGAATAGATCCTCCACGATGTGGCGGAAGGCCGGCAACATGCCGGCGTGATGGGCGGCGAAGCCGCGGGACAGCGCGCGCCGCCACTGGCGGAAGCCCAGGACATTTAAGTCTTCTTCCGTCAGATCGGCCACACCCGCGTCGATCGTGCGCAGGATTTCTTCTCTTTCCGCTGGAGACGAATAGTCCACGCGATCGACCAGCAGGGCGCGAACGGCGGCGTCACAACCAACACGCGAAAAGATAAAGTAAATCGCCGGCAACATCCCGGCGGTGGCCATGTGCTGGATGACGTCGCCGCGCTTAGGGCCACGGCGTTTGCCAGTTTCCTCAGCCTTGGCGGCGGCTGCAACAACCTTGCGATTGATGGCACCGAGATGCTGCTCCGAGCCCTCGAAAAGCGGCAGGATCTGGCGGCCCACCATCATGAACTGTGTCAGTGGAACGGGACGCTTTTCAGTGACGATGATCTCGGTATCGCCGCGCACTGCGGAGAGCCAACCGCCGAATTCCTCAACATTGGATACAGTCGCCGACAGCGATACCAGGATCACGCGCGGATCGAGATTGAGGATCGCCTCCTCCCACACCGGCCCGCGGGAACGATCAGCCAAAAAGTGCACCTCGTCCATGACGACGTGCGTGAGCGTTTCCAGGCGCTCGGAATCGGCATAGATCATGTTGCGCAAGACCTCGGTGGTCATCACAACGATGGGTGCATCACCGTTGATGGTGACGTCACCGGTGAGCAAGCCGACGTTTGCCTCACCGTAGCGAGCGACGAGATCGTGGAACTTTTGGTTACTCAACGCTTTGATAGGCGTGGTGTAGAAACACGTGCCGTCACCGTGGAAGGCAGCGAACACGGCGAACTCGCCGACGATGGTTTTACCCGCGCCCGTCGGGGCGGCCACGAGAACGCCCCGCCCCCGGTCGATAGCATCGGCCGCTTGTACCTGAAAGTCGTCCAGAGGGAAATCGTACTGGGCGCAGAAGCGCTCTACCTGGGGGCTAGAGAATGTCATCGAAATCGCTAGTCGAGAAATTCTGTGCCTTGGGATCCTGGCGCTTGGGAGTAGTGATCGGGCGGGCTGCGCTGGTGGACTGCGGAGGTGCGGTGGCGGTTACGGGGCGGATCGGCTCCGGGGCGTCGATGTCGGTGGTTGCATCGTCATCGACCTCCAGCCATTCCTCCTGGTTATCCTTCCTGCGCTTGTCGTTGATCCGAGCAATTTGCGTGGCGATTTCCATCATTGCACACAGCGAGATCGCCAGGATCACCATGGAGATCGGATCCTGACCAGGAGTGACGAAGGCAGCGAAGAGGAAAAGGAAAGCCCAGATGAAGCGACGCTTGTCCTTGAGCTGCTGATAGCTCACTACGTGTGCCAGATTTAGCAGCACGGTGATGAGCGGAACCTCAAAGCTCACACCGAAAATCAACAGCAGCGCCATGGCGAAGCTGAAATAGCGCTCGCCGTTAAGCGCGGCGATCTGTGCCTCATCACCAATGGTGAGTAGGAACTCCAAGCCATAAGACAGTACGAAGTAGGCCAACACCGCACCGACGGCAAACAGCAGTCCGGCGGAAATGCCCACGCCGAGAGTCCAACGCTTCTCGTTCTTGTGCAGACCTGGGGTGATATATGCCCAGATCTGTCCCAGCCATATGGGCGAGGAAAACACCATTCCGGCCAGTGCGCCGACCTTCAAGCGCAGCATGAACATTTCAAAAGGCCCGGTGGCCAGCAGTCGGCACTCCCCTGCTTCGGAACCGAAGCGGGCTTCCTCCGGCAGGTTACAGTACGGTCCGCGCAGCACCTCACCCAGTGAAGGGATCGGGCCGACCTCGACGTTGTACCAGATATATCCGATAACGGTGCCGACGGCGATCGCGATCAGGGCAATGAAGACGCGCTTGCGCAGCTCATTGATGTGCTCGACGATGGTCATCGAACCATCGGCGGGTTTCTTTAGCTTCTTAGCCACTTACTCGTTTGGTTGCTGTTCGGTCTTGGGCTGGGACTGCGGCTGAGCCAGATCCTGAGCCTGCTGCTGCTCGGCGGTCGGAGCCTGCTTCTCGGTCAGCTCCTTGCTCTCCTTGCCATCCTTGTCGGTCTTCATCTCGTCCATCTCGGACTTGAAGATGCGCATCGAACGACCCAGGGAGCGCGCAGCATTGGGCAGGCGGGTCGCTCCGAACAGCAGGAAGATGACCAGAGCGATGATAATTAGTTCAGGAACGCCAAGGTTCGGCATTGGTTTCTACAAGCTTTCTGTAGTTGGGATTGGTCTTTCTATCCTAGCCCTCGAGCCTCGTATGCATCGAGGCCACGCCGGGCTAGGACTTTTAAGTTCTCGGCCAATGGTAGCGGTTCCAGCACTCGAATTCCGGGCGAAAAGCCGAGCAGGAAACGCATAAACCACTCGCCCGTGTTGGGCACGTCGACGACCAAGCGGGATTCATCCTCCACCACCCACATAGGGAAGTATTCCAACATCCAACGCAGCGACTCATCCAGCTCTACCCGCGCCCATTCGTCGGTCTCCTCAAAGCCGAAGGGATCCTGCGGGTCGATGTCGGGTTGTACTTGAGGGGAGGCGGAACCCTCCTCGCCCAGGTCGAGCGCGTCGATGCGGGATAGCGCAAAAGTTTTTGTGGTGACGCCACCTTCCCGTGCCCAGAGGTAGTACTCACCGTCGACGAGAGCGACATGGTCCGGGTCAGCGGTCCGGGACGTGAAGGTATCGCTAGAAAGCGATTGGTAGTTGAAACTCACTTGACGGCGAGTTTGGATGGCTTCGGCAAGGCGACGTCGCAGTGGCAGAAAAGCCGGCGCAGAGGGGGTTGTCTCGGGGGTGAAAGCCTCCGTGTACTCGCGCCGGGCGCGCAGCAGAGTCTGAATCTTATCGCTGGCGGAGTCGATATTCTGCTGCATCTCCGGCGGTGCAGTAGAGCGCAGAGCCTGCAGGTTCAACAACAGCACGCCAGCCTCCAGGCTGTTCAAGGCGACCGGGTGGTCCAAACCGGCGGAGAACTTTACCGATGCACGCATTCGATCCACCGTCACTTCCACCGGCATATCCAAAATGCTCTCGGGCATGCGGCACATGCTGACCTGTCCCAGTTCATGGGTGATCTGCGGGGTGGAAAGGCCCAGGGTGCGCGACGCTTCCATCAGGCTGCCGTCCGGATGATTACGGAACCAGGCCAAGACGGAAAGGGTGCGTAGGAATTGTTCGGCGTTGGAACGTGGTGGCGTCATGAAGCAGCCTCCTTGAGTACCGCGACGATAGCGGCGACAATATCCGGTGGCGAAGTGACCACGACCTGCGGGGCGTAGGCAGCCGCGGTCCGGATCAGCCAGTCGCGATCCACAGGCCCAATGGTGCCCGAGTCGTTAGTGAGGCGGCGGAGCTCCCAGGCTCCTTCGCCAGGAAATTCGACCGTGGCGGTGACCATCTGATGGCTGCTTTCCAGACCCTGCTCGATCAGCTGCTGCGGGGTACCCTGCGGACGCGGGTGCTGGGCGAACTCCGGCAAAGCGGAAACGGAGTCGATGCGCGCTAACCGGAAAGTGCGCTGTGCGCCACGGTCCAGGTCGAAACCCGTGACGTAAATAAGGCCATCCCGGGCGCCATAGGCCCAGGGCTCGAGGCGACGCTGCTGGGGATTGTCGACCAGCGAGGGATAGTAGTTGAAGGTCAGGACGAGACCGTTATCGAGGGCGCGGAAAATCGCGTCGATGGAGTCCCCATCCAAGGCTGTGTGATCAGGCACGCTTGGAATGGTTACCTCGCCGGAGGCGACACGACGCTGCAGACCAGCGGCAGCCAATTTGGTGTAAGCGGACTGGGCAGCAGAAAGCATCTCCCCCGACTGTGCCCAACGGCTCGCCGCGGTGATGACAGTGGCTTCCCCATCGGTGAATTCAATGTCCGGCAGGAAGGACTGGGAGGAGTCGAGGGAAAGCAGATCCGTACCTCCGATGTGCACCCCGAGCGCTTCCAGATCCTTCCGGTCGCGCTCTAGCTGCTTTCGCGCGGAGTCCATGTTCACCTGCTGATAGCCTTCAACATTGGCCAAAATCCACTCGGGCGTGCGCGGCTTTTCGGAATTAATGAGTGCAATGACCAGATTAAATAGGCGCGTAGCGCCTGGTATCCAGTGAGTTTCAACGGGGCGGTTGCGATTCATCGGGCTTCCATAGAGGCAATAATACGATCGACATCCTCATCGGTTGTGGCAAAAGGGTCGGCCAGCAGGGACTCCGCCCCGTTCTCGCCGTTGACCTTCACCCGCATCCAATCCACCGTATAAGACAACTCCGGGTGGGCACGAACAGCGGAAATGAAGCGTCCACGCACCGCGGCACGGGTGGTTTGTGGTGCCTGGCGTACCGCTTGCTCGATCTCCTCTGTCTCCAGCAATGTGCGAGCCAGGCCGCGGCGGGCCAACACGTGGAATAGGCCACGCGTCGGGTGGATGTCGTGGTACATCAAATCGATCTGTGCCAGGCGCGGGTCAATTGGATCCAGGCCGCGGGCAGCGGCCATGCGATCCAGCAGGGACTTCTTGATAACCCAGTCGATCTCAGTGGAGACCGGGGCGAAGTCGCCCGTGTCGAAGCAGTCCAGCACTCGGCCCCACAGATCCACCACGGGGGCTAGCTCAGCATTGGGGGTGCCCAGCTCCACGTCCTCACGATGAGCGAGATAGGCGCAGGCGGCGTCATAAAAAGCGCGCTGTACCTCCAACGGTGTGGCAGTCGAACCGCTGCGCAAGGCAATGTCCACCTGGCCGGTGAAGTCGCGGGCGATTTCGCGAATCGAGCGGATCTCATTGGCCATCTCGAAATCGGGCAGTGCGACGCCGGCTTCGATCATCTCCAACACCAGCAAGGTCGAGCCGACCTTCAGCGCTGTGGTGACTTCCGACATGTTTGAATCGCCAACGATAACGTGCAGGCGACGGTACTTGGCGGAATCGGCGTGCGGCTCGTCGCGGGTGTTGATGATTGGCCGCGAACGGGTGGTAGCGCTAGAGACGCCCTCCCAGACGTGGTCGGCGCGCTGGCTCATGGTGTAGCCGGGTCCGAAATTCTCGTTCGGCGCGCCGGGGTACGGGATGGCAAGTTTGCCCGCACCGCAGATGAGCTGGCGGGTAACCAAGAAAGGCAATAGCTGCTTACTGAGGCCTTTCAAGGGAATATCGCGGCTGACGAGGTAATTCTCGTGGCAGCCATAGGAGTTTCCCAGCGAGTCCGTGTTGTTCTTGAGTAAATAGACCTTGCCACCGACGGCCTGCTCGGCGCGGTCGGCCAGCTCATGCATCATGAGATCACCGGAGCGATCATAGGCGATCAGCTGGTGCAGGCTATCGCACTCCGCCGTGGCGAACTCCGGGTGTGCGCCAACGTCTAGATAAAGTCGCGAGGCATTCTCGGTGTAGATGTTCGAGCTGCGGTGCTCTTCCACCACAGGGGCGAAGAGTTTGCGGGCGATCTCGTCTGGGCCGAGGCGACAGGAAGAATCCTGCATGTTGGCGATCCCGTACTCGGTCTCCAGACCCATGATGCGGCGGCGAATAGCTGTCACTGTCCGCCCTTTTGCACGTAAGAGCGAACAAACTCCTCAGCGTTATTCTCTAGCAGTCCGTCGATTTCATCCAGAAGGTCATCGGTGCCGGTGACGTTGATCTGCTGGGTGCCGGCGCCGGTGGCTTGTTCGATCGGTTGGTCGTCGTCACGCCGACCGCCGCCGGCGCTAACCTGTCCGCCCTGTGCCATGTTTAAACTTCCTTTCTGCCAACCCCGGAAACCTTCTCCGGGTTGATTTCCTTCAAGCCTGCCACGAGTTCGGAAATGCCGGGCCTAGTCCCGGATTCCAGCAGCGTTCGCAGCTCCAGTTGATTGAACCCGCGCGGATCGTCCATGGTGATCTGCACGACGCCGTCCGGGGTATCCACGATAACGTTATCCCAGTTCGCCGAGAGGATATCCGCAGAGTAATTCGCCACCAGGTGGCCCCGCAGCCATGCGCGAGTTGAGGCCGGCGGGGTATCGACAGCGGAGGTGACCTCCGCAGGGTCGATAAAGGTACGCATCCGCCCCTTCTTAACCAGCGCGTGGTAAAGCCCGCGGCGCGGGTCGATATCCGAATATTGCAGGTCGACTAGTGCTAGGCGGGGGTCGGTCCACTCCAATCCGCGGGCACGGTAAGCGTTAATCAGCTGCAGCTTCGCCGTCCAATCCAGGCGGTCGGCGGTGGATAGCGGATCGGCCTGAAGATCGTCGAGGATCTGGCCCCACAGCTCATAGACCTCAAGATCGTCTCCACGCAGGTCCATGATCTCCCCCACGCGCTTGCGAATTTCCCGCTGCGTCTCGATGGCCGTGCGCTCAGCTTGGCCATAGAAGCGCAGGCGCGTAGTGCAATCCAGGTCGCGAGAAACGCGCTGGACGTCGGACACAGGCTCAAGCAAACGCAGATCACCGAAATAAGCACCCTGCGCCACGGCCGCGAGTACTAACGCAGTGGTTCCGAACTTCAGGTAGTTGGAGAACTCGCTGAGGTTCGCGTCCCCGATAATGACATGCAGACGACGCCACTTGTCCGCGTCCGCGTGGGGTTCATCGCGGGTGTTGACGATGCCACGGTTGAGCGTGGTCTCTAGTGAGATCTCGGTTTCGATATAGTCGGCGCGCTGGCTGATCTGAAAGCCAGGCTGCTCGCCCTGCTGCCCCAGCCCAATGCGCCCGGCCCCACAGAACACCTGGCGGGTGACGAAGTGCGGGATCAGCGCAGCCTGTACATCTTCCACGTCCAGATCGCGCGGGTAGAGGTAGTTCTCGTGCGAGCCATAACTGGCGCCCTTGCCATCGACGTTGTTCTTGTAGATCTTCAGTTCCGGCTCTGCGGCCTCGGCCGCGCGGTGCATGATGATGTCGCCGGCCTTGTCCCACACCACCGCGTCGTAAGCGGTCGTGGATTCCGGAGAGGAATACTCGGGGTGTGCATGGTCTACGTAGAAACGCGCGCCATTGGCAGTAATGACGTTCGCAGCCCCCAGCGCATTGGGATCTAAAACCGGTGCGCTTCCCCTGCGGTAGCGGCGCAGGTCAAAGCCGCGAATATCGCGCAAGGGTGATTCGTTCTCATAGTCCCAACGGGTGCGACGGTTCACCCCCTGTCCGCTGTGCTCCGCATAGGCCACGACGGCCTGGGTGGAGGTATGGATCGGGCTGGCTGTCGGATCGTCTACCGCGACAATGCCATACTCCGTTTCGGAGCCAATAATATGCGGTCCAAACAAAGTGCGAGCCTCCTAAACCCTCATTAAACCCTGTGTACGTCGATGTCTACGACGCGCTTCGTCCCATGGCCGTAGATTCGCGCCCACTCCGCCGGGTTCGTGGTGTCCGGCAGGTCCTCGGAATCGGCTACCTCTGCACGCACGGCTTCGGTCACGTGCTCTGGGCGCATGCCGTCGGAACCCTTATGCAGCGCGTCCTTGATAGCCAGCGTCTTCGCCCGATCCACGATGTTTGCCAACATTGCGCCGGAGACGAAATCTGCCCAGTACAGATCATCGCTCGTACCGTCGGCGTAGTGCAGCGTGACATAACGGTGCGTCTCATCCCGGGCGAATAGCTCCTCGACAATGCTGCGTCGCAGGGAGGCGACGGCGGCTTCGTCGGAACCGGCTGCAGCGGAGAAGTCGGCGTCAATAGGAAGAGAAGCGTCGAGATGCTTGGATAGGATCGCTTCCGCGCCTTCCGCATCGGGGCGGGCAATACGGATTTTTACGTCGAGTCGGCCAGGGCGCAGGATGGCCGGGTCGATAAGCTCCTCGCGGTTCGATGCGCCGATGATGATGACATTGCCCGCGGCCTCCACACCGTCGAGCTCGGCGAGGAGCTGCGGAACGACTGTGGACTCCATATCAGAGCTCACACCGGTGCCGCGCGTGCGGAACAGCGCCTCCATCTCGTCGAAAAAGACGATCACCGGACGGCCGGAGCTAGCCACGCGGCGAGCCTGCTCGAAGATCAACCGGATCTGGCGCTCGGTCTCGCCGACGAATTTGTTCAGCAGCTCGGGTCCCTTGATGTTGAGGAAATAAGGGGAATCTGATTGCGCCAGAGAGTTCGCCACGGCCTTGGCAATGAGTGTCTTGCCATTACCGGGCGGGCCATAGAGCAGCACTCCCTTCGGCGGTCGAAGCCCGTAACGAGTGTAGATCTCGGGATGCAGGAACGGCAGTTCGACCGCGTCGCGGATCTGGGTGATCTGCTGGCCCAGGCCACCAATGTCGTCATAGGTGACATCCGGAACTTCCTCCAGGATGAGGTTGTTCGTCTCGGCTCGGGGCACTGCCTCGAAAGCCCAGCCGGATTTGCGATCCACAATGACGGAATCGCCGGTGGCCACGGTGCCAGCCAGTTCTGTGGTGGCCTTGACCACGAACTCCTCGCCCACCTTGTCGGCGATAATTAGGCGGTTACCCGTGACCTCCACTACCTGCGCGATATCGCCGAAGTCCGGTTGCCCCGTGACCTCCACGACCTGCTGGCCCTCCCCGAGGCGCACCATCGCGCCGGGAACTAGCTCGTGCTGTGGCACATGCGGCGAGACCATGAGCCGCATCCGGCGACCAGCCGTAAAGACCTCCGCACTGAGATCGCGGTTGGTTTCCAGCAGGGTGCCGTAGGTACTGGGAGGTTCGGCCAGGGCTTCCAACCGGCCGTTCATTTCCTCCAGCTTCGCACGGCTGGCCTGCAGCAGCTCCACGAGTTTCGCGTTGCGCGCGCCGAGTTGCCGATTGGCGACCTGCAGCTCGCGCAGAGTTTGAGGTCCTTCCGCTGATGTGTGCTCGGTCATACTGGCCAGTCTACTAACGGCGGGCGCGGCGTTGCGGTCGAGGTGCGGTGACGCCATCAGCCAGCCTGCGAGCCAGGATCAGAAATGCCGTGTGCGCGTTCATCCGGTGTTCGGGGCGGGTGGCCAGGCCGTCGACCTTCCACTCTCGTACCAGGGATTCCCACGCTTTGGGCTCGGTAAAGCAGCCGGTTTCGCGGATGCCCTCCATGACCTTCATGAGCTGCGGGACGGTGGCGACATAAGTCATAAATACGCCACCGGGAATAAGCACGTCCTTGACGGTATCCAGCATCTCCCAGGGCTCCAGCATGTCCAGCAGCACGCGGTCGACGTCGCCGACATCCTCCTTAGTGACGGTCTTTAAGTCACCCAGACGTAGATCCCAATTATCGGGGTGGCCACCGAAGTAGTCCTCCACATTGTCCTTGGCATAGGCCAGGTGATCTTCGCGGATTTCATAGCTAATGACCTTGCCTTTCGGTCCGACGGCGCGCAGCAGCCACGTACTCATGGCACCGGAGCCCGCGCCGGCCTCCAGTACGGTCGCGCCGGGGAAGATATCGCCTTCCACGAGGATCTGAGCGGCATCCTTTGGATAGATCACCGCTGCGCCACGAGGCATGGAAAGCACGTGGTCAACCAGCAGGTGACGGAAGCACAGGTACTCGCCTGCACCGGAGGACTTCACTACGGTTCCTTCATGCTGACCGATAATGTCGTCATGGCGGATCTCGCCCTTGTGGGTGAAGAAGCTTTCGCCTTGTGCGAGGGTAATTGTGAAGTGCCGGCGCTTGGCGTCGGTGAGCTGCACGCGGTCGCCTTCGGTGAAACGTCCGGAATAAGCCATATGGGATCTTCCTTCCTGCTTTAAGGGATCTGGTTCATTTTACTAGGCTGGTCAGGGTGATTAAGAAACTAGCCCTCTCCCCCTCCCGCGCCAACGACTACAAGCAGTGCCCGCTGCTGTATCGCTTCCGGGCGATTGACAAGTTGGAGGAGCCAAGCACCGTCGCACAGGTAAAGGGAACTCTGGTACATGCGGTGCTGGAGAATCTGCACCAGCTGCCACGGGAGCAGCGGACCTATCCGGCAGCGGTGAAGATGATCCGACCGGAGTGGGAGAAGATGCTGGCCAAAGACGACGAACTGGCCGAGCTGGTGCCGGAGCAATCCACTCTGGAATTTTGGGAGGAATGTCGCGAGCTGGTTAAGGGCTATTTTCAGATGGAAAACCCGGAGGGTTTTGACGCCCACGAGTGCGAACAATACGTGAATCTGACGCTGCCAAACGATGTCCCGGTGCGCGGTTTCATCGACCGGGTTGATATTGCCGAAACCGGTCAGGTGCGCGTGGTGGACTATAAGACCGGTAAGAAACCCGCGCCGCGTTTCGCCGATACTGCCCGATTCCAGATGCTGTTTTACGCCTTAGTGTGGTGGCGCATGACTGGCGAACTACCCACTCAGCTGCGATTGATGTATCTGAAAGTCAGCGACGATATGGTGCTGAGCCCCACTGCTGCGGAACTGGTTGCGTTTGAGCGTGAATTAGGCGAGCTGTGGCAGCGGATTATGTCTGATGTACGCAGCGGAGATTTCCAGCCGCGTACGACCAAGCTATGCGGTTGGTGCCATTTTCAAGACCTCTGCCCGGCCTTTGGTGGCACCCCGCCGGACTATCCCTCGGAGTTTTCCTCGCTGTAGTCCGTGTACAGCTTGCCCTGGAATGTCGGGTTCAGCAGGTTCTCCGGGCTCAAGACCTCGTCGAGGGTCTTTTCGTCAAGCAGGTCCATTTCCAGCACCAGGTCGCGCACGGACTTGCCAGTGCGGGCGGCCTCCTTACCGATCTTGTCACCGTTGTGGTGGCCGATCAGCGGGTTCAAGTAGGTAACGATGCCGATGGAGTTTTCCACGTACTTGCGGCAGACATCGGCGTTGGCGGTGATGTCCACGACGCAAAGGGCACGCAGAGTGGTGCAGGCCCGGGCCAGGAAACGCACAGACTCGAAGACGCACTGTGCGATGACGGGCTCCATGACATTCAGCTGCAACTGACCGGACTCCGCGGCCATGGACACGGTCTGGTCGTTGCCGAAGACCTTGAAGCAGATCTGATTGACGACCTCGGGGATCACTGGGTTGACCTTGGCGGGCATGATGGACGAGCCCGCCTGTCGCTCCGGCAGGTTGATCTCATTGAGGCCAGCGCGTGGGCCAGAGGACAGCAGGCGCAGGTCGTTACAGATCTTGGACAGCTTCATGGCCACGCGCTTCACTGCGGCGTGAGCGTTGACATAGGCGCCGGTGTCGCTGGTTGCCTCGATGAGGTCGCGGGCGGGCTCGATCTTCAGTCCACTGACTTCGCTCAGCGCGCGGATGACAGCGCTCTGGTAACCGGGTGGGGTGTTGACGCCGGTACCGATGGCGGTGGCGCCGAGGTTCATCTCACGGAGCTGAGCCTGCGCGCGTTCCAGCTGTAGGCGCTCCTCGGCGATGTTGTAGCCAAAAGCGCGGAACTCCTGACCGAGGGACATCGGCACCGCATCCTGTAGCTGGGTGCGCCCCATTTTGAGGATGTTGCGGAATTCGTGACCCTTCGCCAGGAAGGCGCGCTCCAGGGCATCGAGGTGCATGATGAGCTGGTCGATGGCGAAGTGCAGACCCAGGCGGAAGCCGGTCGGATACGCATCGTTGGTGGACTGGGACATGTTGACGTCATCGTTGGGGTTGATGATGTCGTAGGAGCCCTTCGGATGGCCGAGGTATTCCAATGCCAGGTTGGCGATGACTTCATTGGTGTTCATGTTCACACTGGTGCCGGCGCCACCCTGGAATACGTCGATCGGGAACTGATCCATGCAACGGTGCTCTTCCAACACCTGATCGCAAGCCCACATAATGGCCTTCGCCTTCTCATCTGGCAGGGCGAAGACCTCATTGTTGGCAATCGCGGTGGCCTTCTTCACCATCACCATGCCGCGGATAAACTCCGGAATCTGGTTGATAGTGGTGCGGGAAACCTGGAAGTTATCGACCGCGCGGAGGGTGTGCACGCCGTAATAAGCGTGATCCGGAACCTCCATGGTTCCCAGGAGATCTTCCTCGGTGCGGAAGCTCTTTGCAGCTCGCGCCAGCTGGGAGTGTGTTTCAGCCGACGTGATGATATCGGTGGAGCTGACGACATTGTCGCCGTGAACCTTTGCCGCTGCTGCAGAGGGGATTGGTTGATCAGTCACGATTCGTCCTCATGGGTGTTGGGGATAAAGATCTTTCCCCTACCCTAACGAATTGTGACTAGATGCGAGCAATCCGTATGTCGGTGGCCAAAATAGCCTCTGCGCCGAGGGCAGAAAGTTCGTCCATTAGGGAGTTTGCCTGCGTTTTCGGCACCATTGCACGGACGGCTACCCAGCTGTCGTTGGCCAGAGGGGATACGGTTGGAGCGGACAAGCCCGGGGTGATGGCAGCAACCTTCTCAAGGTTCTTGCGATCCACGTTGTAGTCCAGCATTACGTAGTTGTGTGCGTGCAGAATGCCCTGGATACGGTTGATCAACACTTGCTGCTCAGCGGTGACCTCCGCTCCCTTTCGCCCTACAATTACGGCCTCGGAGACACACAGCGCGTCGCCGAAGGGCTTGAGTCCCTGCTGGCGCAAGGTACGACCGGTGGAGACCACATCGGCGATGACATCCGCTACGCCCAGGCGGATAGAAATCTCAACAGCTCCGTCCAGACGGATCACCTGCGCATCTAGACCGCGTGCGGCGAGATCCTTGCGCACCAAGTTTGGGTAACTCGTGGCAATGCGCTTCCCATCAAGCTGCTCCACCGTCCACTCTTCATCCTTCGGGGCGGCGTAGCGGAACGTCGAGGCGCCAAAACCCAGAGCCAGCAGCTCGTCGACCTCTTCTCGGGTATCGGCGGCCAAGTCACGACCGGTAATACCGATGTCCAGGTGTCCGGAGGCAATGTAAATGGCAATGTCCTTAGGGCGCAGGAAGTAAAACTCCACGCCATTGGCCTCGTCGGTGATCGTCAGAGACTTGGAATCACCTCGGGTGGCATAGCCAGCTTCCTTCAGGATGGATGTTGCCTTCTCGGACAGGGAGCCCTTGTTGGGCACTGCGACGCGCAGCATGATCGTCGTGACTGCCTTTCTTGCTTAGAGGAACTTGTAGACGTCAGCGGGAGTCAGGCCCCGGCCAACCATGACTACCTGTAGCCAGTACAGAAGCTGGGAAATCTCCTCGGCCAGCTCCTCATCGGACTCGTACTCCGCGGCTAGCCATACCTCACCAGCCTCCTCAACGATCTTCTTGCCCTGGAAATGCACTCCGGCGTCCAGAGCCTTGACCGTGCCAGACCCTTCCGGGCGCTCCTGGGCGCGGGAAGAAAGCTCAGCGAAAAGGGAATCGAAGGTTTTGAGTTCTTGTTCGTTTACGTCGTCCACGTCATCTATTGTGGCAGATCGCACACCAGCCGGTGCAGTGTGCCCTAGGTCTGCGTAGATCTGGCGCAGATCATGTAGCGTGAAGCCTTCCAGATCCTGCACTCCCCCGCGCAGCTCAGCCAAGGTGTGCACATCATCGGGGATTGCGGTGCCTGCGTCCGTTGGGGCTCCAAGCACTCGGCAGCCAGCATCCCGCGCGGCAGTCATACCGGTTGTGGAATCCTCCACTACCAGGCATTCATCCGGCGAAAAGCCAAAGCGCTCGGCAGCGGTGGCATAGATATCAGGGGCGGGCTTGCCATGTGGAACCTCGTCGCCGCACAGGGTGAAGTCGAAAAATTCCCGTCCGATGGATTCCAGGGAGAGCTCCGTCAACGCGCGGTTGGTATTGGTTACCAACGCCATGGGGAAACCGGTGGCTTTGGCCTCGGTGAGAATGTCCCGGATCCCAGGGCGGAACTCTAATTGCCGCGATAGGAGCTCGCCGACGCGCGTGTACATAAAGTTCAACCACTCCGCCTTGGCGGCGTCATCGAGTACTAACCCCGCATGCTCGGCGCAAATTTCGACGGTTGTGGGGGTTGTGGCGCCCACCGTCCGCTCGCGAACCTCGGGCGTTAGCGGACGCCCCATTTTCTCGCCCATTTCGAAAGTTGCGATGCCCCATAGCGGTTCGGAATCGACCAGGGTGCCGTCCATGTCCCAAAGTATTGCTTTCATGATGAGCCTCAGTTTAGGACAAACCCGTCGCCCGCCCTCGACCATATGGGATAGTAAGTGACGTAGGACACACCTATGAAAGGAACAGCATGAGCGAGCAGTCGGCTTACTTCATACCTGGCGAGGCTAAGGAAGAAGGTGGCCAGATATACCGCAACTATCACCCCACCCGTCACACCGAAAGTCCATGGGGGCCGGGCTTTCAACACGGCTCCCCTCCTGCGGCACTCATCGCCACCGTGTTGGAGGACGGTGCGCGCGATGCTGGACTGTCTTTGCAGGAAGGCCGCTTCAGCCGCATGACCGTGGAAATCCTTGGCGCCGTGCCGCTGGGCGAGTTGCAGACCACTGCCCGGGTGGTGCGTCCGGGAAAGCGCATCAGCTTCCTCGAGGCAGTCGTCACAGACGTCACGGGCCGCGAGTACATCCGCGGCTCCGGATGGTGGATTCGCCGCGGGGACACCACGGAAATTGAGCGCACCGTCGGTGAGTCCATGCCCGGCCCACACGCTGCCGAGGACGGAACGGAGTTTCTCGAACGCTGGGCAAGCGGCTATATCGATTCGATCGATGTGCGTAAGGCAGACCTGGACGACAGCCAGCTGGAGGTTGCCGCAAAGCGCAACCCTGCAATCTACTGGTCGCGTACGCAGCTGCCTGCTGTGGCTGGCAAGGAAGATTCCACCTGGGTACGGCTCATGAAGACCGTGGACATTGCCAATGGCCTGAACAACCTATTGGATACCGACAAGTGGACGTACATGAACGTCGATACCACCGTCTACCTGCATCATGAGATGCGCGGTGACTGGCTGGGGCTAAGCGCCGAGGCGAACTATGGTACCGACGGCATTGGTACGACGGTCACCCGCATCTATGACGAACAGGGGCTCATTGGCACCTGCAACCAGGCAATTATGCTGGCGCCGCGTTAGCTTTCGCAGACGGCCTCGGCCTGGTTGGCCACGAAGATCTCATCGGCATCGAGATCCACGGCCAACTTCTCGACCAGGGCGAGCAGATCCTTGATCTCCTCGTCCTCTAACAGCGCGTCCTCGTGACGGGCGGAGAGCTCCTTGAGCTTCGAAATGTGCTGCGTGATGACAGTGGTGATCGCCAAAGTGGTGGCGTTGGGCTGCTCCTCCGCACTGTCCTCAGTGTTTTGCAGCTGCAAGGTGGCCGCGATCTTGTTCAACTCTGCCTCGTCGCTAGCTGCCACGGACTGTGCAGCCTGCAGCATACCGTCGATGATTCCCTCGGCTTCGTCCACCGCAGACTCCGGGTACGGAGCCTCCCAGAATTCGCGATCCTCGTCACGGAGGTAACTTCCCGTCGCCATTTGGCGCAGGTTGTCGATGAACTCTTCACGGGCATCGGTGGTGGCTGTGCTCAGCTGTGTGGTGCTCATAAGAGATAGTGTGCCCTCTAAACGCTAGAGGCGCACGCCCAACAGCGCATCGATAGCGGTTTTTATTTCTGACGCCGCAGCCTCATCCCCTGCCGCGCCCGGCTTAACTGCCACTGCCCAGTCGTCGAGAGCCTCCAATGCGCCTGCGGTATCGAGGTCATTAGCCAGACAGCGACGCACGGTGGCGACGAGCTCACGAGCCTCATCCAGGCTGGTGGAGCCCGTGCCTAGGGCTTGCCGCCAGAGGGCAATCCGATGTTCGGCTTGTGCCAGCACATCGCCGGTCCAGTCGCGGTCTTGACGATAGTGGCCCGCGTACACCCCGAGGCGAATCGCAGCCGGTTCGTGTCCGGCGGCAGTGAGCTTGGAAACAAAAACGAGGTTGCCCAGGGACTTGCTCATCTTCGTCCCGTTTAGACCGATCATGCCGGTGTGTACATAGTGGTGCGCCATGCGCTCTACCTCGTGGGCTGCTTCTGCATGGGTGGCGGAAAACTCATGGTGTGGAAAGCGTAGGTCGCTGCCACCGCCCTGGATGGCAAATGGTGCGCCCAGACGATTCACCGCAATGGCTGAACATTCTATGTGCCAGCCGGGGCGTCCGGGGCCAAAGCGCGAATCCCACTTCGGCTCTCCTTCCCGGTGCGCGCGCCACAGGAGCGCGTCCATCGGGTGGCGCTTGCCGGGGCGTTCCGGGTCTCCCCCGCGTTCGGCAAAGAACTCGGCCATCTGCTCCTCGTTATAGCGTGACTCGTAACCAAACTGCGGCAAGAAGGTGTAGTCAGCGTAGATGTCCGGGTACTCGTCATCTTCCAGCTGGTAAGCAGCGCCGACCTCCAGGAGCTTGGCCACCATCTCGATAACCTCGTCGATGGATTCCATCGCGCCGATATAGTCGCGGGGCGGAATGACGGCTAGATCCTTCATATCGGAGCGGAACAGGTCAATTTGGCTGCTTCCCAGATCCTGCCAGTCAACCCCGTCACGTTCAGCGCGTTCGAACAACGGATCGTCCACGTCGGTGATGTTTTGTACGAAGTGCACGCTGTGCCCCGCAGCGCGCAGATAGCGGTGAATCAGATCGAAGGTGAGATAAGTCGCGGCATGCCCCAGATGAGTTGAATCGTATGGAGTGATGCCGCACACATACATACCTACCTCGTCTCCGGAGAGGTCGACGGGCTTGAGAGCATCGTCGGCAGTGTCATACAGGCGAAGCTGTGGGGCTGCGCCCGGCAGCTGTGGGACTTCCGGTTCCGGCCAAGAGTGCATGGGAATCGATTCTAAGCTTGCAGCACGCCGAATGCGAGTAGACCCATTACGGCCAGGCCTAGCGGGATACGCCACAGTGCAAACCAGGCAAAGGAGTGGTGGGCCACGAACTTCAGCAGCCACGCAATAGACGCATAGCCCACTGCAAAGGCAATCGCCGTGCCCACGAACAGCTGGGCGCCCGAGGCGGCCTGACCGGCATCGGGACTAAAGGCGTCGGGAAGAGAAAAAAGCCCCGAGGCCAGAACGGCAGGGATGGCGAGCAAGAAAGAGTAACGGGTGGCGACCTCACGGTCGAGGTTGAGGAAGAGACCCGCCGAGACGGTGCCGCCGGAGCGGGAAACACCCGGGATTAGTGCCAGGCACTGAGCGAAACCCATGATGATGGAATCACGCATGGTGAGCTCGCCAAAGCTGCGCTCCCGGCGCCCCATACGCTCGGCGAGGATGAACACGAAGGAGAAAACCACGAGCATGGTCGCGGTGATCCACAGGTTGCGTAGGTTATCCCGGATGAGGTCCTTGCCCAGGTAACCCAGAATAGCCACGGGCAGGGTGCCAACGATGACCATCCAGCCCATGCGATAGTCGAATTGGCTGCGGAACTCACGACGGCCGTGCTTACCGGTAAGGTCGGTGATCCATTCCCACATGCCCCGACACCACGCGCTGGCGATATTCCAGATGTCCTTGGCGAAGAACACCAGCACCGCCAGCTCAGTTCCCAGCTGTATGACAGCGGTAAACGATGCTCCGGCATCCTCGCCCCACAGCAAGGTAGAGAAAATGCGCAGATGTCCAGACGAAGAAACCGGCAGGAACTCCGTTAGGCCCTGGATGAGCGACAGAATGATTGTCTGCGCCCAAGTCATGTCTGTAGTCATGGGGACAAAGCCTAGTCCTTTCGGCCCGCCTTGACGGTGTGACGTGGCCGGGCTGGTAGCGTTGGTGTTTGTGAATGTGCACGTCAATCGCTTTACCCGTACCTTTTGTATGACCGCCGTGGCTGCTCTGGCCATGGGAACCCTTTCCGCCTGTGGATCCGATGACGCGGACGAGGACGCGCCGGTTGCCGGTGAACCTGCAGAGCCACAGGATGGACCTGATTCCGCGCCCGGATCTGGTGATTCTGTAGACGTGAAGAGCCCGGTACTAGGTGCCGCGCGCGTTGGCCTTTCTGCCGACGAGAACGCACCGGGTGCGAATGCGGTGGCGGTGCTCACGAAGGGCAAAGTGCACTTTATTGACGCCGCAAATCCCAGTGCAGAACCGCGCCAGATAGACGTTGACGATTCCTGTGACAACATCTCCTCCTCCGCCACTGGTGTGGCTGTGGCTTGTCAGGATAAGGCCATTGAGCTGGGCGCAGATGGGAAGGAAAAACGCCACCTGGACGTAGAAGGCAAGGTGACGACCGTGACCTTCCTGGACAATGGCAAGGCCGTGCTGGGCAAAGCGGGAGAAGACAAGGCTCGTTTCTTTGATGACAAGGGTGGAGAGACCGGCAACGCCATTGTGAGCCGCAGCCTGGACCAGGTTGTATTGGTCAAACCGCATGACCGTGGCCAGCGCGCGGCACTGATCGACCGCGGGCAAACCAGCATCAACGATGTGGACGTGGACGATGGTTCGTTGAACGCTTCTCTCCGTATCGGACAGGGTGTGGGGCAGGTTGCCTCTGGGCGTGGCGACGACGGTGTGGTTGTGGCCAGCGATGCTCGTCAAGGACAACTGCTGATCTACACCATGAATGATGTGGTGCGTCTACACCAGGCCACTCCGATCAAGACACCCTGGGGTGTCACATGGGATGCACAGCGGAAGCTTGCGTGGGTGTCCTCCACCAGTAGTAACGACGTCAAGGCCTATCGCATCGACAGTGGCGTGCCAGTAAAGGCTGCCCAGGTAAAGACTCAGAGCAAGGTTCGCGGGGTTTTCGACGCTGCTAATGGGGCGCTGGTGACTGTGGCGGAAAACGGCAAGGTGAACATCCTCAGTGCGAAGGAGATTGAGGAGAACCTCAAGTCGATGAAGAGCCAGGCCAAGGATGACTATCCGGTGAAGCGGGACTAGAAACGGGACGAAAAAGAGGAGCACACAATGTTGAAGAAGATCCGCCACAGCGCTTACCAAGCTGCGCTGAAGGGAATGTTTACGCTGCGCCCCGAGCGCATTCATGGGCTGATGTCCCGAGGCCTGCAGCAGGTGGCCGGCTCCAGGACGGCGCTGTCGGCACTCGATGGGACGCTAGTCGTGCACGATGAATCGCTGAGTCAGAAGATTGCCGGGTTGAATTTCCCCCGGCCGCTTGGCCTAGCCGCGGGCTTCGACAAGGACGCCAAGGAAGTCAACGCGTGGGGGCCGCTGGGCTTCGGCTTCGCAGAGATCGGCACCGTTACCGCATTGGCGCAGCCGGGTAATCCTACCCCACGCCTGTTCCGACTTCCGGCGGACAAGGCAATCCTCAACCGAATGGGGTTCAACAATGAGGGGTCTCGTGCCGCGGCCATGCGCCTACAGAAGCGCAACACCGACATTCCGGTGGGCGCGAACCTGGGTAAGTCCAAGATCGTGGCCGCCGAACTTGCGGATCGCGACTACCGTGAGTCCGCTAAAGCTATCGGTGGGGTGGCCGACTACTTGGTCATCAACGTCTCCTCCCCCAACACCCCGGGTTTGCGGGATCTACAGGCCGTGGAATCACTGCGGCCCATCATCCGCGCTGTACAGGAGGAAAGCTCCAAACCTTTGTTCGTAAAGATCGCCCCAGACCTCAGCGACGAGGATATCGACAAGGTCTGCGACCTGGCGATCGAAATGGGAGTGACCGGGTTGATCGCGACGAACACCACCATTAGCCGCGAGGGGCTGCAAACCCCAGCGCATGAGGTGCAGGCCATGGGAGCTGGCGGTATCTCCGGTGCGCCAGTGGCGGCCCGCGCACTAGAGGTCTTGCGCCGCTTAGCAGCGCGAGCCGACGGAAAACTAGTGCTAATCGGCGTGGGCGGAATCGACTCTCCGCGTGCAGCATGGGAGCGGATCTGCGCCGGCGCAAGCCTGATCCAGGGGTATACGCCGTTCATCTACGGTGGGCCGGATTGGATCCGCGAGATTCACCTGGGCCTTGCCGCGCAGCTTAAAGCCCACGGCCTGCAGAACATTGCAGAGGCCGTGGGCAGCGAGTTGCCGTGGAAGGAAGCCTAGTTTTCGGCCCAGCCCCACAGAATGCCACGAGCGGTGGCCTTAAAGTTCAGGTTAAAACCGAGGACGGTACAGGTCTGACGGTCGTCGATGTCCAGCTCCTCGCCCACTGCGTGGACCGCGAATAGGTAGCGGTGCGGACCATGACCCGCCGGCGGGTTAGCACCGTAGTAACCCCAGGATCGGGAATCGCCGCGTAGCGCCACTGCTCCTTCTGGTAGGCCACTGAGGTCTGCGTCCCCTGCGCCGAGAGGCAGGGAGGTGACATCCGCTGGAATATTAAAGACTGCCCAGTGCCAGAAGCCACTGGCCGTAGGGGCGTCGGGATCAAAACAGGTCACCGCGTACGTCTTGGTGCCCTCTGGCCCCTTAGACCAGCTCAGCTGGGGCGAAACATCGTTGCCGCCCAGTTGATCCTCCGGCAGGCGATCGCCGTCAGCAAAGGTTTCGCTGGTCACCTGCAACGGCGGCAGATCCGTCAGCGGCGCGTAGGGATCGGGGCCGGGGAACCGATCATCGATGTAGGTGGGCTGGTGTTGTGCATTGTTATCGGACATAGCCCCACGCTAGTCAAAGCTTCTCGCGGGTGCACTAAAGTGCTTATTCCAACACAACTATCTCGTTCTGACCTGCGTATTTGTGTAAATCCCGCCCTTGGCATTAAAGTGACGGGAGTTGCTACCACACATGTGGTGAGCGCCTAACCTTGTCCGGGTGGCGGAATGGCAGACGCGCTAGCTTGAGGTGCTAGTGTCCTATTAACGGACGTGGGGGTTCAAGTCCCCCTCCGGACACAACATGAAAATCCCACGCTTTGTAGCCAGCGCCTTCAGCGCGTGGTGGGGGTTGAAGCTACGGTATCGCTTTCTAAGCGTTCTCGTACCCATTCTTCTGGTGGCCTTCGTTTATTTGGTTCCAAAGCCTGCCGTCAGCGATATCCGAGCTTGGGTGGCGTCTACCGGCCCTTGGGCTCCGTTGACCTACCTGCTGCTTATGGTCGGCTTTACACAGCTGCCACTACCCCGCACGATGTGGACTATCGCTGCCGGTGTGATGTTCGGCCCCCTCTGGGGTTCCATTCTGGCATTAACGGGCGTAGGCATCTCTGGTGCGCTGTCGCTATTTCTGGTGCGTGCAGTGGGAGGCACCTGGGTGGAGAAGAAAACCCGCAGCGATAAGCGCATTCAGCTGCTGCAGGAGCGTATCGCCGAGCGCGGTTGGATTGCTGTTTTGGGCCTGCGCATGGTCCCTCCGATCCCCTTTTCGCTTCTTAACTACGCCTGCGGACTTAGCCTTATACCTTTCGCCCCGTACCTCGCTGCGACGGTTGTGGGATCGGCTCCGAATACGATCGCCACGGCTATGGCCTCTGATGCTCTGGCAACGGGTGGCCGACCCTGGATTCTGCTCGTGAGTTTTGTTGTGGTCTGTGTTGGTTTTGCCCTGGCAGCCAACGAGATTCGGCTCTGGCGACACCTCAGCAAAGTCAGCAAAGCTAATGAAGTAAATTAATAGTTATGTTTGCCGTGTATGCCGCGTATAGGGGCCGCTCTCAGCGTCGTGGGGAATATGTACGTGATGTCGCTGCGGCGCTGGAGCAGTCCTCGATGGTTGATTCCGTGGAGATGAAGGGCATTGACGACTTCGTCTGTATTGCGCCCGGCCCCGATGAGGCTGGTGGATTGGTGCTCTCTTTACTGCAGGCGGGTGACTTCGCGCTCGGCATTGGCACGGTGGTGTCGGATGTAGATGGTGACGCCCCGTCCTCCGCTGCCGAAGCTATAGGCGCCGCGACGCGCGCGGTTCAGCGCTCTCAGCGCGCAGGCGCAGTCTCGGTACGGATTGAAAAACCTGGGCCGGGAGGAGTTATAGCACCAGGATTGGCTGCGGAAGTGGCCCAGGATATCGCGGCGGCTTTCACCCTTTTGGCGCACGTATTGGCGCGACGTACCAAGGAAGGCCGGGAGGCCACTGCCCTGCTGCGCGCTGGTCATTTGCAGGCCGAGGCCGCGGAGATTGTGGGAATTAGCAAGCAGGCCATGAGCCAGCGGCTGGCCGCCGCCGGGTGGCATGCGGAACAGGCCGGCTGGACTTTGGCGGTGCACATGCTGGCCAGGGCCGATGAGCTAAGAAATTAGCCCTGGTTGTAGGGATTATTGGGGTAATCGCCGGTAGGGTGCTGCTGCTCGGGGGTAGAAGCCGGTGGCTCATCGACCGGATCCACAGGCTTATTTGCCACGGCGTTGGCAGCGGCCACGGCCTCGGCAATCTCCGGCGAAGAAGCAGTGTTGAACCAATCCGAGGAGCTCGACTCGTTGGCCTGCTCGCGAGTGGCGTCATCCACAGGCTTCGGTTCGTAGCGGAACACGCCCTCGTCGTCCTTCTTAGCCAGCGCCTTGGCGAATTGCTCGAGGGAGTCGCCGAATTGCATTGGGATCATCCAGGTCTTGTTGGCCGAGCCCTTCGCCATTTCCGGTAGCTTTTCCAGGTACTGGTAGGCCAGAACCTCCGGAGTTACTTGAGCGGACTTGATGGCAGCATTGACCTTCTGAATTGCCTTGGCTTCGCCCTGTGCCTCGAGGTACCGGGCTGCACGGTTACCTTCGGCACGCAGGATTGCGGCTTGGCGCTCAGCCTCGGCTGCCAGGATGTGTGCGTGCTTCTCGCCTTCGGCGGAAAGAATGCGTGCCTGCTTTTCACCCTCGGCCGTCTTAATGTCCGATTCGCGGCGACCCTCGGCCGTGAGGATCATGGCGCGCTTTTCGCGGTCAGCCTTCATCTGCATCTCCATCGACTGCTGGATGGATGCCGGCGGATCGATGGCTTTTAGTTCAACGCGGGAAATGCGCAGACCCCATTTCGTGGTGGCTGCGTCGAGCTCGCCGCGCAGGCGGCGATTGATGACCTCGCGGGAGGTCAGGGTTTCCTCCAGGGTCATGCCGCCAACCACATCACGCAGGGTAGCCACGGAAATCTGTTCCACGCCCACGATGTAGTTGTTCACGCCGTAAATGGCGCGAGCCGGATCGTTGATCTGGAAGGTCACCACCGTGTCGATGGCGACGGTCAGGTTATCTTGGGTAATTACAGCCTGCGGTGGAAAGCTTACGACCTGCTCACGAGTGTCGACCTTGGCGCGAATACGATCGATAAAGGGGACTAGGAGCGTCAAACCACCAGACACAGTGCGGGTATAAGTACCCAAGCGCTCAATAACGGCCGCCTCGCCCTGCGGGATAAGGGCAACCATTTTGACTACCAGCGTCACGATGATGATCAATAAGACCACCAGGAAAATCGTAAAGTTCATAAGCCTTCAAGCACTCTCTAGTTGTTTTTCCACACGACTGCCGTCGTGCCGTCAATTTCTAACACTTGCACCGTTTCCCCCTGGGTATAGCGATCCCCTGGGTTCGCCGATCGCGCCGACCATAGCTCGCCGGCAACGCGCACCATACCGCCGTGCTGCACTTCGTCCGAGACTGGTTCGATGACTTCGGCCCTTTGGCCCTGCAACTCGTTGACGTCGAAAGTTTGAGCCGAACGAGCGCGGAGGAGGCGCTTGCGCAGAATGGGTCGGATCGCCAGGACAGTTGTCAGAGAGGCGATGCCGAAAACGACAATCTCCAGCCATATGGGAATGCCCGCCAAAGACACGCCGGCTGTGATCAGCGCAGCCGCACTGAGCATCAGCAAAGACATATCAGCTACCAGAAGCTCCCCTAGGGCGAGGAGTCCAGCTGCGATTAACCAAATGATCGGACCCATGCTTCCGATCCTAATGGTTGGGTCAGTACTCTGGTGGAACCGTCACGAAATCGATCAGTCGTTCCACTGCCCCGATCAGTGTCGAATCGAGGTCGCGAAACGTCTTAGCTGCACGGGCTACACGACGCCAGCCATCCTGTGGGGTGCCCCACCCCAGTTCCTGGCATACCCCGGTCTTCCAATCTATTCCGCGGGGAATCTGTGGCCACGCGCGGATGCCCACACTGGCGGGCTTCACGGCTTCCCAGATATCGATATATGGGTGGCCGGTTACCATCACATGCGGTCCCAGGGACTCGGTCAGGCGAGCCTCCTTCGTCCCCTCCACGAGGTGATCGGCCAACACGCCGACGCGGCGGGTGGCTGACGGCTGGAACTCGGCCAGGCGTTCAGGAAGGTTATCGAGGCCCTCCAAGTACTCCACAACCACACCTTCCACGCGCAGATCATGCCCCCAGACTTGTTCGACGATGGCGGCGTCGTGGATACCCTCCACCCAGATGCGGGAGGGTGCCGCCACCTTCGCTTGCAAGCCTTCCACGCGCCGTGAACCAGAGTTGGAGGTTCGCTTCTTCGGAGGGAGCGACCTGGGATCTACAAATCGAGTCAAGGTAATTGGCTTGCCTTCAAGCAGAAAAGCGCCCTCGCGGAGCTTGAAAAGGCGGGTCTTTCCATAGCGGTCCTCCAAGCGAATGAAGTCACCGTCGGCAGTCTTTTCCCCGCCCACTACCGCACCGACGAAATCATCGGCAATCACTTCCACCACCATGCCCAACTCCGGAGTTACACGCGGGAAGCTGGGTTTTTGGTTGCGGGCGTGACCCTGCAAGATATTACCGTAATTGAAGCTCATGGGCAACCAGCTTAGGCTAGGAAAAATGACTGATCCGGTACCGACGTGGCTTGGGGCGCAACTGTGGTCGCCCGTCCAGAACACCTCCCTGTGGTTGGCGTGGTGGTTGCACGGGATTATCAGTGCAGACGAGGTGATCGACGCCTTCCATGCCACCCAGGGCAAGCATCATCGTTTGGAGCCGGACGGCGGCGGGCTCGTGGAGTTGTTAGCGCAGGTTCGTGCAGTGACGAACGACGCGCCCATCGGGTTGGACGAGCGTCCACTGATTCAACTGATGCTCTCCGGCCCCGGCGACGCGGCGCTCCTACCGGTGGGGGTCGAGGGGGCGTCACTTATCGTCGCTGATCGCGACCCCTTAGTGAGCCACGTACTGAGCCCTGAAGTTATCGACGCCCACTTGGTCAGTTGGTCGTGGCATCAGGTGGAAGGCCCTACCCCACCCTTGCCGGTCTATTCTCCTGGTGAGGCTGATCAGTTGCTGCGTGAGGCTGCCGACAAGGCGACAGCATTGGTGAGAGCTGTAGGGCATGTGCCGATGGGCGCAGCGGCTTTTCAACGAGCAGAGTTAGCGGTTGGAGCGCTCGATGATGCGTTTGGATTACCGGGGATGCCGCCGGGAGTGCCGAATCGGGCGGCCAAATTGATGGCCAGGGCTGACCATGTGGCGGCGATTGTGGAAGTTACGAAGCGTTCGGCTGTGGGCGCGAGCCTGGACCCCCATATAATGCCAATGCTCCGGGCAGTAAGGACTGCCCGGATGGTGGCTGTGGACTACGCGCAGCGCGAATTGCTGCGATAGGTTTTCTTACTCGATCATGCGGACGGCCATGGGCTGCATGCCGCCCCAGCGCACGTCCGATACCTTGACGACATCACCGGACTGCGGTGCCTCAATCATCTTGCCATCACCCAGGTACAGGGCGACGTGGCCGGGCCAGAACAGCATGTCTCCGCGCTTTGCCTGCGAAGACGGTACCTGCTTACCGGCAGTGTACTGGTAGCCGGAGTAGTGCTGAAGCTCGATGCCTACGCTGTAGAAGGCGTACATCATCAAACCAGAGCAGTCGAAGCCGATCTTGTTGTAGTCGCCGTGGGCGTCAGCCACGCCACCGTCACGAATGCCCTTGGTTGGCCCGTAGAAGTTACCGCCACCCCAGGCATAGGGCTGCCCCAGCTGGCTTTCGGCACGCTTGATGACGCGCTCGATCTTTTCCTCTGCACTACCGGAGGTGTCCGGGGCGTTCGGATCCAGAGCGTCGGCAATAGCCTCGGCGGGGTTAGCTGGAGTTTCCGGAGCAGCTGGGGCTTCCGGAGTTTCCGGGGTTGCAGCCTCTTCAGTGCCTGCTTCGGCTTCTTCAGCGTTGGGATCTGCCGGAGTTCCTGCGGCAGCAGGTGCCTGAGGAGCTGCGGGATCCTCAGGAGCAGAAGGAGCTGCGGGGGCTGCTGCGTTGTTCACGGTACCCATAGCGCGGTCGTACTCTTGACCTGCGGTAGTGCGACCCGCTTCAGCAGCGGCGGACAATGCTCCATCCGGGTTTCCGGCGAGTGCGGTGGAGAACCCGGCCATCAGAGCGGATTCACCAGCCTTGCGCAGGCCGTCGATTGCAGCCTGACGCTGCTTATCGCCGCCAGCGTTCAGGTCGTAGGAACCTTGCAGCTCGGCTGGAAGCTCGGGCAAGCCTGCTGGGTTGCCCAGCGAGGAGCTGGCGGGCTTCGATTCAGGTTCGTTGGTCTTGCTGGCTTCACCAGTTTCTTCCGAAGCTGGAGTAGCTTCGGTGCTCTCGGTGGTCTCGGTAGCCGCAGTAGTCTCAGTAGCCTCAGAAGGCTGAGTGGTCTCAGTAGTCTCAGTAGGCTGAGTGGTCTCAGTAGTTCCAGCGGACTCAGGAGCCTTCTCAGAGCTCTCTTCAACCTTCGCACCGGACTTCTCGGCCGCCTTTTCGGCAACCTTGCGCTTGTCCCAGCTGGAAGCATCCGGGTGGAGGTTGGTGAAAGTCTCTACAGCAGCGCGAGCATCGCGCAGCGCCTTCTCTGCCTTCTTCTTCTCCTTGAGCAGTCGCTTGTACTCAGCTTGCTTATCGGAGAGTTTCTTCTGGCTATCGCTCAGCGTGGTGCGGGCAGTATTGTACTTTTCAACTGCGTCGTCAACTGCGCTGTTTGCTTTGTTGCGGGAGTCGCGCAGCGACGATTCTTCGTTGGCATTCTGCGTGCGAGCGAGATCGAGACGATCTACCTCGCTCTTTTGCTTCTTCGCCGCAGCCTCAATGTAGGAGGATCGATCAAGGGTGTCGCCCACCGCATCGCTGCCGCTAGCGGCCAAATTAACAGCGGAAGCGTCGCCGCCCTGAGCATAGGCGGAACGTGCAATGTCATTCAGCTTCACCTGAGCCTTCGAGACAGCAGAATCGGAGGACTTCAGACGGTCACGCGCGGAGACAACCTTGTCCTGTGCCTTCTGCGCCGCTCCTTGGCTATTGGTGAGGTCCACGCGAGCTTTGTTGGCATCTTCGCGAAGAGTGCCCATCTCGGTTTCCATATCGGATACCTGAGACTTTGCGCGTGAGACCTGACCGACGAGGTCGGCCAGGAAGCTTTCTACGGTGCGCTTGTCATCGGCGTGGGCAACCATAGTCGTGGATTGCAGCGTCACGCCGGCAGTAACTGCTACTGCCAACGCTGTGCGCTTACGGCTTTGAGGTCGTGGTGTCACGATCGATTCTCCTGATGTTTTTACAACTGGGATTGAAGCGAGCGAAACCCTCGGTCCAGCTGTTCGCACTTCCCCATGCGATCAGTACAGGTCCCGTCGGGCTATTCTCAAAAGTCACTTCGAGTTCAACTCGTTTCAAAAGTTGACACTCGGAACCCTAGGGCACTTGAGTCAAGGCCGTAAACTTTTACAACATATTTCGCACTAACCGCACCAGTCACATAAGTAACGGCAATTGCCTTGACCTGCGAATAGTAACGAAGAAGTTACAAGTGTGAGATGTGTCACATTTTGAAAACCACAGGCGTGTCACGTTGCATTACATGGGTTGACCCTGCGATTTTCTGAATCCGCACTTAAAGATAGTCAAGCCCCCGGGCTTGACTATTTCAAACTGTTATTTAGTTCCGCGGTGAGCGGAGTTTGCATAACGAGGTGATTACGGCCGCAATAATGAGCGAAAGTAAAACCCCAACGTTTGCCATCCCTGTGGGAGCCTCAAAGCCGGTGGCCTGATTGAGGAAGTCCTGCGTTACCTCAGGGTGACTATTAGCCTCGCGGAGAATCTTCGTATTTGACTCGATCGCGTAGCGCGAGAGGTTCTCGGATACGACTGCCGCCTGCCCAGGAGACTTCAGGATGACGGTATCCGCGTCCGTGCCATCGAGAACCTTCTGTGCCTTGTCGCGCAAACTATTATGAAGCGGGCCGTCCTGTGTGATGTACCCGATCTTTAGCTTTCCTATTTTTGACGCCGATTCTCCCCCACTGGCGCCCTCGACAATCGAATTGAGACTTTTGGTTAGGCCGGCTGATCCAGACTCCACCTCGGTTGGGAAGTCTTCGGCGACGAACACTGAGGCGTCATCAAGAGAGGCGATGAGCTGTGCGACGTCGTCCGAAGGAGAGGGGGCGTGCGAATCGGTCATGGGGCAGTTTTAGCACCGAAATAGGGGTGGGGGTGCTGACGACACGCTTAAAATCGCAGGATTCGCAGCAGAACGAACGTACTGTTAAAATTCTGAGTGACGTCGCGGGAACAATGCTGCCACAATGGTAAGCAGAGCCTCTTGCGTAGTAGTCGAAGGCATTAGCTGATTAGTGCAGCTGACTAGTGCGCGGCGGCGACCACATCGACGACACATATCGACTAAAAGAAGAGATTAAAGGAGCTCACTGTGGCTGAAAGCATCAACTCCTTCGATTCCAAGAGCACTCTGCAGGTCGGCGAGAAGTCCTATGACTACTTCGCGCTGAGCGCAGTGCCGGGAATGGAGAAGCTTCCCTACTCCCTGAAGGTTCTCGGCGAGAACCTGCTGCGCAACGAGGATGGCCAGAACATCACTCGCGAGCACATCGAGGCAATCGCCAACTGGGATCCCTCCGCAGAGCCCAACTTCGAGATCCAGTTCACCCCGGCCCGCGTTATCATGCAGGACTTCACCGGCGTGGCCTGCATCGTTGACCTGGCAACCATCCGCGACGCTGTCGTGGCTCTGGGCGGCGAGGCTGACGACGTTAACCCGCTGAACCCGGCTGAGATGGTCATCGACCACTCCGTGATTATCGAGGCATTCGGCAATGCAGACGCTCTGGAGAAGAACGTCGAGATCGAGTACCAGCGCAACGACGAGCGTTACAAGTTCCTGCGTTGGGGCACCGGCGCCTTCGAGAACTTCCGCGTTGTTCCTCCGGGAACCGGCATCGTCCACCAGGTGAACATCGAGTACCTGGCTCGCTCTGTCTTCGACAACAACGGCCTGGCTTACCCTGACACCTGTGTCGGTACCGACTCCCACACCACCATGGAAAACGGCCTGGGCATCCTGGGCTGGGGCGTTGGCGGCATCGAGGCTGAGGCTGCAATGCTCGGCCAGCCGATCTCCATGCTGATCCCGCGCGTCGTCGGCTTCAAGCTGACCGGCGAGATCCAGGCAGGCGTCACCTCCACCGACGTCGTTCTGACCATCACCGATATGCTGCGCCAGCATGGCGTAGTTGGTAAGTTCGTCGAGTTCTACGGCAAGGGCGTTGCTGAGCTGCCGCTGGCTAACCGCGCAACCATCGGCAACATGTCTCCGGAGTTCGGCTCCACCGCCGCTATTTTCCCGATCGACGAAGAGACCGTGAAGTACCTGGAGCTGACCGGTCGCGACCAGGAGACCCTGGATCGTGTCGAGGCATACGCCAAGGCACAGGGCATGTGGCTGGATCCGGAGAACGAGGCAGAGTACTCCGAGTACCTCGAGCTGGATCTGTCCACCGTTGTTCCGTCCATCGCTGGCCCGAAGCGTCCGCAGGATCGCATCGAGCTGACCGACGCCAAGTCCCAGTTCCGCAAGGATCTGCACAACTACGTCGACGCTGATGCTTCCGCTGCTACCCCGGACTTCGATGCAGAAGGCCCGGCTACCGAGAACACCTCCTCTCAGACCGCTGATGCACCGGCTTCTGCCGCCGATGCGAAGGGCAATGTTGTTTCCGCAGCCGCTGGCGCAGAGGGTCGTCCGTCCAACCCGGTCACCGTCAACTACAACGGTCAGGACGTGGAGCTGGATCACGGTATGGTCGCAATCGCGTCCATTACCTCCTGCACCAACACCTCCAACCCGTCCGTCATGGTCGGCGCTGGTCTGCTGGCTCGCAACGCCGCTGCTAAGGGCCTAAAGGCTGCTCCGTGGGTTAAGACCTCTATGGCTCCGGGCTCCCAGGTTGTTAACGGCTACTACGAGAAGGCTGGCCTGTGGAAGGACCTGGAGGCTATGGGCTTCTACCTGGTCGGCTACGGCTGCACCACCTGTATCGGTAACTCTGGCCCGCTGCCGGAGGAAATCTCCGCAGGCATCAATGAGGGCGACCTGGCCGCTACTGCCGTGCTCTCCGGTAACCGTAACTTCGAGGGTCGTATCAACCCGGACGTCAAGATGAACTACTTGGCTTCCCCGATCCTGGTTATCGCATACGCCATCGCCGGTACGATGGACTTCGATTTCGAGACCCAGCCGCTCGGCCAGGATCAGGATGGCAACGATGTCTTCCTGAAGGACATCTGGCCGTCCACCCAGGACATCGAGGATGTCATCGCTTCCTCCATCACCAAGGACCTGTACACCGAGGACTACGCAAATGTCTTCGAGGGTGACGAGCGCTGGCGCTCCCTGGAGGCTCCGTCCGGCAAGACCTTCGCTTGGGATCCGAACTCCACCTACATCCGCAAGGCTCCGTACTTCGACGGCATGAGCAAGGTGCCGGAGGCTGTCAACGACGTCAAGGGTGCACGCGTTCTGGCTCTGCTGGGCGACTCCGTGACCACCGACCACATCTCCCCCGCATCCACCATTAAGCCCGGCACGCCGGCCGCGCAGTACCTGGATGCCAATGGTGTGGAGCGCAAGGACTACAACTCCCTGGGCGCACGTCGTGGTAACCACGAGGTCATGGTTCGCGGTACCTTCGCCAACATCCGCCTGCAGAACCAGCTGCTGGACGGCGTAAGCGGCGGTTACACCCGCGACTTCACCCAGGAGGGTGGCCCGCAGTCCTTCATCTACGACGCTGCAATGAACTACCAGAAGGAAAACACCCCGCTGGTTGTTCTGGGTGGTAAGGAATACGGCACCGGCTCCTCCCGTGACTGGGCTGCTAAGGGCACCCTGCTGCTGGGCGTTAAGGCCGTCATCGCCGAGTCCTTCGAGCGTATCCACCGCTCCAACCTGATCGGCATGGGCGTTGTTCCGCTGCAGTTCCCGGAGGGCGAGTCCTGGAAGTCCCTGGGTATCGAGGGCACCGAGACCTTCGACATCGAGGGCATCGAGGAGCTCAACAACGGCTCCACACCGAAGACCGTCAAGGTAACTGCCACCAAGGAAAACGGCGAGAAGATTGAGTTCGATGCCGTCACCCGCATCGATACCCCCGGTGAGGCAGACTACTACCGAAACGGCGGCATCCTGCAGTTCGTTCTGCGCAACATGATGTCCGACAAGTAAGGACTTAAAAACCTTACGCGCCGTGGCGATAGTCATGACAGGGCGGTGACCATAGCGCCTCTTCCCTAGCGGGAAGACCAGCGTTGGTCACCGCCCCTTTTGCTTTTACTCCCACAGAAGGTTAAACCCAGATGCCCAAAGTAAGCGACAGAGATTTGGCAGAGCGAAAGGTCGAGATTCTCGCCGGCGCCCGCCACTGCTTCGCGACCTTCGGCTACGACGGAGCCACCGTCGCCCGCCTAGAGGAAGCCACTGGCAAGTCCCGCGGTGCGATCTTCCACCACTACCAAAACAAGGATCACCTGTTTTTAGAGGTGGCTCATGAGGATATGCGCAAAATGGCCGAGCTCGCTGCAGATGAAGGCCTAATCGGCGCAATCCGCACGCTTGTCAAGTCAAAAGACTTGACAGACTGGTGGGGAATGCGAGTTGAAATCACTCGCCGCGTCAACATTGACCCCTGCTTTGCAGCGAAGTGGGAGTTGGATCAGCTGGCGCTAAAGGAAACCGTGCGCACCCGACTACGGGAGCAGCGCGCCAGCGGCAGGATTCGTGCTGACGTAGAGATCGAGACCATTGCTCAAACCCTGGAGTTGGTGTTGGAGGGCGTTTTGGGCAGACTCGCGCAGCTCCAGGGGACGGAAGGGTTATCTGATGCCCTGGATTTCGTGGAAGGGTCCCTGCGTTCCCCCGGCCAATAAGTCGTCCGGCCCGGTGAGTAGCATGTAGTACATGATCGCAATCATGACCGTGACCGGGCTGGATCACACCGGAATTATCGCTGCCGTGTCCACTGCCCTGGCAGAACTAGACGTCAACATTCTCAACGTCTCCCAGACCATCATGGACGACTACTTCACCATGATTCTGCATGTGCGCATTGACGACACGAAGTTTGGCATCGCCGATGTGCAGGATCGCATGGCGGAGGTCGAGAAGCAGGAAAAGCTGGTTATTAGGGTGCAGTCGGAGTCGATCTTCTCCGCCATGCACGACGTTTAAGGGTTCGGGGGTTAGAACATGAATCCACGTCGTGGCGTCACAAACCAGAGCAACAACATCCTCGAAACCATCGAAATGATCGAGAAGTACCGTCTCGATATTCGAACGGTGACGATGGGCATCAACCTTATGCCGTGTATTCGCGAGACGATGCAGGCGACCGCGGAGGCAGTGTACGAGCGCGTGGTGGACTATGCCCGCAGCCTCGTGCCGGTGTGCCAAGGAATCGAGCGCGAGCTGGGTATTCCGATCGTTAACAAGCGCATCTCTGTCACTCCTGTGGGAATTCTCGCATCCGCAGTGGAAGGCAATCCAGTGCGCATCGCCGAGGCTCTAAACCGGGCTGCAAATGAAGTGGGTGTGAACTTCATCGGTGGCTATTCCGCACTGGTTGAAAAGGGCGCAACACGAGGTGAGTTGGATCTGATTCGCTCTCTGCCGGAGGCGCTGAATGAGACCGATGTCGTGTGTGCCTCCGTTAATGTGGGTAGCTCTAAAGCAGGCATCAATATGAATGCTGTTCGCGAGATGGGGCAGGTCATTAAGGACTGCTCTACCTACGGTTCCAGTGGCACACTGGCCTGCGCAAAGCTCGTGGTGTTCGCCAACTCCGTGTCCGATAATCCGTTCATGGCGGGTGCTTACCACGGTGTGGAGGAGCCAGATTGCGTAATCAACGTGGGCGTATCTGGCCCTGGTGTGGTGGATCGCGCAGTAGCCGGGATGACCGGCGCGACGTTGAACGAGGTGTCTGAGGAGATCAAGCGCGCTGCATTTAAGATCACCCGCACAGGTCAGCTGGTGGGTGTCATGGCCGCACAGCGCCTGGGAGTTCCCTTCGGCATTGTCGACCTCTCGTTGGCCCCGACGGCAGAACTTGGCGATTCGGTGGCGCATATCCTGGAGCATATGGGGCTCGGCCAGGTTGGTACGCATGGAACCACTGCTGCCCTGGCGCTGCTCAACGACGCAGTGAAGAAGGGCGGCATGATGGCCTGTTCACGCGTCGGTGGATTGTCCGGATCCTTCATCCCGGTTTCGGAGGACAAGGGAATGATTGACGCAGTGCGCAGCGGTGCGATAAGCATCGACAAGCTGGAAGCGATGACGGCAATCTGCTCTGTGGGGCTGGACATGATCGCTATTCCTGGCGATACGCCCGCGGAATCGATTGCAGGCATGATCGCAGACGAGGCTGCCATTGGCGTGATGAACCACAAGACGACCGCTGTGCGTGTTATCCCCGCGGTGGGAACCAAGGTGGGCGATAACGTGGACTTTGGTGGTCTGCTGGGCTATGCGCCGGTAATCGGCGTCAATCAGGTCAGCAGCGCGGAGTTTATCAACCGCGGTGGCTTTATTCCGGCGCCGTTGCACGGTTATCGGAATTAGGAACTTGCGGAACCTAAAAACTAGCTGAAACATAAAACAAGCAAGGAGTGGTTCGGCACATGGTGGAGATCTTTCAGTACGGTCGCTCGTCGGTCGTAATCGACGACCCAGCGGATGGTCTGGTGCGGGGCGCCCAGGCCGGTACCTTCGACGAGCGTTGCTCTCTGCCTGCGGGTTCGGCGGCAATTAACGCCGCCTTGTCGAATAACGGGCGCATGCCGGTGGCGGGCAACGCCGCGGGTTTTAGCGCGGTGCAAACGGCAGTGCTGTGCGTAGGAGCCTGCCTGGTGCTCTTCAGCGGCTTTTTGGGGCTCCGTGGTGGAACGCAATCCACGGTGATTGGCATTGTGCTTTCAGCTATTGGTCTGTTGATGGCAGGTATTGCCTTTTATAGTGCAAGAAAACGCCGTGGTCGCCTGCAGATTCTAGGTAAGGCTTGGGGAAATGGCTGGCTGCGCTTTGCCCCCGTACGGGTCGGAGGGGTGTGGATCTCGCGAGTGTCGACCCACAACGACAATGGCGATACCACTAACACTGACCGTCGGTTTTATTACAAGGCTATGGCTCAGGCTTATCCAACGGATGGCCTTCAACCCTTCACCTTCCGCACCGGAGAGTTCAATGCTCCTGCCGACTGGAACGGCCACGCCTACAACCTGCGAATGGCAGAAGGGCCGATGGATGTGCTGGAGCCGGAGTACACAAATGGCTGGACCATCTGCCGTTATATCGCTGGCCAGCCAGAGACTGCGACGATTGCCACGGATCTTTCCGCAAAGCAGGTCAAGGCAGCTCTAGAGGTCGCGCAAATCCGATAGGGCTCTGCAAGAGCTGGCTGTGCCGGGCGGGGATCCGGTCCCGCAGGATGATCTCCGTCCGGGTTCGTTGAACCCCTTTAACCTCTTGTAGCTTCAGAGTGATTTGTTCGAGGTGGCCATGATCACGTGCCACCACCTTGCAGGTGAGGTCATAAGGACCGGCGAGTGAATGAGCCTCGGTAATCCACGGTATCTTCGCAAACTCGGCCGTGACGCGGTCGAGGGTGCGCTGGTCCAACGTGACATGGACAAAGGCACCTAAAGGAAAACCCAAGGCTCCGGGGTGGAAGTGTGGCGCAAAGCTACTGATCACTCCCCTGTCCATCAACTTTTCCATGCGGCTACTGACGGTCGCACGCGCGACGCCGAGCACACGCGCATACTCTCGCACCCCAGCTTTTGGGCGTTCGCTCAGCAGTACACAGAGTTTGATGTCTGTTTCGTCAAGGTCTCGCATTAGCGCTCTCGTTCCTTGTGACGCCCATTAAGGCCTGTTGTTAAAAAGTATCTACTTTTGTCAGCAAATATGGTTTATGTTGAATGAGATTCTAGGCCATTGGCCTAGTTCTCAAGGCGGGTTAGCTAAAAATATTTGCTAAGTGAAATATCTTGGCGGGGGTACTTAAGTTTGGTCCGCTCATCAACCTAGTGTGATTCGAAACACATTTTCCGCACACATGAAAGGGTGAACAGCGATGACCTCGACCTTCATCCCCACGACTCAGCAACTCCCCGACTACACCCAGTCGCGATACCGCGAGAAAACGGGAAATATCCATCTGACCGGTATCCAGGCTTTGGTACGGACAGTGCTGGATCGTGCAGAGTCAGACCGCGATATGGGGTTAAAGACTTCCAGCTTCATTTCCGGCTACGAGGGATCCCCGCTGGGTGGATACGATCTAGAGCTGGGGCGCCGCGGCTCGTTGCTCAAGGATTTTGACGTGCAGCACTTCCCCGCCGTCAATGAAGAGCTGGGCGTCACCGCCGTCGCGGGATCGCAGATGACTGCACGGGCAACCGTAAAGCCTGGGGTCGATGGCGTGGTCGGTTATTGGTACGGAAAGGCGCCGGGACTCGATCGCGCTGCTGATGCCCTTCGACATGCAAACATGACCGGTACCAGCGGAACGGGTGGAGCGGTGGCCTTCGTAGGCGACGACCCGACCGCGAAGTCCTCCACCATCCCCTCGGCTTCCGGGCGTATCTTGGCCGATCTGGGCATGCCCACGTTGGTTCCCGTCGATGCGGGCGACATTCTGCGCCTTGGTGCGCACGCCGCGTGGATGTCTCGCTATAGCGGACTGTGGACGGCGTTGCGGATTACTACACCCGTTGCGGATGGATCAGCCAGTGTGGATCTGGAGGCAATCAAGGAGGCCACGTCTCCCCGTGGGGTAGAACGCGGCGGCGAACATGAGCCGGAGGCCCGCCTACTCGGCAAGCGGCTCTTGGCCTTGGAAGACACCCGCGTAGGTGAACGTCTGCAGCGCGCATTGGACTATGCGCGCGAGCATCGCCTAAACCGCTGGTGGAATGCCAACGACGGCGACCGGGTCGGCGTGATCTGCGCCGGAAACACGTCGCTTGAGGTTGCGGAAGTTGTGGATGAGGCGCAGGTTCGCGTACTACAGCTGGCCATGACTTTTCCATTGGATCCGCAGGAGCTAGAACGATTCTGTGACGGACTGGATAAGCTGATTGTCGCAGAGGAACTGGGCACTCACCTGCTGGAATCCGTGCGCGCCTGCCTCTACGATCTGCCGGTGCGCCCCCGGATCGAGCATGTGCAAGACCCGCTCAAGCAACTCCCCCGCGTGCTGCGCGCTGACGGTATCGAGGTAGCCGGGCCGACGACGGGGCCAACTCGGATCTCCCTGCCATTGGCCGTACCCAATCGCGTACCGCACTTCTGCTCCGGATGTCCGCACAATCTGTCCACCCGCGCGGACGAGGACACACTGGTGGGGGCTGGAATTGGCTGCCACGCAATGGTGATGCTGATGGACGACAAGCGCGTGGGCAATGTCATGGGCACGGCTCAGATGGGTGGCGAGGGTGCACACTGGATCGGTATGCACAGCTTCGTCACAGAAGAGCACTTTGTGCAAAACATGGGCGACGGAACCTTCCTGCACTCTGGATCACTGGCGCTGCGGGCGCTAGTGGCGTCAAAGGTGAACGTAACCCTTAAGCTGCTGCACAACGGCACCGTGGCAATGACTGGTGGCCAGGATCCTGTGGGGCAGCCGAGCCTGGCTGGGCTGGTGGATATGGTGCGTGCCGAGAATCCAGGCAGAATTATTGTGACCAGTGACGATGTGCAACGCACCCGGAAGATACTGCGCGGTTCCGGGGTACAGGTTCGCCCACGCGAGGAACTGACATCGGTGCAAAAGGAACTCGCGGCGCAAAAGGGTGTATCGGTGCTGATCCACGATCAGGAATGTGCCGCGGAAAAGCGCCGTGCCCGCAATCGCAATAAGCGCAGCCGACCAACTGAGAAGATTGTGATCAATGAACGCATCTGCGAGGGCTGTGGTGACTGTGGAGAGAAGTCCGGCTGCCTTTCCCTCCAGCCTGTGGACACACAGTTTGGCCGCAAGACCCGCGTTGACCAGACAAGCTGCAACGTCGACCGCTCGTGCCTGACCGGCGATTGCCCAGCATTTACCACTGTTGTGTCGGAAGAACGGCCCCGGGAAGTGCCACGTGTTGACGCCACCGATCTCGAACCGGCCCCGGCCTGTGACCTCAATGCGAAGCATCCGTGGAATGTACGCATCTCGGGTGTCGGTGGCACAGGAGTTATGACGGCATCTGCGGTGATCGCCACTGCGGCTCACCTCGATGGCCTCGCAGTACGTGGTACGGACATGACCGGACTGGCACAAAAGGGCGGGTCGGTAGTCTCCGATTTGCGTATCTCTAGGACCATCGGCCAGCACACCGGAACGGTGCCGCGCGGTAGTGCAGATCTGTTGATCGCCCTCGATGGAGTGACAGGTGCGGAGGATCCGAGCACCTCGGTGCTCAATGCGGCGCGGACAATCGCGGTGCTTTCGGATTCGACGACTCCGACTGGTCAGATGTGCACGGACGTCACCGCTTCTCGTCCCAACGGGGTGCAGATTGCGGGTGCGTTGGGTCACGCGGCAAGGCGGGCGATTATCACCGACGCAATCCGTGTTTCTACGAAGCTTTTCGGTGAGTCCACATTCCAAATCATGCTGCTAGTCGGTGCCGCAGTGCAGGCGGGTGCTCTGCCGGTGACGCCGGAGTCGATAGAGCAAGCACTGCGAATCAATGGCAAGAAAGCGGAGATGAATATCCAGGCGTTTCGCCGGGGCCGCCAGCTGGTGAGCCGTCCCGAAGCGCTGATCGAGCTGTTGAGCAAAGAACCAGACTACGCCCAGCACATGGAGGTTACTCCCCTGGCGCGTACTCGCGCGAAGATGGAGCGCCTACTGGAGGCCAGCTTGGTGGAACAAGTCGGCGTATACGTCGACGAAATGGGTCGCTGGGGTACGCCGGAGGACGCCGAAAGCTACCTGGCTGACGTACGTGCCGTGTATGCCCATGAGAGACGGGTGAATCCAGATGGCCCGGCCGAGCTCACCCGTAACTTCGCCGCGGGGCTGCATAAGCTCTCGGCTTATAAGGATGAGTACGAGGTCGCTCGTCTTGCACTGGATCCCGGCTTCGCCGCTGCACAGGGAGATGCGGAGGTCACTGTCCAATTCCAGCCGCCACTGCTGCGGGCACTGGGGTTGAATCGGAAGATTGGACTAGGTCCACGCATGCGTCCGGTTCTACGGGCCCTAGCTAAGGCCAAGCGTTTCCGTGGTACTCGCCTGGATATCTTCGGCTATGCGGAGGTGCGCAAGCTCGAACGCGAGCTGGTGCAGGTATACCGCGATGAAATCCTGCGACGTGCACGTGAACTGCAGGCTGCAGAGCAGGTAGCGCCACTGGCTGAACTGGCAGCAGCGGCCGATGGAGTCCGGGGATTCGAGCAGAAGAAGATCGACAGTGCCAACGAGTTGCTGGATAAGTTGGCACGAAATAGCGTCAAATAATAGTAAATAGACTAAGCGGTCTGTTATAGTCGCGTTTGTGACTTTTGTACTGCTTTGCCCCCGCAGCGGCGCCGAGGTGCTCGCGGCGGAATACGCCGACTTCCTGAGCTACAGTGGCCTCACCCCAGCTGAGCTGGAACAGAGGCCGCTGGACAATCCCGGAGCCGACCTGGGCAGCTTCGACGGCGTGGAGGGAGTATTCATCGGCGGCTCGCCGTTTACGATCACCCGCCCAGTCGACGTGGAATGGCAGGAGGCCATTTCCCAGAAGCTCGTCGACTTCATCAACATCGAGTCGGAACGGCAGCGCTTCGGAATCTTCTCCACGTGCTACGGCACCTCGATGTTGGCGCATTATCTCGATGGCGAAGTCAATAGTGTCTACTCCGAATCGGCCGGCACTAGCGAGGTTTCACTTACCGACGCCGGACGCATCGACCCGATCACTGGTGGCCTCCCCCAGCGTTTCACCGCGCTGACGGGGCACAAAGATTCCGTGGCCGAGGTGCCAAGTGAAGCTACTTTGCTAGCCACCGGCGAGACCTGCCCCGTGCAGATCTATCGCTATCGTGACAACGTGTGGACTAGCCAATTCCACCCCGAAATGGATGCTGCGGGCATCACACGTCGCCTGAGTTTTTATGAGGACGAGGGCTACTGCGACCCAGCCGAGATCGCAGAGACCTACGCCCACTTTGAAGGGCAGGACACAGCCGCGGCGAACTCGCTACTGCGGCGCTTTGTGGAGTATTCCCGCAGCTCACTGGGTATGGTGGGTTAAGCCAGTTCGACGATCTCCATGTAATCATCGTTCCATAGATCTTCCACACCATCTGGCAAAACGATGACTCGCTCCGGCTCCAGAGCCTTTACCGCGCCTGGGTCATGTGTCACCAGCACGACAGCGCCGGTGTAGGTGCGCAACGCATCGAGAACCTGCTCACGGGACTGCGGATCCAAGTTATTCGTCGGCTCGTCCAGCAGCAGCACATTGGCTCGAGAGCTCACGAGGGTGGCCAGTGCTAGGCGCGTCTTTTCGCCACCTGACAGAGTGCCAGCAGGCTGATCAAGCTGTTCGCCAGAGAACATAAAGGCGCCCAGCAGGCCGCGAAGATCTTGCTCGCCGGCATCGGGACAGGCTTCGATGGCATTGGCCCACACTGACTTATCCGGATCGATCGTGTCGTGTTCCTGGGCAAAGTAGCCGACCTTTAGGCCATGACCGGAGACAATGCCACCCTCGCCGTCGGTGCGTTCGACCCCGGCCAGAAGCTTGAGCAGTGTGGTCTTACCGGCGCCATTGAAGCCCAGCACGACCACGCGCGAGCCCTTGTCAATTGCCAAATCCACTCCGGCAAAGACCTCCAGCGAGCCATACATCTTGGTCAGCCCCTTGGCGAACATGGGGGTTTTGCCACAGGGGGCCGGCTCCGGGAAGCTGATATTGGCTACGCGGTCCTCCACGCGCACCTCATCGAGGCTGCCCAGCATTTTCTCCGCGCGGGCGGCCATCTGCTTGGCAGCCTTCGCCTTGGTAGCCTTTGCGCCAAGCTTGTCGGCCTGCTGCTTCAGTGCGCTGGCCTTCTTCTCGGCATTGACCTTCTCGCGGCGGCGACGCGCCTCATCGGTGGCGCGGGCATCTTTGTACTTCGACCAGCCCATGTTGTACACATCGGCTTCACCCCGTACCGCGTCAAGGAACCAGATCTTGTTGCAAACATCCTCCAACAGTTCCACATCGTGGCTGATCATGATCAGACCACCTTCGTGTTTGGAAAGGAAGCTGCGCAGCCAGGTAATGGAATCGGCATCCAGGTGGTTAGTCGGCTCGTCAAGCAGCAATGTTGTCTGAGAGCGTCCGGATCCGGCGGTGGCTGCAAAGAGGATCTGTGCGAGCTCCACGCGGCGGCGCTGGCCGCCCGAAAGGGTCTTGAGCTGCTGGTCAAGAATGCGACTTGGCAGGCCAAGAGAGTCGCAAATCTGTGCGGCCTCGCTGTCGGCCTCATAGCCACCGAGGGAGTGATATTTCTCCTCCAAACGGCTGTACTTTAGAATCGCCGCATCCCGCTGACTAGCCGATTCGCTCGTCTCCATGATCTCCTGCTGACGCTCCATGGATTGGCGAATACGGTCGAGGCCGCGGGCGGAAAGCACGCGATCGCGCGCGGTCTGCTCAATATCTCCCTCTTTTGAATCCTGTGGAAGATAGCCCATCTCGCCGCTGCGAGTGACAGAGCCGCCGTAGGGTTCGCCTTCGCCAGCTAGGATGCGCATCGTAGTAGTCTTGCCCGCGCCGTTGCGTCCGACCAGGCCGATGCGGTCGCCAGGCTGTACGCGTAGGTGCTGCCCGGGGGCATTCAGCAGAGTTCGGGCCCCCACCCGAACCTCGAGGTCATTAGTAACAATCACAAGGAAGAAGCCTATCAGTCATCCCCGCCGACGACCCTCCCCACCCCATTAACACTGGCGCTGCGTTACTCGGGATCCCCACAGCCCCCGAGTCGCTGGCCTGTCTGTCGTCGACGGGGCCTGTATTTCATTCCCCCATTCTTCATTGCCCCACTTTAACGGTATGTTCGTACCGAGTAGGACAATGTTTATGTTAGAAACTGTGTTCAGGTTGCGCAGGCTAAGCGTTACATATCCTGCGGTACCTGTCCCCCAAACACTCAACCTAAACCTGAACTACGGCCACTTTAGTTTCTATTAGGTAGTTCTTATAGTTGTAGCTCTCTCGATAACCTAGCGGTGTGTCTTAGAACAATATAAGTAAACCACGGTGATGTAAGTTCGGGGGTAAACCCAGTAATCTCCGCCACATTTCCACTTCCAGAAAGGAGTTTCTGTGGGTCGGCAGCTAGTGCTTAAAGGGTTCGGCCCCGCTGCGGCTTTGCTTGCTATACGAGCAGTTCAACGTGGGTTCTCAGTTGTTGCATACGATCCCTCTTTTACAGTGGGCAGCCCTACCCCATTTCCGGGTACCTACGGAGTGTTCACCCCACAAATCCCTTCTTGGGCAGACCCCCTATTTGGCCCGCCGTCGCCATTAGGAATCGCTGCGGGATCGCCGCCGAGACAACGTGTGCTTGGCTTCACAAACCGCATGCTCGATCAAGAAGCTGTCGTCGAGGCGCTAGACAGGTATGGTGTGCAGATCATTCCAGAGGCACTCCCCGACGGCATGTCAGCCATTGATTGCACCGGTGCTCCGCGCACAGACGCTGCTCTGTGGCAGCTTGCGGTGGGGTGGTTTTTCCCCTTCGATAACTTTGACTTCGCTCCCACACACCCGAAAGCAAACGGAGTTCTCATGGATTGGGGCGTTCCCGATCTGAAAGATCCCTCAGCCCCGCCCAGCTTCTTCTATGCCCAACGCACAAGCGAGGGCTGGCTGTTTGAGGAAACGATCCTGGCGACGCACTGTAATGCAGATCCGGCCAGCCAGCAGGAATTATTCACGCTTCTGAGGGAACGGCTGGCTCAGCGGTGCTCATGGAAACGCCTCACCGAGGAACAGGTGATACGCGAAGAACAGGTGTCGATTCCAATGGGGACGCGGCGGCGTCACAAAGGAAAGAAATTCGGTGCCGCTGCAGGGTTCATTAACCCGGCAACGGGCTATTCGCTAGGCCATGCGTTAGAGGCAGTAGATGAATTCCTGGACGATCGACCGCTCGGCGGTTGGGCCGCCTACACATTGCGACAAATCGGTGGGGAGCTGATTGCGCGAGCTGATGGGGAAACCTTGAAGGACTTCTTCGGGCACTTCTTTGCTCTCGATACACGTCAGCAACTGGCGTACCTCACCGGACGGGATGGCCTAGCGGTGGCACGCACAATGTGGGCGCTGCGGAAGGGAGCGGGGCTGCGGCACAAATTCCTGCGACCGCTGTTTTGCCAACCGTGGTCGGTGGCACAAGCGGTGTGGGCTAGACGGTGAAACCGAGGAAGCGCAGCTGTTCGCGACCCTCCTCGTTAATCATGTGCGGGCCCCAAGCCGGGCTCCATACCCAATTGATCTGCAGGTCGGTGACCTCTTCGACGTTGCTCAGTACAGCATCGCGTGCCTGATCTTCCAGCACATCCTGCAGCGGGCAGGCCGGGGAGGTCAAGGTCATGTTCATAACAGCCTTCTTGTCCTCGATCCAGAGGTCGTAGACCAACCCCAGGTCAATAACGTTGATACCCAGCTCGGGATCGATAACGTCCAGCAGATGCTCTTCCACCTTCCCAGCAATGGCCATGTCTTCCGGGCTGCGCTCGGAGGGACCCTGCGGAGCCTTGTCCAACGGCGAGGGATCCATCTCCGGTGCGGTGGGCTCTGCAGCGTTTGCATTGTCAGTCATGGTAGGTTCCTTACTCTGCGTCGTGGGTTTCGGGGGCTACGCCGGCCTCAGTAGCGGCGGCCTCAAAGGCTTTCCAGCCGAGAAGAGCGCACTTCACTCGTGCCGGGTATTTTGATACGCCCGCGAAGGCGACACCGTCGCCGATGATGTCATCGTCGCCTTCGATCTTGCCGCGAGAAGTCACCATGCGCTCAAACTCGGCGAGCTTGGCGAAGGCCTCTTCGACCGGGCGGCCAACCAATTCCTCCGCCATAACGGACGTGGATGCCTGGCTGATGGAACAACCCACCGCATCATAGGAGATATCCTCCACGGTCTGGTTGTCCTCACTAAGGTGCAGGCGCAGCGTCAACTCATCACCACACGACGTGTTGACATGGTGCACCTCAGATTCGAAAGGTTCGCGCAGGCCAGCGTGCTGCGGGTGCTTGTAGTGGTCCAGGATCACTTCCTGGTACATCTGTTCTAGTTTCATGTGACCGTGGATCCCCTTATGCGGTTCCGAAAAATTCCTGTGCCTTTGCGATGGCCGCAACTAGCGCGTCGACCTCCGAGAGGTCATTGTAAATGTAGAAGCTAGCGCGGGCAGTTGCCTGTACTCCCATGCACGTGTGCACCGGCCATGCGCAGTGGTGACCTACGCGAATACATACGCCTTGGTCATCGACAACCTGGCCTAGGTCGTGCGGGTGAATGCCCTCGACGACAAAGCTCAGCGCACTACCACGATTCTGAGTGTCAGTGGGGCCGATAATGCGGAGGCCATCGATGGTCTGCAGCTGCTTGAGCGCGTAGGCGGTGATCTCAGCTTCGTGCTCTGCAACCTTTTCCATGCCAAGTTCATTGAGGTAGGCCACCGCTGCACCGAGTCCGACGACCTGTGAGGTCATTTGCGTTCCAGCCTCGAAACGCTGTGGAGCTTCGGTGAACGTGGTGCCTTCCATCGTCACTTTCTCCACCATCGAACCGCCGGTCAAGAAAGGCGGTAGCTGATCCATGTGCTGAGACTTGCCGTAGAGCACGCCGACGCCATTAGGTCCCAGCATCTTGTGGCCTGAGAATGCAGCGAAATCTACATCTAGCTCATGGAAATCCACGGGCATGTGCGGCACGGACTGGCATGCGTCCAATACAAAGATGGCATCCACAGCGCGGGCGCGTCGCACGGCCTCGGCCACGTCCAAAACAGCACCTGTGACATTGGACTGGTGCGTTAGCGCCACGACCTTGGTGCGTTCGCTGAGTTGAAGGCTATCGAGGTCAATTCGACCGTCTGAGGTGGCCGAGTACCACTTCAACGTAGCCCCGGTACGCTGGGCGAGTTCCTGCCACGGCACCAGGTTGGCATGGTGCTCCAGCTCAGAGACGACGATCTCATCGCCAGCGCTGACCTGCAGCTCTCCCGACCTTGGGTCGCCCAACATATACGCGACCTCATTCAATGCCTCTGTAGCATTCTTGGTAAACGCGATCTCGCGATCCTCTGCTCCAACAAAGGCCGCTATAGCCTCTCGCGCGGACTCGTATGCCTCCGTGGCCTCCTCCGCGATTTCGTAGGCACCACGGTGCACAGGGGCGTTGTGGGTGGTCAGGAATTCCCGTTCCGCATCGAGCACCTGCACAGGTCGCTGCGCGGTGGCGCCGGAATCCAGATAGACCAACTTCTTGCCATCGCGCACAGTGCGCGACAGGATCGGGAAGTCGCTGCGGATCTTCGCGGTGTCCAGGGAACCGTTTGAACTCACAAGTTCACACTTTCTGCCAGGTCAAGCTTGGCCGAGCAAGGTTGTAGGGAAAGAAAAGGCGGGCGTGGCGAGGAGCGCGGAGGTGGAAGTCGTTATACGAACTTCTCGTAGCCCTCGGACTCCAGCTGCTGAGCCAGCTCCGGGCCACCGCTTTCCACGATGCGGCCCTTGGCAAACACGTGGACATACTCGGGCTTTACGTAGTTAAGGATGCGCTGGTAGTGGGTGATCATCAGCACGCCACCGTTCTCGCGCTCCTTGTAGCGGTTAATACCCTCGGAGACGACGCGCAGGGCGTCGACATCCAGGCCGGAGTCGGTCTCATCCAAGATGGCGAACTTCGGCTTCAGCAGACCCAGCTGGAGGATTTCGTGACGCTTCTTCTCACCACCGGAGAAGCCCTCGTTCACGGAACGCTCAGAGAACGAAGGATCGATGGACAGCTCCTCCATTGCTGCGCGGGCTTCCTTCACCCACTCGCGGATCTTCGGAGCCTCACCGCGGACGGCTGTGGCGGAGGAACGTAGGAAGTTCGCCATGGATACGCCCGGTACCTCGGTCGGGTACTGCATCGCCAGGAACAGGCCAGCACGAGCGCGCTCGTCAACCTCCATGTCCAGCAGGTTCTCGCCATCGAGCAGCACCTCACCCTCGGTGATCTCGTAACGCGGGTGGCCGGCAATGGCATAGGACAAGGTGGACTTGCCGGAACCGTTCGGGCCCATGATGGCGTGGGTTTCACCGGAGTTGATGGTCAGGTTGACGCCGTGCAGGATCGGCTTCGGATCCTCGTTCTCGTCGGCCGGGACAACCTGCGCGTGCAGGTTCTTAATTTCCAAAGTGCTCATGGTGTGTAAAAGCTTTCTATGGGTTTTGGGAAGTAACTTCTTCGGTGGGGTTAAAGAACGGTGTGCTGGAGCTCTGCCTCGACCTTGTCCTCGAGCAGCTCCCGGATCTGTTCCTCCGGGATGCGCTTGATGACGTCGGTGAAGAAACCACGGACAATCAGCATTTTGGCGCTGGCCGGGTCAATACCGCGGGACTGTAGGTAGAACATGTGCTCGTCGTCGAAGCGACCCACCGTAGCAGCGTGGCCGGCGCCAACGATTTCACCCGTCTGGATCTCCAGGTTTGGCACTGCGTCGGCGCGGGCGCCGGAGGTCAGCAGCAGGTTGTTGTTCTTTTCGTAGGTGTCGGTACCGGTTGCATCCGGGCGGATCAATACGTCGCCGATCCATGCCGTGCGAGCCTCGCGGGCGTCCTTGCCCTTTTCCGGTTCGCCCTGCAAAGCACCCTTGTACAACACATTGGAGCGGCAGTTGCGGATAGAGTGATCCACCAACAGACGCTGCTCGAAATACTGGTTGGCATCGGCGAAGTACAGTCCCAGCAGTTCTGCGTCACCGCCGGTGTCCGTGTAACGCACGTGTGGAACAGAACGCACTACGTGACCACCGAAGGCTGCGTAGTAGTGGCGCACAACCGCATCGCGACCGACCTGAATATGGGAGTTCGACAGGTGTACAGCGTCGTCGTTCCAATCCTCAAAGACCACGGTGGTCAACTTCGCACCATCGCCAACAACAAACTCCACGTTGTCGGAGTGAGCACCGGAACCCTCATAACGGACGAACACCACTGCCTCGGCGTGCGACTCAAGCTCGACGACGAGGGTGCCGTAGGAGACCTCGTCCTCGCCGGGACCGTCGATGGTGACGGTTACCGGAGACTGCAATGCAGCATCCTTGGTAATGCGCAGGTAGTCGGCCTCCTGGGTGTTTTCCCAAGCCTGTGCCGCTGCACGATCCACGGGTGCGCCCGCGCGACCGAGACGCTCATCGCCTTGCTGGAGCTGTTCGATAGCCACGCTGGGGGCGTCGTTATCAGCCACATCGACCGCGACAGCGGCGCGCTTGCCAGCCTTAGCCTTCCCATCGTGTAGGCCGCGCAGTTCACGCAGCGGGGTGAAGCGCCAGTCCTCGTCCTTACCGTGCGGAACGGCGAAGTCCGCAGCCGAGAAAGAGGTGAAACGGTCGCCTTTGGTCTGGTGGCTCGTACCAGCCTTGACGGGCGTGATTGTCGCTTCGGTTTCGTTTAGTGGGGTGGTCATTTGGTTTAACCCACCGATCCTTCCATCTGCAGTTCGATAAGACGGTTGAGCTCCAGGGCATACTCCATGGGCAGCTCCTTGGCAATGGGCTCGACGAAGCCACGGACAATCATCGCCATAGCCTCCTCTTCCTCGATGCCGCGGGACATCAGGTAGAACAGCTGATCCTCGGAGACCTGGGAGACCGTGGCTTCGTGGCCGAGCGTGACATGGTCGTTGCGAATGTCGTTGTACGGATATGTATCCGAACGCGAAATGGAATCGACCAGCAACGCATCACACTCAACGTTCGACGCCGAGTGGTGGGCATCCTTGTTCACCTGCACCAGACCGCGGTAAGCGGCGCGGCCGCCAGCGCGGGCGACGGACTTCGACACGATGTTCGAGCTCGTGTGCGGAGCCATGTGCACCATCTTTGCACCCGTGTCCTGGAACTGTCCCTCGCCAGCGAAGGCCACGGAAAGAACCTCGCCCTTTGCATGCGGGCCGGTCATCCAAACCGCTGGGTACTTCATTGTGACCTTGGAGCCGATGTTGCCGTCGACCCACTCCATGGTGCCGCCCTCTTCGCACTTCGTGCGCTTAGTGACGAGATTGTAGACGTTGTTAGACCAGTTCTGGATCGTGGTGTAGCGGCAGCGGCCACCTTTCTTCACAATGATCTCCACGACGGCAGAGTGCAGCGAGTCGGTCTTGTAAATCGGAGCGGTACAACCCTCGACGTAGTGGACATAAGCGTCCTCGTCGACGATGATCAGGGTGCGCTCGAACTGGCCCATGTTCTCGGTGTTAATACGGAAATAAGCCTGCAGCGGAATATCTACGTGTACGCCCTTCGGCACGTAGATAAAGGAACCACCGGACCACACTGCGGTGTTCAAAGCGGAGAATTTGTTGTCGCCGGCGGGGATGACGCTGCCGAAGTATTCCTCAAACAATTCCGGGTAGTCCCGCAGACCGGTATCCGTGTCAACGAAGATCACACCCTGGCTCTCGAGATCCTCGCGAATCTGGTGGTAAACAACCTCCGATTCGTACTGCGCGGCCACGCCAGCCACGAGACGCTGCTTCTCAGCCTCCGGGATGCCCAGCTTGTCGTAGGTGTTCTTAATGTCCTCCGGCAGGTCATCCCAGGTCTGAGCTTGCTTCTCGGTGGAGCGAACAAAGTACTTAATGTTGTCGAAGTCGATATCGCTAAGATCCGCACCCCACGTCGGCAGCGGCTTCTTGTCGAAGATCTCCAGAGCCTTCAGGCGACGCTTCAGCATCCACTCCGGCTCATTCTTCTTTGCGGAAATATCGCGGACGACATCCTCATTAAGACCACGGCGGGCAGAGGCGCCGGCAGCATCGGAATCGTGCCAGCCATAGCCATACGCGCCGATGGAATCAATGATCTCTTCGTCTGTCTGGGGTTTGGTTTCAGGTGTTTGTGCAGCTTGAGTCATGGTTTAACTTTCCTTCTTGGGGGAAGGGGCAATGGTTCTAAGCGGAATATGAGTGGTGCAGACACCGTTTCCGTCGGCAATTGTTGCCAACGGTTGAGTGTGCTGACCTAGAAGCTCTGCGACCACTCGGTGCTCCGCCGCGCATAGTTCTGGGAACTCGTGAGCGACATCTTGGATCGGGCAGTGGTGACGGCAAATCTGGACGCCACCGCCTGCACTATCGACAGTGGCTGCATAGCCTCTCGCGGTGAGCACATCGGCAATGGCCCTAGCCCTTGCAGCCACATCTGCGTCAGCGTCCGGCACGTCCTTCAGTAGGTCATGCACACGCTGGGCGGCGAAATCCTCTACCGCCTCTTCCCCACCCGCAGAGCGGAGGGCACGCAGTGCCAGCAAGGCAAGAGTGTCGTAATCATGTCCAAACTCCGCCCGGCCTTCGTCGGTAAGCCGGAAAAGCTTGGCAGGCCGTCCACGTTGCCCGGAGCGAGGCGCTTCGACGACCTCGGCGAGGCCGTCTGACACGATGTTGTCTAAGTGACGCCTAACGCCGGCGGCGCTTAAGCCAAACGCCTCGCTAATGTCCGATGCGCTCACCGGACCGTGACGCAGCACGTGCAACAAAATGCGGTGCCGCGTGTCACGCTCTGTGGTTGGCTGCGATGAGCGTTCCTCAGATGTCCGTGCCACGCTATACCTCCTTCTGTCGCGAATAGTGTGCGTCGGTGCGATTAGTCTGTGCGATCAGTCAGTGCGACTAAACGACTAAAAATGTGCCTACATGATTAGACAACAAAAGTGTGTCGTAAATATTCCGTCTTGTCTACTAAGGTAACCCTGCCTTAGTTGCCACACATCGCTGTGACGTAGCTCAATTAGCTCTGTGGTGCTGGTCACGGCCATGGCTAAGGAGAATTTCCAACGACCTTCGGTAGAATTCCCACCTATGACTACCCCCACTTCGGACGCACCGGACACCCTGGCTAACTCCAGCGGTACCCGCTTCTTGCGACCGTGGCGGAGGTTCAGGGAACAATTGCCTCAACTTGGCCTCGCGGGATCACGCTCGGCTCAGCTGCACTCTGAATCCGAGGGCGACAACGCTCCGGAAAGCTCTGTACAGCTCCAACCACTCAACCGTGCCCTGTCCATGAGGCTTTACGTCGCCGTCTTCTTGGGCGCCCTGGGCACGATGCTGATCACCGTCGGAGGGCTTGGCGCCGGCGCGTTTCCCGTGGTTCACAATCCCTATTGGGATTTCCCAGGTGTGAACACTTTGGCGAGAATGCTGCACTCCACCACCGTCATGGTTTTCGTAGGCATCGGGTTCCTGGTCTACGGCTGGCTCTTACTGCTGCGTTTCGCTGTCTCCACCCCCGGTAGGCCGAACCACCCGATTCCCGTCCGCACGTATTGGCGCACGTTCTTCGTGTGGGTCACCCCGTTGATGTTTACCCCGCCACTGTTTACTCAGGACATCTACTCCTACCTCGCACAAGGAGCCATCGCCGCCAAAGGCTGGGATCCTTACGGCGGAGGCCCGGTTGACTTGCTGGGAATTGACGATCCCCTGGCTCGCTCCGTGCCTTTGATGTGGGCACACTCCCCTGCGCCCTATGGGCCGGTCGCCCTGGGCTATGGAGAAGTGATCTCCATGCTCACAGGTAACTCGATCATTCTCGGCATCGTACTGCACCGCCTCGTGGCCATCTTGGGTCTTGCTCTGAGTGGTTGGGCACTCGTGCGTTTGGCGCGCCGCTGTGGCGTGTCCAGTGGTGCGGCGCTGTGGCTGGGCGTACTTAACCCACTGGCGATCCTCCACCTTATTGGCGGCATCCATAACGAGGCCGCGTTGATCGGCCTGCTCCTCGCTGGCATGGAATTGGTCTTGCGCGGGGTGGACAAGGAAGATCGCCCCCTTACTAGTCGTTGGATCCTCATCATCGGCGGATTCGTACTAATCACAATGGCTGGCATGGTGAAGGTCACCGCGCTGATCGGTTTGGGATTTGCCGGTGCAGCGCTGGCGCGTTGGTTTGGCGGTCGCCTTGTCGATCTGTGCACCGCCGCCGCGGTTGCTGTGGCGGTCTCCGCGACGGCCGCAGTGGTGATGTCTCTGCTCACTGGTGTGGGCTTTGGCTGGATCACCTCCCAAGGCGGAGCTGCAGAGATCATCTCCTGGATGTCCATCACCACCTCCCTCGGCCTAGCCTCAGGTGCGCTGGGCGGAGTCCTGGGACTCGGAGATCACATTGACTCCTCCCTAGTTGTCTTCCGTACTTTGGGATTGCTAGTGGGCGGCTTTTGGGTGGTGCGTATGCTCTGGGCCTCATTCCGCGGGCGTATTCACCCCGTGGGCGGTTTGGGAGTGGCCACCCTCATCTTGGTGCTCTTCTTCCCCGTCGTACACCCCTGGTACCTCCTATGGGCGATTCTCCCGCTTGCGGCCTGGGCAAATCGCCGGGCGTTCCACCTCACCGCCATTATCTACTCAGTGGTCTTTAGCTTCTTTATCCTGCCCCGGGGTTTATCGCTTCCGACCTCAACCGTCATTTACATCTACCTGATGAGCCTGGTGTTCTTCTTGGTAGTGGTGTCAATTATGAAGTGGCTGGCAGGTGGAAACGCAGACCTGGCGGAAGCCATGTCGATTCGCGACGGCACTTCTGACGAACAGTGGCGACGCTACGTAATACACCGCCAGCGGACTAGACTCTCTCTACATGACAACAGGACCTGATTCACAGGCACCCGGTAGCGAGCCCATACTGCAACTCCGCGATGTCGTCAAAACTTTTGGCGATCGCCACGCGGTCAACGGCCTCAGCTTCAATCTCGCTGCCGGCCAGGTGCTCGCACTACTCGGCCCCAACGGCGCCGGCAAGACCACGACCGTCGAGATGTGCGAGGGTTTTATTCAACCCACTGAAGGAAGTATTCGAGTCTTCGGTCTGGATCCGGCGCTTCACTCGGACGAGGTTCGCAGCCGCATCGGCGTGATGCTGCAAGGTGGCGGCGCTTATCCCGGTATCCGCGTGGGAGAGATGCTGCGTTTGGTGGCGTCATATTCAAAGAATCCCTTGGATCCGGAATGGTTGCTCCAGACCGTCGGCCTGAAGGGCCACGAGAAGACACCCTATAGGCGCCTTTCGGGTGGCCAACAACAACGACTCAGTCTCGCCTGTGCGCTGGTCGGTCGTCCGGAGCTGGTGTTCCTCGACGAACCCACGGCGGGGCTCGATGCACAGTCCCGACTGGCGGTGTGGGATCTCGTAGCTTCCCTGAAGCGTGACGGTGTAGCTGTCATCTTGACCACGCACCTGATGGATGAAGCCGAAGCACTGGCCGACCAGGTGGTCATTATCGACTCCGGACGGGTAGTTGCAGCAGGCACACCGGAGGAAATGACTTCACACAACGACCCGAATTCTACGGCTGCGTGGCTTTCCGTTCAGGTTGATTCCGACGCCCCACTCCCCGACGTCACCGCGGCCATTGCCAAGCACACACAAGCACAGTTGACAGTGGACGAAATCCGGCCCCGACATTTCAAGCTAGAGGCCCCGGAGTTTTCTCCGCAGACGATTGCCGACGTTGCCGCAGCATTCGCTGAGCTGGGAGTGATGATTAGCCAGCTGGTAGTTAACCGACAGTCGCTGGAGGACGTGTTCCTCTCTATCACCGGAAAGGACATTCGCTCATGAAAAGCACCAGCCGCTTCGAACCCGGTTTCTTCGCTCCGGCGCCGCAACAGGCCAAATCCTTTGACATTGTAAAGGCACAGGCCAAGATCGAATCCTTGCTATTCTTGCGCCACGGCGAGCAGCAACTGCTCTCTATGGTCATTCCGTTGGGACTGCTTATTGGTTTGACGCTGGTTCCCGGCGATGATGCATCCCACGCTGTGACCCGTATCTTCCCCATGGCGCTGGCGATTGCCCTCATGGGCGCCGGTTTCACCGGACAGGCCATCGCCGTAGCCTTCGACCGCCGCTATGGTGCCCTGAAGCGCATCGGCGCTGCAGGTGTGCCGACGTGGGCGCTGATCGCCGGGAAGGTAGTGGCCGTATGCATTGTGGTACTGCTGCAGGTTCTGGTTCTGTCTATCGCAGCTTTTGCCTTGGGCTGGCGCCCGGACATCGTTGGATTTCCAGCGGCGTTGCTGACCGCGGTGGTGGGCGTGGCAGCCTTCACAAGCCTGGGGCTGCTTCTTGGCGGCACTCTCAGCTCTGAACTGGTGCTGGCGCTGGGCAATACGATTTGGTTCGTATTATTGGGCGCAGCGGTGTACGCCACCATGACGACACCCGCCGGCGAGAGCGTCAACGGATTCCTTATGGCCGTCCCCTCGGTAGCTTTGATGGAGGGTTTTCACACGGCAGTCGAAAACGGGGGCTGCAACCTTGTTGCGCTGGCGAGCCTGCTGGCATGGGCGGTTGTAGGCACCGGCCTTGCTCTAAATTTCTTCCGCTTCACCATGGAAAGCGACTAGCACATTTCGGGTTTAGGCAATTAGCCCCGCGACATGGGGTTACGTTAGTCTTAAGGCGTGCTAGAGACTATGAAACGACGCGCCACGGAGGAGAGTAATCCCTTCGTCAAGGCGCTGCTGAAGCTGTACGCATTCGTTTATGCAGCAGACCGCAAATTCGGTTTCCCCCGCCCCGTCACCGCGCCGACTATCCGCCGTCAGCGCCTATTTGCCATCATCCTGCTGGCTTGCCAGACGGGAATCACTTTCACTGGATCACTGGTGCGCGTGACAGGTTCCGGCCTGGGATGTGACACCTGGCCTCAGTGCCACCCAGGATCGCTGCTTCCCGTGCCGGGTTCGGCTCCGTGGATTCACCAACTGATTGAGTTCGGCAACCGAACGCTGACGTTCGTCCTGATCATCGCCTGCCTCATATGCTTCATTGCGGTAGTGCGAGCCGCGCGCCGCTCCTCAATCCTCCACCTGGCTTTCGTCCAGGGAATCGGCATTATCGCCCAGGCAGTAATTGGTGGAATCACCGTCCACATGGATCTCATGTGGTGGATGGTTGCGCTGCACTTCCTGCCTAGCATGCTGCTGGTATTCCTGGCCGCCAAACTAGTTGTGCGAATCGGCGAACCCGATGACGGCGAAATGCAGCCGCAGATGCCCCGACCGTTGCGCATCCTCACTGATGGCTCTGCGATTAGCTTGGCAGTGGTGCTTATGACCGGCACTTTGGTTACCAGCGCGGGTCCCCATGCTGGCGATGAGGCTATTCTGCCGGAGCACCGACTGCAGGTGCCTCTGATCGACATGGCACACATCCACGCTGGCTTTATGTACCTATACTTAGGACTTACGATCGGCCTGTTGGCGGGCGTCTTTGCTCTGAATCTTGAGCGCCGCATCAAGACTGCTTCCTACTGGGTTATTGCCGCGATTATCGTGCAGGCTGCCATTGGCATCATGCAGTACTGGTTGGGTGTGCCCCGCTGGTCCGTTCCGTTGCACGTCATCGGCTCCGGCCTCTCTACCGCCGCCACCGGATTCCTGTGGGCACTGAAGTCCCGCTACAGCGGTGGCAACGCCAGCCACACGGGCACCACCACCGGGGATAGTCAGCGCCACGAGGCTGTCAACGCCAAAGACGGCTAATATACAGAGTCCAGGGTTATTGTCTAGCTGACAGCGACGAGGGGTCGAACCATGACTCAGCCGACGCGCATGCCGCGCACCACACTGAAGTTCAACTCGGGGGTCGATACTCCACTGGTGCCTGAACGGGGCGAACGCTACTACTCCACCCCCAACCCGATGCGGGATAACAGTGGGGCCTTTGAAGCAATAAAGGCAACGGGGCCGCAGCCTTACGCTCGGGACCTGCCAGGTCGCATGATTATCTTCCTGGTCGTTGGGCTCTTCGGTGCCGTCTTCGCTGCCATTGGTCTCATGCTGATTCTCAGCAAACTTCGCCGAGGGGTTGCAACGGCCGACGGTCTCCGTCTCACGGATACGGTCTTTTTCATCGTTGGAATAATCTTCGTCGTTGTCGCGGTCTACTCGATCTCCAGCGCCCTAGCACGACGCAGACGAATCGTCACCGCCTGGAAGAATGGCTGGATCGACTACTACCCAGCGCTGGTCGGGCAGGTCTATCATTGCCGCACCGAAAGGCGAGAAAGCGAATCTTCAGGCTCAACGTTCTATTACTACTATCGGGCGCCTCTCCACGTGCTTTACCCTGATGGCTCGTTCCGGCAGATGCACTCCTTTGAGTTTGAGATGAAGCGCAAGCCCGACTGGTATCGCACCCGTTTTAATATGGCCTCATCGGCGGAAACCGCTGTCGTGGATGGTTTGAACAATAACGGCTGGGCGATCGTCGGTATCAGTCGTCGACCCGGGCAAACCCACGCGGAGCTCGATTCCGGGCTCACGAAGAAACAGTGCGAAGCCGTATTCAACCTCGCCGAACGCGATTGGCTCAGAACGGCTTGGTGATCTTAGCCGTGATCCTAGGTCGTGATGCTAACCGAGCACAGCCTCGGCGAGAGTCTGCCAGCCCAGCACGGCATCAACAGACAGAGCCACGAACAGTAGCGACAGGTAGTTGTTCGACAGGAAGAACAGCTGCATCGGCTTGACCGGGGTGCCGTTTTTCACGCCACTGTGCAGCAGATGCGCCTTGATAATGAACCAGGCGCCGGACAGCACGGCCGCTGCCAGGTAGATCCAGCTAGCGGCGGGAACCAGTAGCAGCGAAGTGACCACGGTCGCCCACGTGTAGGCAAGAATCTGGCGCGTAACCTCCAGCGGAGGTTTAACGACAGGCATCATGGGCACGCCCGCGGCTTCATAGTCCTCGCGGTAACGCATGCCAAGAGCCCAGGTATGCGGTGGCGTCCAAAAGAAAATAACCATAAACAAAATGAGCGCCTGGGCCCATGACAACCAGCCTGCGTGGAACGCCCCGCCGTTGTTATCGGTGATTACGGCCCAGCCAACTACGACGGGCATACAGCCGGCCGCGCCACCCCAGATGACGTTTTGCCAGGTACGGCGCTTCAACCACTTGGTGTAGACATAGACGTAAAACCAGTTCGTCAGCACGATGAACCCGGCGGCCAGCCACGAATGGCAGAGGAAGCCGAGCCACAGCACCGAGATAATGAGCAACACCCAGGCGAAGATGCGCGCTTCGCTGACGGAAACGGTCTGACGAGCCGTCGGACGGCGCCGGGTGCGACGCATCAGCTGATCTATGTCGTGATCGACGACGTTATTGAAGGTGTTAGCAGCCCCGGCTCCCATCCAGCCGCCGATAAGGGTCAGCAGGATAAGACCGAAGTTCACTTCGCCGCGTTGTGCCTGCAACATTGCAGGAATCGTGGCTACCAGCAATAGCTCAATGACCCTAGGTTTGGTCAGTGCTATGTATGCCTTGGCCGTCTCAGCGAATGTCTTCACCGGCTGCCTCGCCTCCAAGTTCAGGTCATGCAGTTCCACCTGCAGTCTATCCATTCCGCGTCTAACGCTACCCGAGCGTTTCATGCTGGCCGAACCGCGCCCTCGGAACAAGTGTCCGTGGCACTGAAAGCCTTGCTAATGCACGGGATTCAGGCGTGCATCTCTATATGGTCGGCTGGAGCGCCGATAAAGTTCCAACTTTCAGTAAAAAGGTTATGGCACACCCTGATACAAAATTGGCGCCCACCATCTGTGCCCACTAGCCACGGCGGTCGGCCGCGACCATTAGTATGTATGGGGTATTCAGCTTGATGAAGAAAGGCAACTGACAGTGACTCTCTCCCCAGAACAGCAGGCACTCACCGTGCGGAATTACCCAGCCGACTGGACGGAGACCGACACGCGCGCGGTCGACCTCGCCCGTGTGCTGGCTGCTGATGCCGTTGAAAAGTGCGGATCCGGTCACCCCGGTACGGCAATGAGCCTGGCACCGCTGGCTTACACCCTGTACCAGCGTGTGTTGCGACACGATCCGAAGGATGTTCACTGGGTAGGTAGGGATCGCTTTGTGCTGTCGGCGGGTCACTCGTCCCTGACGCAGTACATTCAGCTGTTTTTGGGTGGTTTCGGCCTGGAGCTAGAGGATCTGCAGGCGCTACGCACCTGGGGGTCCAAGACCCCAGGCCACCCGGAGGTTCATCACACCGACGGTGTGGAGATCACTACCGGCCCTCTTGGCCAGGGTCTGGCTTCCGCGGTGGGTATGGCTATGGCTTCCCGCCGTGAGCGCGCGCTATTCGACCCGGAGGCACCGGCGGGCGAGTCGCCTTTTGACCACTTCATCTACGTCATTGCTTCCGACGGCGACGTGCAGGAGGGCGTAACCTCTGAGGCTTCGTCGCTGGCCGGTACCCAGCAGCTGGGTAACCTCATTGTCTTCTGGGACGACAACGGCATTTCCATCGAAGACCAGACCCAGATCGCCTTCACCGAGGACGTCGTGGCCCGCTACGCCTCGTACGGCTGGCAGACCCTTGAGGTCACCGGTGAGGACGTCGAGGGCATTCTGGACGCCGTTGAGCGTGCGAAAGCGGACACAACTCGCCCGACCTTCGTCCGACTGAGCAGCGTTATTGCCTACCCGGCACCTACGAAGATGGATACGGGTGCTTCTCACGGTGCCGCACTGGGTGCGGAGGAAATCACCGGTATCAAGGAGGCGCTGGACTTCCCCGACGAGCCGTTCCCGGTAGAGGACAACGTAATCGCCCACACCCGCGGTCTGGTCGAGCGCGGCGCGGAGGCGCACAAGCAGTGGCAGGGTCTTTTCGACGCCTGGGCGGAGAAGAACCCGGAGAACAAGGCTCTGTTTGACCGTCTCTACTCCCGTGAACTTCCGACGGATTTCGATGCCGAGATTCCCAGCTGGGAGGCCGGCGAGTCCCTGGCCACGCGTAAAGCCTCGGAGGCTACGCTGCAGGCACTGGGCAAGACTCTGCCTGAGCTGTGGGGTGGCTCGGCCGACCTCGCTGGCTCCACAAACACCATCATCAAGGGCTCCCCGAGCTTCGGTCCGGAGGCCATCAGCACCCGCAGCTTTACTACGGAACCCGGCGGACGGAACCTGCACTTCGGCATCCGCGAGCACGGCATGGTGGCCATCTTGAACGGCATTGCACTGCACGGACCGACCCGTCCCTATGGCGCTACCTTCCTGCAGTTTTCTGACTACGCCCGTGGTGCCATTCGCCTCGGCGCGCTGATGAAGTCGGACGTCTATCACGTATGGACCCACGATTCCATTGGCTTGGGCGAGGATGGTCCGACCCACCAGCCGGTCGAGCACCTGGCTTCTCTGCGAGCTATCCCCCACCTGGCAGTAATTCGCCCAGCGGATGCTAACGAGGCTGCCGCTGGCTGGGTTGCCGCCTTGCGCGCCGAGGAATCGCCGAAGGCATTGATTCTGACGCGCCAGAACGTGCCTGTGCTGGAAGGCACGCAGGAAAAAGCTGCCGACGGTGTGGCCCGCGGAGCCTATGTGCTGGTCGAGGAGTCCACTGACACCCCAGAAGTTATCTTGCTGGCTACGGGCTCTGAGGTACAGCTCGCCGTCGAAGCCGCAAAGGAGCTCGAGGCTCAGGGCGTGGGCACTCGTGTTGTATCCATGCCAGTTATGGAGTGGTTCTTGGAGCAGGATGCCGAGTACCAGGAGCAGGTGCTGCCGAGCTCCGTCACCGCCCGTGTTTCCGTCGAGGCTGGCATTGCGATGCCGTGGCACCGTTTCGTAGGCCTCAACGGTCGTACGGTTTCCCTGGAACACTACGGTGCTTCCGCGGACTACCAGACTCTATACCGCGAGTTCGGCATTACCGCCGAGGCTGTCGTCGCAGCGGCTCACGATTCCATTGCCGCCAACAAGTAATTTCTGACCCCGTTTACAAGGACTGATCCTTCACCTATGAGCACTCCCGCCAACATCGAAGCCCTTGCCGCCGCCGGTACCTCCGTGTGGTTGGATGACCTGTCCCGCGACCGCCTGCGCTCCGGTAACCTCGCCGAGGTAATCGAGAACAAGGGCGTAGTTGGTGTAACCACCAACCCGGCGATTTTTGCCAACGCTATGTCCCAGGGAACCGCCTACGACGAACAGCTACGCGAGCTCGCTGCCGCGGGTACCCCAGCAGATAGCGCCGTGTTCGAAATGGCTGCGGACGATGTTGCGGATGCTTGCGATGTGTTCCTCTCCCTCTACGAACGCACGGAGGGATTCGATGGCCGCGTTTCTTTGGAGGTCGACCCGCGCCTAGCCAATGAGCGCGAGGCCACGGTTACCCAAGCCAAGGAACTGGCTGCCAAGGTCGGACGCGACAATCTTATGATTAAGATTCCCGCCACGGAGGAATGCCTTCCTGCGATCACTGAAGTCTTGGCTGAGGGAATCAGCGTCAACGTCACTTTGATTTTCTCTGTCTCCCGCTACATTCAGGTGATGGAAGCTTTCATTGAGGGCATTAACCGTGCTGCCGAAGAGGGCAAAGATCTCTCCAAGATTCACTCCGTGGCTAGCTTCTTTGTCTCCCGCGTGGATACCGAGATCGACAAGCGCTTAGATAGCATCGGCTCAGAAGCAGCCAAGCAGCTGAAGGGCAAGGCGGGCGTGGCCAATGCCCAACTGGCCTATGCTGCCTTCGAGGAGCAGCTGCTAAACAACCCCGAATGGCAGAAGCTGGCCGACAAGGGAGCTCGAGTACAGCGCCCACTGTGGGCGTCAACCTCAGTAAAGAACCCGGAGTACCCAGATACCTTGTACGTCACCGAGCTGGCCGGCCCGCACACCGTCAACACGATGCCAGAGAACACGCTGGACGCGACGATCGGCCATGGAGAAATCCGTGGCGATTCGCTGTCCGGAACTGCATCCCAGGCACATGTGGTTTTCGCCAGCCTGGACGAGGTCGGAGTGAATCTGGCCGAGGTGTGGGCCGTGCTAGAAGATGAAGGTGTGGAAAAGTTCGTAGCCTCGTGGAACGAACTTTTGGGCACCCTCGCAGAGCAGCTGAACGCAAAATAGCAACCCCCGACTACCCCACGTAACAGAGGACTTTAAACAAGTGCAACTACCTTTTTCCGCCGAGGAATGGCGCAATCCGCTGCGCGATGAATTGGACAAGCGCCTTCCCCGCATCGCCGGGCCCTGTGGCTTGGTGATTTTCGGCGTGACCGGTGACCTAGCACGCAAGAAGCTGCTGCCTGCTGTGTACGACCTTGCCAACCGTGGCCTGCTGCCGCCGGGTTTTAGTCTGATCGGTTACGGTCGTCGTGACTGGTCCAAGGAAGAGTTCGAAGAGCAGGTTCTGCAATCAGTCAAGGAGCGGGCGCGCACCCCGTGGCGCCAGAATGTCTGGGAGCGGCTGGCCGAAGGCATCTTCTTTGTCACTGGTGACTTCACCACGGACGCTGCTTTTGACGCCCTCGCGGAGAAAACCCGTGAGATCGATAACGAACGCGGCACTGCTGGCAACTGGGCTTATTATCTTTCGGTACCCCCGGACCACTTCCCCAGCGTATGCCACCAGCTAGAACGGTCGGGCTTGGCGAAGCCAGATCCGGAACTGGGCGAGCTGCACAATGGCTGGCGACGCGTGGTTATTGAGAAGCCATTCGGCCATGATGAGCAGTCCGCCCACGAGCTCAATGAGATCGTAAACAGCGTGTTCCCGGAATCCAGCGTGTTCCGTATCGACCACTACCTGGGCAAGGAGACAGTGCAGAACATCCTGGCGCTGCGCTTCGCCAACCAGCTTTTCGACCCGATGTTCAATGCGCATTACGTGGATCATGTGCAGATCACCATGGCTGAGGACATCGGTCTGGGAGGCCGTGCGGGTTACTACGACGGCATTGGTGCGGCCCGCGACGTGATCCAAAACCACCTGCTGCAGTTGTTGGCGCTGATTGCTATGGAAGAGCCGGTGACGTTCAACCCGTCCGAGTTGCAGGCAGAGAAGGTTAAGGTTCTCCGCGCCACGAGCCCAGTGGGTCCATTTGCGCAGACCACGGCCCGTGGACAATACACCTCCGGATGGCAGGGATCCATCCCAGTGAAGGGGCTGCGCCAGGAGGATGGCTTCGACCCGGAATCCACTACCGAAACGTATGCCGCCGCTACTTTCGAAATCGCTTCGCGCCGTTGGGCGGGTGTTCCCTTCTACCTGCGCACCGGCAAACGCCTGGGGCGCCGCGTGACGGAGATCGCCATTGTTTTCAAGGAAGCCCCTCACCTGCCATTTGGCCCCGGACAAACCACTGCCCAGGGTAACAACATGCTGGTCATCCGCGTGCAACCCGAAGAGGGCGTGCTGGTGCGTTTCGGCTCCAAGGTCCCGGGATCGGCTATGGAGGTGCGCGATGTCAACATGGACTTCAGCTACTCCGAGGCCTTTACCGAAGAGTCGCCCGAAGCCTATGAACGTTTGATTTTGGATGCCCTATTGGACGAAGCCAGCCTCTTTCCCACCAACGAGGAAGTTGAGCTGTCCTGGAGGATCCTCGATCCGATCCTGGATCATTGGGCGCTGCATGGGCGCCCAGAGGACTACCCCGCCGGCACATGGGGGCCAAAGGGCGCCGAAGAGATTCTGTCCCGGTCGGGACGGCAGTGGCGTCGTCCGTAGAAGCACCCTAGAAACCGCCAGACCCCTACCCGCACCGTCCCCACCCGCGTGAGGAGCGCGCACTTCAACGCCCATGATTATCGACTTACCGAACACCAAGACCAAAGACATTGAACACCGCATCCGTGCGCTGCGTGAGGAGCGCGGCGACGTCACAAGCGGCCGCGTCCTTACCCTGATCGTGGTAGCTAACGAGGAGGATGATCTCGATCGAATCATTAGCTCCACACATGACGCGTCCCGCGAGCACCCTGCACGTGTCATCGTGTTGGTGATGCACCGCAGCGAAGAGCCATTGCTGGATGCCCAGCTGCGCATCGGCGGAGATGCGGGTGCTTCAGAGATCATCATTATGCACCTGCACGGAGAGCTGTCGGCCAACCGCGCCTCGGTCGTGACTCCGTTGTTGCTGCCCGATACTCCGATTGTGGCCTGGTGGCCTGCGACCGGTCCGCGTAACCCGGCGGCCGATCCCATCGGCGCGCTGGCTACCCGCCGTATCACGGACTCTCTCACGGACGAGGACGAGGATGCCCTCTACCGCCGTCGCATGACATATACCCGCGGCGATTCCGACATGGTGTGGAGCCGCATCACCCTATGGCGCGGACTATTGGCCTCTGCACTGGATCAGCCTCCGCACCATGCCATTGTTTCCGCAGAGGTCTGGGGGCCGAAGCACGATCCTTCCGTAGACATTGCCGCCGGATGGCTCGCCGAGCGCTTGGACGTTCCGGTGACCAGGCACGTCACGGGCGAAGGTCGGTTCAGTGAGGATGCGGACGGCGATCGACTGATTTCGATCGAAAAGGCGGTGCTGCACCGCCAGGTGGGTGCCATTGAGGTGGAGGCTGTTGACGCCAACACGGTCTCGCTGACCGTCGGTGACCAGAATTCCATGGTCACCCTCGGCAGGCGTGCCCTTGCCGATTGCCTGGCCGAAGAGCTGCGGCACCTTGACCCGGATTATGCCTTTGGTCATGCGTTGCGTGGCCTGGTGCGGGTAAACAGGCCCGACCGAGGTCCACGGAATTCCCAGTTCCGCGGTGTTAAGACGACGGATGCACAGGATGACAAGCTAGATCGCTGGACCTCCCGCGACGCCCGCGATACCTACAACAACTTCGACGGTCAGGAGTCTCTACGATGAAGCCCACACACGATCACAGCCACGACGCAGTTGTCAGTGAGAAAACCGGCATCGAGTTGCGACCCCGCGACAACAAGCAGGATCTCGCTACTGCCGCGGCCCGTGAGTTCATCAACACCGTAGCTGAACTGCAGCGTACCGGGGATACAGTCACCGGTGATGGCATTGTCCGGGTGGTATTGACCGGCGGTGGCGCGGGCATTGCTACTCTTTCAGAGATTGCTGCATTGGATCACGCGGCAAAGCAAACGGCGGAGGACTTTCCTGTCACCCGGATCGACTGGTCACAGGTGTATGTCTTCTTCGGCGATGAGCGTTTCTTGCCCGCCGGCGACCCGGAGCGCAATGATAAACAAGCTTTTGACGCGTTACTTCGACACGTGGACATTCCTTCTCTAAATGTGTTCCGCTTCCCCGCCCTGGCGGCAGGCGAGCAGGCGGATGGGCCAGCGCTGGATGCGGCGGCTGAGTTCTATGGGAAGACTGTAGATCAGGTCGCGCCGGAGGGCTTTGACATTCACCTGTTGGGCATGGGGCCAGAAGGCCATATCAACTCGCTATTCCCTCACACTGACGCGCTACTACATGCCGAAGGTTCTGTAGTGTCTGTCCGCGAATGTCCGAAGCCTCCGGCGGAGCGTATTAGCCTGACTATGCGGGCGGTGAACCGTTCCCGAGCAGTGTGGTTGCTGGTCTGTGGTGCGGAAAAGAAAGAGGCTGCGAGCCAGGTGTTTGACGGCGGTAATGGCGCCGAGTGGCCCGCAGCCTTGGCCTCGGGTATCGAGGCAACGCTGCTGTGGGTAGACAAGGAAGCTAACCCACTGCTTTAGATTGTTGCTTCTAGGGGGTTTAGGGGGCTGTGGGTTATCCCAGGCCGTAGTGCAGAACTAGGTTCAGTGCAATCAAAGAGATCAGCCAGATAACGGCGGTACCCACAGTCAGACGATCCAGGTTCTTCTCCGCCACGGTGGAACCGGACAGGTTGGACTGCATGCCGCCACCGAACAGGCTGGACAGGCCTCCACCCTTACCTTTGTGCAGCAAAACGGACAGGCCCATCAGCAAGCTGGTGACAACCAGGATGATCTGCAGCGTTAGGATCAATGCCCTACCCTCAACTCTTCTTCGTAATCAACTTACTAAATCTTTTGTTTAACACCACGAATTTACCCGCTGTGGCCCTGAAGTGACAACCCGCCACGCGGCAGAAGCCTAGCCGGAGTTGCGTAGCGCAGTGGCGAGGCCATTCATGGTCAGCTGAATCCCAGAACGTACGCTATTGGAATCATCACCGGCTCGGTAGCGACGCAGCAGCTCCACCTGCAACAGGTTCAAAGGCACCAGGTACGGGAAGCGGTTGCGCACCGAGCTCACCAGCTCCGGGTTATCTGCCAGCAGGGTGTCCCGTTCAGTAATCTGCAGGAACATCTCCACTGTCAGCTTGTACTCCTCCACGATCACACGGAAGATTCGCTCCGCTGCGTCCTTGTTCGCCACAAGCTCGGAGTAAAGCTGTGCAATCGACAGGTCGGCCTTTGACATCACCTGCGCCATATTGGATAACACCGAGGCGAAGAAAGGCCAACGCTTGTGTAGATCCCGCAGGTAGTTGAGGCGCGAGGTGGCGTCACCAGAGACAGAGGTACCGCCGTCGATCCAGCGCTTTAAGGCACTGCCGACGCCGAACCAACCAGGCAACATTACGCGGGACTGCGACCAGCTGAGTACCCAGGGGATGGCGCGCAGATCCGATACGGCGGTGGTTTGTTTGCGCGACGATGGGCGGGAACCGATGTTCAAACTGCCGATCTCTGTCAATGGCGTGGAGGTGGTGAAGTATTCGATAAAGCCCGGGTCTTCGTGCATAAGCGCGGAGTATGCCTTGCGCGATTCTTCGGCGACCTGGCGCATGGTGGCGAAGGCCTCCTCCGGATTGCCGAGATCGTCGACGGGCAGCAGGCTGGCCTCCAGTGTGGCGGCGACGAGAGCCTCCAGGTTTCGGGCGGCGTTCGCGGGATCGCCGTATTTAGCGGAGATAATCTCGCCCTGTTCAGTGATGCGTACGGCACCTTGCACAGCACCCTGCGGCTGCGCCAGGATCGCGTCGTAGGATGGACCGCCACCGCGACCGACGGTTCCACCGCGTCCGTGGAAGAGACGCAGGAATAGTCCTGCTTCGCGGGAGGCGGCCACAAGCTCCAGTTCGGCGTCGTACAGCGCCCAATTGGCAGCGAAGTAACCACCGTCCTTGTTGGAATCAGAGTAACCCAGCATGATCTCCTGGGTATCTCCGCGTTCCGCGACGTAGTTGCGGTAGAGCGGGAGCTTCCACAGCTCGCGCATGATGTCCGCACCCCCAGCGAGGTCGTCGATGGTCTCAAACAGCGGGATGATATCCACCGAACCCCGGGGGTGATCACCGTTTGCCTGGATAAGTCCCACTTCTTTCAGCAGAATCATCGGCTCGATAACGTCGGAAACAGACGATGCCATAGAGATGATGCAGTGCGGAACCACATCAGTTCCGAACTTCTTTGCTGCTTGTGCCGCTGCGCGGAAAATACCTAGCTCACGTTCAGTTTCCTCGGACCATTCGGCGCCCGGATCCGCTAGTGGACGTGGGCTGGCCAGCTCGCGCAGAAGCAATTTGATCTTGTTGTCTTCATCCAGCTCCGCGTAGTTCTCAGCGACACCGGCGCGGGCAAAGACCTCGGTCAGGACGTTCTCGAAACTTTCGGAATTCTGCCGCAGATCCAGTGCGTAGAGGTTAAAGCCGAAAGTTTCAACGGCCTCGCGCAGGTCAGCCAAGGTGTGGTCGGCCAGAAGATCGTCCATCGAGTGGCGTAGCGCAGCATCCACCGTATCGATGTCGGCCAGAAGCTCCTCCGGATCCGCGTAGGGCTCGTGTCCCTTGTGAATGCCGCCGGACACCACCGGCTCCCCGAGGGTTTGTTTGGCCGTCGCTGCCACGCGTCCGCGCATGCCGTGCAGGGCGCGGCGGAAAGGCTCATCCACGCGGGAAGGAACGTCATTGTGGCCACGATCGGCTAGTTGCTCAAGCGCCTCGGTGGTGTCGATAAACCGCGACGACAGACTGAGCTCGTGCTCGAGCGCGTAAATGGTTTTCTGGTAGTGGTCGAAGACAGTGCGGGCGGCCGCGGTCGTGGCGATACTGACCGTTTCTGCAGTGACATAGGGGTTACCGTCGTGGTCGCCACCGATCCACGAACCGGGGCGCACGATGGCAGTATGGGGCACGGTATCTCCGTACTGCTCTTTCATATGCTCATTGACGCGACGGTTGATCGCCGGAATCTCGCTCAGCAGGCTGATGCCGTAGTAGCGCAATCCCACCTTGATCTCGTCCTCGATACGCGGACGCACGCTACGGATCAGGGAGGTCTGCCACAGTAGCGTCATGCGGCGGCGAATTACCAGCTCAATCTGCGTCAGTTGGCGAGCCGCGCGGACGGAGTCGGGGTTAAGTTTGAGTTCTTTGAGCACGCGTGCGCGCCGACGCATCATCTTCATGATGTCGGTTTGCACATCGAACACGGTCCGGCGGCGGGTCTCTGTTGGGTGCGCCGTGAGGACAGGCGCTACAAGGGCATTCGCCATAGTTTCGGCGACCTTCTCCCCCGGCACTTCCCGGTTGTGAAGTTCTTGCCACGTATATGCCAGGGTGGAGCGCGGGGCGGTATTGCCCCGATCCTCCTCAAGGTCACGAACCCGTTCGACGTAGAGATCTTCCGCCAGATTCGCCATCAAAGCGAAGTGCGAGAATGCACGAATCACTGGCAGCGCCTTCTCCGTCGGCAGTGAGTTGAACTGCTCGGCCAGCTGCTCAATCTGCATCTCTCCGTAGCGCAGGTCAAAAGCTGCACGCCGGGAGTTTTCGATGAGGTTGAAAGTGTACTCGCCCTCCTGCTCACGGATTACCTCTCCCAGGATCCGCCCCAGGTAGCGGGTATCGTCTCGCACCGTGGGGCTGATCTCTGGGTGGGCGATTTCATCAGGAGCGACGGGAATGGCGGTGCCGCGGATCGTGTCGTTGCTCATTGTGTTAGGCCGTCGCCTTTGCTGCGGCCGCTGCCAGGCGTGCGAAGTCTTCGCCGTTTAGCGACGCTCCGCCGACGAGACCGCCATCCACGTCTGGCTGGCTGACCAGCTCTCCGACGGAATCGGTTTTCACCGAACCACCGTAGAGAATGCGAATACCACCAGCGACCTCCTCGCCAGCTAGCTCGGCGACGAGCTCACGGATCGCGTGGCAGACTTCCTGTGCATCCTCGGCAGAGGCAACCTTGCCGGTGCCAATTGCCCAGACGGGTTCATATGCGATGACGGTCTTGGAAAGGTCCTCAGCGGACAGTCCCGCCAGGGAGGCCTTGGTTTGGTTCTTAACGAACTCGACATGCTCGCCCTTTTCGCGGACATCCAGCTGTTCGCCCACGCAGACAATCGGCTGCAGTTCATTATCCAGTGCTGCGCGAGCCTTGGCTGCTACGGTTTCGTCGGTCTCTCCGTGGTACTGGCGACGCTCGGAGTGGCCAATGATGGCCCACGTGCAGCCCAGCTTCTTCAACATTGCGCCGGATACCTCACCGGTGTAAGCACCCGAAGTGTGCTGGGATACGTCTTGGCCACCGTAAGTAATCTCCAGCTTGTCGCCATCCACCAGAGTCTGGACGGAGCGGATATCCGTGAACGGCGGGATAAAGGCCACATCCACGGACTCGTAGTACTCCTTCGGCAGTGCGAAGACGAACTTCTGCACGACCTGAATAGCCTCATAGTGGTTCAGGTTCATCTTCCAGTTGCCGGCGATAAGTGGCTTGCGTGCGGTCATTGTGTCAATGCCTCTCTACTGTGCTTACTGCTTAGTACTTCTGGAACGTACGGGGTGTGTTTAGCTTTCCAGGACGGAAACGCCGGGAAGTTCCTTGCCCTCCAGGAACTCCAGGGAGGCACCGCCGCCAGTGGAGATGTGGGAGAAACCTTCCTCTCCCAGGCCCAGGGTGCGAACAGCCGCGGCCGAGTCGCCACCGCCGACGACCGAGAATGCACCGCCGCCGGTGGCGTCGATAATTGCCTCGGCAACACCCCGCGTACCCGCCGCAAAGGCTGGGAACTCGAATACGCCCATCGGGCCGTTCCAGAACACGGTCTTGGACTTGGCCAAGATTTCGGAGAACAGCTGAACGGAGTCCGGGCCGATGTCCAGACCCATCCAACCTTCCGGGATGGAGTTCAGGTCGACGGTGCGGTGGTCGGCGTCTTTGTCGAAACGCTCGGCGACCTCTACATCGGTGGGCAGAACAATGACGTCACCGAAGCGTTTCAGCAGATCCTTGCAGGTGTCGATCATGTCGTCCTGCAGCAAAGAGCCGCCAACCGAGTAGCCCTGTGCCGCGAGGAAGGTGAAGCACATGCCACCGCCGATCAGGAGGTTGTCCACGCGCGGTGCAAGTGCCTCGATGACGCCCAACTTGTCAGACACCTTGGAACCACCCAGCACAACGGCGTAGGGCTTTTCCGGGGTCGCCGACACGCGGCGGAGCACGTTCAGCTCGGCCTCGACAAGACCACCTGCGTAGTGCGGCAGCTTCTTGGCCACATCGTAGACGGAGGCCTGCTTGCGGTGAACCACGCCGAAGCCATCGGAGACAAAGGCACCATTGTCACCGGTGAGGGCAGCCAACTCGGCCGCGAATTCAGCGCGTTCTGCCTCGTCCTTAGAGGTCTCGCGGGCATCGAAGCGAACGTTCTCCAGCAGCAGGATGTCACCGTCGTCAAGGCCGTTGGCGCGCTCGTGAGCATCTTCGCCGGTGACGTCAGTGGCTAGCGGTACCCACTGGTCTAGGCGCTCAGCGAGAGCTTCCGCGACGGGAGCCAGGGAGAACTCCTCTTTGAACTCACCCTTGGGGCGACCCAAGTGGGCGGAGACAACGACGCGAGCTCCGGCTTCCAACAGAGCCTTCAACGTAGGTACGGAAGCATCGATACGACCCGGGTCGGTGATATTGCCGTCAGACAGCGGGACATTCAGGTCCGCACGAACCAGAACATGGCGTCCCTGGACGCCCTCGTTGATCAGGTCTTTAACGGTCTTGATGGCCATGGGAAGCTCCTTAAAAAGTTTCTATTTGGGTGGTTAATGAAGGTAGAGAGTGGGGGCTACATGAGAAAACGGGCCGGCTCGACCCCGCGACGCGCGACACGTGCGGCGATCGGAGCCGAACCCGTAATCCTTATAGCTTTGCGGACAAGGCCTAATTAGAGGCGCTCGCCGACGTAGGTTGCCAGGTCGACCAGACGGCAGGAGTAGCCCCACTCGTTGTCGTACCAGGAGACAACCTTGACCTGGTTGTCGATGACCTTGGTCAGGCCAGAGTCGAAAATAGAGGAGTGAGAATCACCCACGATGTCGGTGGAGACTAGCGGAGCGTCATCGGAGTACTTCGCAATCCCCTTCAGCTCATTCTCGGCTGCCTTCTTGAGTGCAGCGTTGACAGCCTCGACGGTGACCGGCTTCTCAGCTTCGAAAGTCAGGTCGGTCAGGGAGCCGGTGATAACCGGAACGCGCACTGCGTAGCCATCCAGCTTGCCCTTCAGCTGCGGCAGAACCAGGGAAACGGCCTTTGCAGCACCAGTGGAGGTCGGAACCAGGTTAACGGCTGCGGCGCGGGCGCGGCGCAGGTCCTTGTGCGGAGCGTCGTGCAGGCGCTGGTCGCCGGTGTAAGCGTGAACGGTGGTCATCAGGCCCTTGACGATGCCGAACTCCTCGTCGAGAGTCTTGGCCAGCGGAGCCAGGCAGTTGGTGGTGCAGGAGGCGTTGGAGATGATGTGGTGGTTCTCCGGGTCGTAGTCGGTGTGGTTTACACCAACGACGAAGGTAGCGTCCTCGTTCTTCGCCGGAGCGGAGATAATGACCTTCTTAGCGCCCGCGTCGATGTGTGCCTTGGCAGCCTCAGCATCGGTGAAGAAACCGGTGGACTCGATAACGATGTCCGCACCCAGCTCGCCCCAGTTCAGGTTCTTCGGGTCGCGCTCAGCAGAAACGGCGATGCGCTTGCCGTCGACGGTGATGGACTCGTCGTCGTACTCGATCTCAGCATCCAGGCGACCCATAACGGAGTCGTTCTTCAGCAGGACAGACAGCGTCTTGTTATCAGTCAGGTCGTTGATGCCCACAACCTCCAGGTCAGCGCCCTGGGAACGGATTGCGCGGAAGAAGTTACGGCCGATTCGGCCGAAACCGTTGATGCCAACACGGATAGTCATAAGTTGAACTCCTAAAAACTGCGTCTATTTTTCTTCGAGCTAGACGCCAAGGCCTACGGCTCAAAACTCCAAGCCCTCGACCCTCACGCCGACACCTCCGAGAGTACCTGCGCCTCCTAGGGTTCGCAGCGATTCTTATCCCATATGCGATGGGGGTATCCGTGCTGACTTCTACGGGGTTAGAAATCAATCAACGTCGTTGAACAACTCCGAGGTGACAGCGGAATGTGTGTCCGGTAATCCCAGTTCCTCGGCGCGTTTATCAGCCATTGAAAGCAGGCGTCGAATGCGACCTGCCACGGCATCCTTGGTCATCGGTGGCTCTGCAAGGCGACCGAGCTCCTCCAGTGAGGCTTCCTTATGTTCCACCCGCAACTGTCCGGCTTCGGCCAGGTGCTGGGGCACATCGTTTTCCAGGATCTCCAAGGCACGCTCCACGCGGGCGGCAGCGGCCACTGCGGCGCGGGCACTGCGGCGCAGATTCGCATCATCGAAGTTCGCCAGGCGGTTCGCTTTTGCCCGATTTTCGCGGTTCCGGCGCTGCTTCTCCCAGATTTCGCGGGTCTCTTGAGCACCCATCAGCATGAGGAGCCGTCCGATGGAATCGCCGTCGCGAATCACGACGCGGTTGACTCCCCTGGCTTCCTTCGTCTTTGCAGTCACGTCAATACGGCGTGCGGCGCCGACCAGTGCCAGAGCGGCCTCATTCGACGGCGTCTGCACCTCCAGCGCGGACGAACGTCCCGGGTCCGTAATGTAGCCATGCGCCAGGAAAGCACCTCGCCAGGCGGCTACACATTGATCCTTGGTGCCGCCAATAATGAATCGCGGCAAGCCTCGTACTGGACGCCCTACGCGGTCGATCAACTCGGTGCGACGTGCCAGCTCCATGCCACCTTCAGTCCACCGCAGCACATGCCGAGGGCTGCGACGAAGATTGCCCGCACCGATAATCTGGTGCTCCGGTTCGATCTTGTAGAGCTGCTCCACCATGTCTGTGAGGCGACGAGCCGTATCTGCGGAGTCCACCTCGGACTCCACGACGATCTTCTTGCCCACCAGGTGCAAGGCAGCCGTGTACCGCAGCAGGCTGGCAACCTCCGCGGTCATCACATCATGGCGAGTCACCAGAACTCGATTTAGTTCTGCCTTCACATCGGCCGTCAGTGCCACGGACTGTCCTTCCTTCCCAACTTGCACACAGGGCACCCAATTATAGCCGAGCTAGCTATTCTCGCTCCGGCAGGTCTTGCACGCCGCCTGAAACCTCATGCAGAACCGCAGCGAGTTTGGTCGGATTGTGACGGTCGGTCCATCGCCCGCGGTTGTCGTCCTCCCGCACGTCGCGGTAGATCACTTTCGCGCCCAGTGCTGCCGCTGCCCTTTCGATATGACGCCGAGCGCTGGCCACGGGCATCGTCGACAGATCGACGATGACAACGTCAATCTTCAAGCTGGGGCAATGCTGTCGCACCATATGGATATGGTGTTCCAAAGACATCCCGGCGGTCTCCCCAGGTTCCGGAACCAAGTTCAAGACCAGCGCTTTTACCGCCTTAGTTTGGTTGAGAGCATCCACGATTCCGGGGACGAGGAGGTGCGGGATCACACTGGAAAACCAGGATCCCGGTCCCATGGAGACCAAATCGGCATTAAGAATCGCCTCGACGGCCTCCGGAGACGCTGGCGGATCCACGGGGTAGAGCTTCACTCGGCGCACCTCCCCCAACGTGGATGCAACGGCAACCTGCCCGCGCACGGCGACAACCTCCCGTGGGTCTTCTTCCAGCCCGAGCACTTCGGCCTCCAGATCCAGCGGCTCGTTGCTCATCGGGATGACTCGCCCTTCGATGCCGAGGAGTCGACCAATCTCGTCCAGCGCCTTTAGCTCACTTCCCATAACCTGCGCCAGACCAGTGATAAGGAAATTGCCGAGTGCGTGGCCTTTGAGCGCGCCAGAACCGCCGAAGCGGTGTTGAATCACGTCTTCCCACATGCGTCCGCGCTCGTTATCGCGAGTGAGCGCCGCTAGCGCCATGCGCAGATCACCTGGCGGTAGAGAACCCAACTCACGACGAATGCGTCCTGACGATCCTCCGTCGTCGGCCACCGTCACAATGGCGGCAACATAATCCGCGATGGTGCGCGCCGAACGCAGAGTATTGAAAAGGCCATGTCCGCCGCCCAGGCAAGCCATCCGCGCGATTGGTTTCGGGGAAGAGTTTTCGTTATGCGTCATGTTGCTTTTCACCCCTAACGTTCCAAGTCTCGGTGGGAAAGGTTTACGAGTACACCGTCTTTTGCCAGCCGGCGGGTTAGTTCCTCAGCGATCGCCACGCTGCGGTGGTGGCCACCAGTGCAGCCGATGGCTACGGATACGAAGAACTTGCCCTCTTTGCGGTATCCCGGCAGTACGGAGTGGATGAGTCCCACGGTGTGGTCGAGGAAATCTTCGGCCCCGGATTGAGACAGGACAAAGTCGGAGACGGGGGCGTCAATACCTTTAAATGGGCGCAGCTGCGGATCCCAGTACGGGTTCGGCAGGAAACGAGCGTCCAGCAGTATGTCAATATCCTTGGGCGGTCCGTGCTTAAAGCCGAAACTCTGCAGATTAATGCGGACACTCGAGTGATCCGCAGCTGCGAAGAACTTCTCCAATTCACGGCGCAGATCGTGGATGCTCCGGTCGGTGGTATCCAAAACGATGTCAGCGCGTTCGCGGATGCTGGCGAGCATTTCGCGTTCACGGTCAATACCGTCCTGCAGCGTGCCCTTTTGTTGCAGCGGGTGGGTGCGGCGCACAGCGTCAAAGCGCGCAATCAGTGCCTCATCCGTGGCATCCAAATAAAGCACTGTAGGGCGACGGCCTCCGGTATGGAGATCGTGCAGGACACTGGTGAGGCTGCCGGCGAAATCGCGGGAGCGGACGTCGGTGACGATGGCCAACTTCTCGATGGGCGAATCCGGGGAGAAACTAAGCTCAACCATTCGCACGATGAGCTCGGGCGGAAGGTTGTCCGCGACGTACCACCCGAGCTCCTCCAGGGCTGCGGCGGTAGCTCGACGCCCTGCCCCAGACATGCCCGTGATCAATATCAAACTGGGCTCTTGCTGCGTTGATGCGCTCATACTTCCCGATCCTACCCAGCATTGAGGGCGTCGTGAATAAGTTGTGCCAACTTCGGCCCAAAGCCCGGAAGCGCGGCGATGTCCTCCACACTGGCCTGCTTCACCTTCGCCACGGAGCCGAACTCCTTAACCAGTTGCTTACGGCGCTTCGGCCCGAGTCCCGGGATGTCGTCCAATTTGCTGCGCCGCATGCGGGCACTGCGTTGTTGGCGGTGGAAATTGATGGCGAAACGGTGGGCTTCGTCGCGGAGATTCTGTACTAGGTATAGAGCTTGTGAGTTGCGGGGAACGATAATGGGATACTCCTCGCCAGGAACCCAGATTTCCTCCAGACGTTTAGCGATGCCTACGAGAGTTACGTCGTTGACTCCAAGCTCATCCAAGACCTTTTGGGCCGCATTCACCTGTGGAAGGCCACCATCCACAATGAATAGCTGGGGCGGGTAAGCGAACTTCTGCTTTGCCGTGTCCGTGTGTTCGAGGTCCGCCTCGCCGTCGAGCAGGTCTCCCCCGTCGTCGCCAGCGGGAACAGCGGATTTGTCCTGGTGATAGCGCTTGAAACGACGACGCACCACCTCCGCAATGGAAGCTACATCGTCGGAATGTCCATCACCGGCGGCCTCGCGGATTTTATAGCGGCGGTAATCGGCCTTCTTAGGCAGACCGTCTTCGAAAACCACCAAGCTGGCCACGACATCAGTGCCCTGGATATGCGAAATATCGGTGCACTCGATACGCAGCGGAGATTCGTCCATCCACAGTGCCTCCTGCAGCTCCTTCAAAGCTGCCGAACGTGCCGTAATGTCGCCCGCCCTCTTCAGCTTGTGCTGCGCCAACGCCTGTGTGGCGTTAGTTTCTGCAGTGGTCATCAGCGCCTTTTTGTCACCGCGCTGTGGCACCCTGATTTCCACATTGGAACCGCGCAGGCTTGTTAGCCATTCAGCCAAATCCGGGGCTTCTTCCGGCAAGACATGTACAAGAATTTCTCGTGGCACAGGCGTGACCTGCACATCACCCACCAGGTCGCCAAGATCCTGTGTGGACGCAGGGTTGATCGCGCGGGCAAGTTCCCTATCCACCTCCGGTCCGGATGCGCCACCGACCTGAGTCTCTGTGGCCTTAGCCAGTTCCGCGGTCTCCCCGTAGAACTGGGTAATGAAGTCCGCAACGAGCCGCTCCTCGCTCAGATCCTCGCGCTCGACGACCCACCCCCGCTGGCCATGGATACGTCCCCCTCGGACGTGGAAAATCTGCACCGCCGCCTCCAACTCATCGGCGACGAAAGCGATGAGGTCGGCGTCGGTCTTATCGGAAAATACCACCGCTTGCCGCTCCATTGATTTTTGCATGGCCTGCAGTTGATCGCGCAGCGCGGCTGCTCGCTCAAAGTCTAGGTTTTCGGCAGCCTCGTCCATCTCCTTGCGCACCCTACGCAGCACTGGTTCGGTGTTGCCAGCCAAGAAGCTGGAGAACTGGTCGACGAGCGCCCGGTGACCTTCGGGAGTGATCTTGTCCACGCACGGGGCGCTGCATCGATCGATATAGCCGAGTAGACACGGCCTTCCCAAAGCTTCGTGACGCCTATACACCCCAGCTGAACACGTTCTAATAGGAAAGACGCGCGTCAAAGACTCAAGTGTTTCACGGATCGCCCAGGCCTTGGGATAGGGACCAAAATAACGCACGCCCTTGCGCCGGGGACCGCGGTACATAAATGCCCGCGGTATCTTTTCCTTAACGCTGATCGCCAGCATGGGATAGGTCTTATCGTCCCGGTACATGACGTTAAACCGGGGGTTAAAGCGCTTGATCCAGGTGTATTCGAGGTTCAGTGCCTCCAATTCGCTGGAAACAACAGTCCATTGAACATGGCTCGCCGATTGCACCATGGCGCGGGTACGCGGGTGTAGCTGGCTGAGATCCTGGAAATAATTAGACAGACGGGCGCGTAGGTTCTTGGCCTTACCGACGTAGATGACGCGTTCGTCGGCGTCGCGAAAAGTGTAGACGCCAGGATCGGTGGGGATGCTCCCGGGCTCGGGGCGGTAAGAAACGCTGCTCAAAGTTACTCGTCAAATGGCATGTATCGGTCTTCCAGCTGGCGGAAGTTCTCTACACGCTGCGCGATGAGCTGCTTATCGTAGATGTTAAGGGCCATCATGGGGACGAACTCAAAGTCCGGAAGTTCCAGGCGAGCCCACTTGGCCTCTTGGGGGAAGGACAATCCGTGGATGATTTCCCACGGATAGAACTGTCCGTTGACGATATTGCGAACTTCCACGCCTTGGCTATTTACCTTGACGTGCGGACGCAAGAGGGAGAGGGCAACGAAAGAGAAGACCAGTCCAATGCCGATGAATCCCCACTGATCGGCACGCGTTACCGTCACGCCAGTGTCTCCCACCGCCACGACGATGGCCATGAAAATATGCACAGCCATGACCACAACGACCAGGATCCACGCCAGCTTCTTCAAGAACGGCGAGGAAACCTCCAGCTCCCATTCATCCTTATCGCTCACGGCATTCCACCCTACTCTGTTGACACGGGGCAGCCCTAAACGCCCCGCTTTGACACGGGGCAGCCCTAAACGCCCCGCTCGATCTGTCGCAGTACGAGAGCGGTATGAATCGCCGCAACCGCTGCGTCGCGCCCCTTGTTTTCCTTTGCATCCATGCCACCGGCACGGTCGATCGCCTGCTCATGGGTATCTACAGTAAGCACACCATTGCCAACGGGAGTGCCCGAGTCCAAGCCGGCGCGCGTAAGCCCGTAGGTCACTGCATCACAGACCACGCGGAAATGTTCGGTCTCACCCCGAATTACGCAACCGTTCGCCACCACGGCGTCAAAACGCTTACATGCCGCGGCGACCGCGACAGGCAGCTCGAGTGCCCCGGCGACCCGCCATTCGGTAACCTGCGCACCTGCTTCCTTAGCAGTCGCAATCGAGTGTTGGTGCAGCTGATCGGTAATGTCCGCATTCCACGATGCGCTGATCACTGCGACAGTCATGCCATAAGCAGAACCGGCCTTGATGTGGATATCGGCGACTCCGTTATGCGCCATGGTAGGGGCTCCTCCTTGGTACTTCGATATGAGCTTTTCAGTCCAGCGTATCGAGTTGGTGACCCATCCGGTCCCGTTTCGTGCGAAGGTAGACCACATTGTCTTCATTGGGGTGCAACTCCACCGGAATGCGGGTGGCGACGTTAACACCGTGGCTGGCGAGGTCGTGGATCTTGTCCGGGTTGTTGGAAATCAGAGCAACCGTGTCTACCTTCAGATCCTTGAGAATCTGAGCTGCCGCGCTGTACTCGCGGGCGTCTATTGGAAGCCCCTGCTCGAGATTAGCGTCCACGGTGTCCAGCCCCTCATCCTGCAGCACATACGCGCGGAGCTTCGGCAGTAGACCGATACCCCTACCCTCGTGACCGCGCAGGTAAATCAATACGCCACGCCCCTTCGACTCGATGTAGTCGAGCGCGGCGGAAAGCTGGTCACCGCAGTCGCAGCGGCGCGAGCCGAAGATATCGCCGGTAAGACACTCAGAATGCACCCGAACCGGGACGGGTTGCTCCCCTGCGGTAGAGAGATCGCCCTTGACTAGCGCGATATGCTCTGTGCCATCGATGATGTTGACATAGCCGATCGCCCGGAAGTCTCCGTGCTTGGTCGGCAGCCGCGTTTCCACTGCTCGCTCCAAGGTTTGGGTGTGGTGGCGGCGCCAGTGCTGCAGCTGCTCGATGCTGATGAGAGCCAGTCCGTGTGCGTCGGCGAAGCGTCGCAGCTCGGGCAGGCGGGCCATGGTGGTGGGATCTTCCTCTGAGACGATCTCACACAGCGCCCCTGCGGGAGCCAGGTTCGCCGCCCGTGCCAGATCTACCGCGGCCTCGGTGTGGCCCTGGCGTACCAGCACGCCTCCGCGCTTGGCGCGCAGCGGAACCACGTGGCCTGGGCGGTTGAAGGTCGCTGCGGTGGATGTAGGATCCGCCAACAGCCGCACTGTACGGGCTCGGTCGGTGGCGCTGATGCCGGTGTCCACGCCTTCGGCGGCGTCAACCGTTACCGTATAGGCGGTGCCACGGACGTCCTCGTTCCGGGCAACCATCGGCGGCAGACCTAGGCGGTCGCATTCGGCGCTATCCATGCCTACGCACACATAGCCGGAGCTATGGCGCACCATGAAGGCCATCAGTTCGGGAGTCGCTAGCTCGGCGGCGAAGATGAGGTCGCCTTCGTTTTCCCGGTTCTCGTCGTCGACGACCACTACGGCTTTACCCGAAGCGATGTCGGCGATGGCACGCTCCACGGAGTCCAGCTGAATGTCCTGGTTTTCGCTTGTGCTCATCGTGATCTTGCCTCTCGCGTTAGTTTTGCTGGCCGTTGGTGTTCGCGCAATGCTGAGATAGTCGTTCGACGTACTTCGCAAGCACATCGCACTCCACGTTGACGCGGGATCCCGGCTGCAGATCACCCAACATAGTGTCGGCCAGTGTGGTGGGAATCAGGGAGACTTCGAACCAGTCTTCTTCATTTTTCCCTACTGTCGGCACCTCTGAGACCTCAGCAATGGTCAACGACGTGCCATTGATCGCTACCGAGCCCTTCTTGGCGAGGTAACGGGACAGCTCCGGCTGATCCAAACGGAAGCGGAAAACTTCCCAGTGCTCTGAGGGACGCCGCTCGATCAGCTGGGCAGTGCCGTCCACGTGTCCTTGCACGATATGCCCGCCAAAGCGCTGGCCGCTGGCCATCGCACGCTCGACATTCACCCGGTCGCCCACTGAGATGCTTCCCAGGGCACTGTAGTCCAGCGTCACCTGCATCACATCAGCTGTGAACTCTGCGGCCTTTTCGCCCGCGCCGAGCTCCGCGATAGTCAGGCACACGCCATTAATCGCGATGGAATCGCCTCGCTTGGCATCCTCCAGCACGCCGGGGACAGTGAAACGCATCCGCAGCGAGTCTCCCGCTGCGTCAATAGCGGCGACCTGTCCGACCTCCTCGATGATCCCGGTGAACATGCGCGCTCCTAACGTTTTATGTATGTGATTACATACACATTAGCCCACTGTGGGTTACTCCCAGTGTCAGGGGGTACGTCCGGGCGCCGTCATCGTCCAGCGAATATCCCCACCCAATACCTCCAGCTCACGTGGCACAAAGCGCAGGATATCTGCGATTGTCTGGCCGAGGTCGCCTCGCTGCGTGCTTAGCGACGCCACCCCTGCTCCCAACACTGCCGGTGCTGCGTAGTACTGCACTTCGTCCACTACCCCAGCGCCTATAAAAGCCGCAGCTACCTCTGCACCACCCTCCACCAGCAGCGTGCGCACATCGCGCTCCCAGAGGTCTGCAAGGGCAGCGTGTACATCACGAGTGCGCAAGTGGACAGCCTGTCCCGGAGCGTCAAAAATCCGTGCGTCGGTGGGAACGTCACGGGTTCCTAGTACCACTCGCAGGGGCTGGAGGTCCTCTGCAAAGGGCTTTCCTTGTGCATCACGTGCAGATAGGCGAGGGTTATCGGCGGCGACGGTACCAGTTCCGACAAGGATTGCATCACGACGGGTTCTGTCTTCGTGAGCAGCGACACGCGCAGCATCCCCGGTGATCCACTGGCTCGTTTTATCTCTCGCAGCTACCCGTCCGTCCACCGTTGAGGCGATCTTGAGACAAACATGCGGACGCCTCTCGGCCATCGCGATAAGCCAGGGTTCCACGCTGTACATCTGGGTCCACGGAACCAGCGTCGCACCACCTGGGGCAGTTGGCTGTGGCAGATAAGGACCAAAAACCTCCACACCGGCCGCACGCAGAGTCTCGGCGCCCCCAGTCGCAGTGGGGTTCGGGTCGGCGAAGAGAAAGTCAACGCGGCGAATACCCGCCTCAATCAGTGCCTGCGCACACGGACCCGTGCGGCCAGTGTGGTTACAGGGCTCCAAAGTCACAATCGCCCGGCCACCGCGGGCGCGGTCGCCGGCCTCCTGCAGTGCCATCACTTCAGCGTGTGCTGCGCCAGGGCGTTGTGTATGGCCACGGCCTACCACTACCCCGGCAGAGTCTTCGATCACCGCACCGACCGGCGGGTTCGGGCTAGCTTTCTGGGCCGCCTGCCAACCGAGGTGGTGGGCGTCGGAAAACAGAGAAAGATCCATGTAGCTACTGGGCGCGAGCGCGGATCTCATCAACCGCCGCGGCGGGGTCTTCCTTGCCGAAGACACTGGAGCCGGCAACGTATACGTCCACGCCCGCGGCGGCGGACTCGGCAGCGGTCTCCGGCCCAATGCCTCCATCGATCTCGATGAGAGTATCTAGGCCCAATTCGTCGATACGGCTGCGCAGTGCGCGAACCTTGTCCAGTACCTCGGGCATAAACTTCTGGCCGCCGAAGCCCGGCTCCACACTCATCACCAGAACGAGGTCAAACTTGTCCAGATGATCCAAAAGTGGTTCCACCGGAGTATTCGGCTTGATCGAAATGCCCGCCGCCGTGCCGTGTCCGCGCAACTTGTCGGCCAAGGCAATAGCTGCGTCGACATCCGCCACGGCTTCCAGGTGGAAGGTGACGGACTGGAAGTCATCGGCATAGTCCTCCGCCCACTTCTCTGGGTTCTCAATCATCAGGTGCACATCCAAGTGCTTGTCCGTGTGGGGAAGCAGCGACTTGGCCACTGGAAGGCCGAAAGAAAGGTTAGGAACAAAGTGGTTATCCATCACGTCGATGTGCAACCAGTCTGCATTCGGTACTCGGCCAATTTCGCTGGCCAAGGCAGAGAAATCGGCGGCGAGGATCGACGGGGCGATGAGCGGGGTGCGGGAAGTGCGGGGGTTCGGCATAGGAGCAAAAGCCTTTCTACTTGTCGGCGGGGCGGCTTGCCGGACGCAGCGCGGCGAAGAACATTGCGTCGGTGCCGTGGATATGGGGCCAGAGCTGAACAAAGGGCTTAGTCTGGGCGACGTTCGTGGCGGCCAGCTCAGGCAGGTACTCAGTAACGTCCAGAATCTCCGCACCGGTACGTGCCGCGACCGAGCGAACCACGTCCGTAGTCTCCTTAGGGTGCGGGGAGCACGTGGAGTAGATCAGCACCCCGCCCGGAGCAGCCGCAGCCAGGCCACTGGTCAGCAACTCGCGCTGGAGCGCGACAAGCGGCGGAACATCCTCTGGGGACTTCGTCCACCGAGCCTCAGGGCGGCGACGCAACGCACCGAGACCGGAACACGGGGCGTCGATCAGTACACGAGTAAAACCACCCTCCGGAATATTCAGGCTCTTGATCTCTTCCAACTTCCGCCCATCGCCCACGTGCACACGCACTGGCAACTCGCGGACAGTCTGCTCGATCAACGTGGCGCGGTGCTGAGCAATCTCCACCGCATCCACACTCGCCTGCTCGGACAGCGCGGCTGAGGCAATAAACGCAGTCTTACCGCCCGGCCCCGCGCAGAGATCCAGCCACCGGCCAGGCAATTCGGCAGCGACAGGTACGCGGGTAGTAGCCAGGGCAATTAACTGCGAACCTTCATCCTGTACGCTAGCCAGCCCCTCGCGCACCGGGGCAATTTCGCCGGGGGCGCCTTCATCCAAATAGACCGCGTAGGGAGAGAACCTGCCCTCGGTACCACTGGTGATCAGTGCCAACTCCTCGCCGCTAATCTGGCCGGGGCGGGCGGCCAGGTGCACAATCGGGCGCGCGTCATCGGCAGCCAGCGCATATTCGAGTTCGCTGTGCCCTTCTTCGGTAGCGGTATCCACTCCCAGGGACTCAGCGAATACCTGGGCAATCCACTCCGGGTGTGCATTGCGCAAGCTTATATCGGCCAGTTCATTACCTGGTGCCACTCGCTCGATCCATGTTTCGGGCTTCTTCCGGGTCAGCCCTCGCAGCACCCCGTTGACGAACCCGGATGCTTGGCCTGCGCCATGGGCTTTCACCAACTCCACCGATGTGTTGACGGCAGCGTGGTTCTCCACCCGTGTGCGCAGGATCTGGTAAGCGCCCATGCGGAGGGCATCAAGGGCTACTGAGTCGATCTTTTCAATCGGGCGCCCAGCCGCGTCAGCGATGATTGCGTCCAATAGTCCGCGTGCGCGCAGGGTGCCATAGGTCAGCTCTGTGGCAAATGCGGCGTCGCGTCCCTTTAAACCTGCTTCCCGCAGCGCCTTGGGCAGCACCAAGTTGCCGAAAGCGTCGTCGACTGTGACGGCCCGTAATACGCCAAAGACGACGTCGCGTACCTTGTCCCCGGAGCCCTTTGCACGGCTTTTCCGCTGCCTATGTTCGGGACGGCGTTGCTGGTAGCCCGTAGCCTTTGCGGGTTTATGTTCGCCGCTGCGCGCCGATTCAGAGCGCGCCCTGAAGCCTCCCATGTTCCTATTACTCCCCTGTTTCCGCTTCTGTGTTCCGGGCGCTGAAGGTCGGATGCTTCGCCAGCAACTCCTGCTGACCGCGCGCCCAGGCGGCCGCGTCCATCATCTTCTTCCCCGGCGGTTGGATCAGCGTGATCTCTAGCGCGCTGGTGCCCGTGCCTACGAAAACTTTTTTGTTCGACGCCGCAACATCACCTGCACCGAGTTCAGCAAGTTCTGACGCGTCCGTGGGTGAGGTAGGTAGCAGCATGCCGATCTTGAACCGTTGGTCGTCCAACAAAGTCCATGCACCAGGCGCCGGAGTGTGAGCACGGGCAGTGCGCTGAATGACTTCGGCGGGCTGCTTCCAATCGATTTGCGCATCAGCCGGGTGAATCTTCGGCGCGTGTGTAGCCGCCTCATCGTCCTGTGCGGACAGCTCAGCAGAGCCATCATCCATCTCGATGAGGGCATCGGCCAGTAGCTCGCGTCCGGCATAGGTCAGACTTGCCAGCAGGTCGTCTGCCGTATCTTCAATGGCGATCTTCTGGGTCAGTTGGGCGGCGACTGGGCCGGTGTCCAGCCCCTGTTCGATGCGGAAGATGGATGCTCCCGTGTACTCGTCGCCAGCGGCCAGCGCTGCTTGAACGGGCGCTGCACCGCGCCAGCGTGGCAGGAGTGAGTAGTGCAGGTTTACCCATCCATGCTCAAACACGTCGAGGAGGTCGGTAGGAATCAGGTTGCCATAGGCCACTACTGCTGTGGCAGACACACCGCGTTCGGCGAGGTTGGAAAGCACCGCGCGGGCCTCGTCACCGGATTCCGTACCGGCTTTGAGGCTAGGCCATTTGTAAGTGGGGATGGCGGCCTTTTCCGCAACTTCCGCGACCTTCGATGGGCGCAGGCTGCGGCCACGTCCCCGCTTGGCGTCGGGCTGGGTAACCACCGCAACGACCTCGATACGCTCATCGGCGATGAGGTGTTCTAGCGCCACGGCAGCGGGTTCCGGAGTGCCGGCAAAGACGATTTTCACTGTTTAAACCACTCCGATTCGCGAATTTGGCGCATTGCCTCACGGCGCTGGTCTGCCTCTAGGTGCTCGATGAAAAGCACGCCATCAAGATGGTCGGTTTCGTGTTGCACACAACGCGCCAGCAAGTCCGTAACCTCGCGGTCAATCTCCTCGCCATCGACGGTCGTACCACGCAAGCGCACTCGCTGGGCACGGGTGACGTCACCGCCGACGTCCGGGATGGAAAGGCAACCCTCGCCCCCGGTTTGCGTCTCCTCACCCACGGCCTCCCAAGTCGGGTTGATCACATGTCCGCGATCCCCATCGCAGTCGAAGACGAAAATGCGGCGAGTGATACCCACCTGGTTGGCGGCCAGTCCCACGCCACCGAAGTGATCCATGGTCTCCAGCATGTCCTCGACCAGGCGACGCGTTCCCGCATCCTGAATAAGTTCTGATTTCACTGGGTCCGCCACGGTCTTAAGGACCGGGTCCCCAAAGTAGCGCATGTTCAGCACGGTCATGGTTATCAACACTAACCGATCCGCACAGGATCCATGACAACCCTCAGGGCGTCGGGTTGGGTTGAACGACTGCCCCGCTGGATTGTGCGTACCGATTGGGCGCTGCGCAACGCTTGCCCCAGCGCAATGTGCTGGTCGGCGGGAACCCGCACCAGCATGCGCCTGGCGGCCTGCCGAGCTTGCGGGTCGTGGCTATCAATTCCGGCGGGCAAACGCACTCCGGGTGGAAGCTCCACGGGGCCTAAGGTCTCCGCACCCGGGGGTAACTCCCAGTTGGATTCAAGTCCTTCAATCGCCGTACTGGTGCCGTCGACAGCAGCCACGGCAAAAGCTGGAGGGAAGGCAGCCTCGGCGCGGTGGGCAAGTTCAGCACGAGCTGCCCCAACCGGATCCCAGCGAATAAGCTGTTGAGCCGTGGGGAGGCTGGCCGCGCCGGCGAAGACAACCTTGCCGCCATTCGTTCGGGGCGCCACAAGTGATGCTGCTTCCATCCAATGCCGAAGCGCTGTCTCAGCCGCTCTTAGGTCTTGTCTGCCCAACAGAATCCAAGGATCCACCAAAACCGCTGCGCCATAGAGGCCGTCTTCCACAGTGGGCTCGGCCCCCGGGGTGGCTACTACTATGCTCCCGCGACGCTTCACGCTGTCCACTACGTGCTTGCCACCGCTAGCGATGATTGGCACACCAGGAAAGGCCCGCCCCAACTCTTCCACGGTCCGGTCATGCCCTATGACAGACAAGCGCACGCTGTGGTTACCGCAACTTGGACAGGTGAATAGCCCCGCGGTTTGCCCACACCACCGGCAGCGCGGTGGAGCTGCATCCGCACTTGTCGGCAGTTCCAATGGCCCATTACAGTGTCTGCAGCGCGCGGGGGTGCGACACTGTGCACAGGCCAACGCGGGTGCGTACCCGCGGCGCGGTACCTGCACCAGAGCGGGCAGGTCACTATCCAGGCATTCTCGTATAGCGGCAAACGCCATGGAGGGGATTCTTGCCCCGGGCGCATGCAGCTCCCGTTCCGTGGCTCCGTCCGTCTCCCCTAATCCCCGGATCCATGGCATGGCCTCATGTAAGGAATCTCGGGTGGGCAACAGGGGATACACCAGTTTCCGATCCACCCACTGCTGTACTTCCGCCGACCTATGAACCCCAGCGATCAGCAGTCCCGCCCCGGTGTGCTGTGCATGCAGCGCCAGTGCTTCGCGCGCATGGATATACGGTGCACGCGGATCCACCAGATTATCGTCGGACTCACCTATCAGCACCATTAACCGGGGCTTGGGCATTGGCAGCAACGCCGCTGAGCGGGTACCGACCACCACCCGCGCTTGACCTGCCAGAACGGATAAGTAGCGGCGGTATCGTGCATTGGGGCCGACCTGGGCCGTCAGCTCCATCACCTGCGCGGTGTTCATATGCTCTTTTAATCCGGCTACCAGGCGATCGACCAAGCGTTGGTTGGGTGCCACCACCAAGACCCCACCGTCGGTGTTCCAGGCCACGGCAGCTGCAACGGCCGCGATGAGGGTGGGGATGTCGCGGCCTGGGGGCGTCAATATACAAGCCCTGGCAGGTTTGCCCTCGACGAGCGCAGAAAGGAACGCCCCACCGTGAGGGTAAGGCGTAAGGGCCTCCTCCGCGGCCTGATAGGAGTCGGCGGAAGCCTGCTCGACGGACTGCAACTTCGCACCAAGGTTTTCCCATGCCGCGCCATCGGCGAACAACCCCGCCTCTTCCGCTGAGGCATGCCGGGAGGGAACAACCGAACGCAGAATATCCGAACGCACCCCGGCATAGCGATCCGCCAGAACGTTCACCAGCTCCCATAGGTGCTTCGGCAACACACGCAGGGGACTAATCACTCGTTCCAGTGGTCGCAGCTCGCCGGGATGGTCACTCCGTCGGCGCCGTTCAATAACGAAGGCATCGACGAGTCGCCCGGAAAAGCGAACGCGAACGCGCACACCCGGTTGGGCGTGCGCATCCATGCTTTCCGGCACCGCGTAGTCGAAAAGCCGATCTAGGTGTGGCACGCCGAGTAACGGCAGGACTCGCGCGACGGGCTGTTCCACAGTGCTAATTGCTACCTGCTACGTGCTACTGAGCGGCCTCGACAGCCTTCTTCAGCGCAGCCACTCGGTCGGTGCGCTCCCACGGCAGGTCCAGGTCGGTCCGGCCAAAGTGGCCGTAAGCGCTGGTCTGGGCGTAAATCGGGCGCTTGAGGTCAAGCTCCTGAAGAATCGCAGCGGGGCGCAGATCGAATACCTGGCGGACGGCATCCTGAATGACCTCCACTGGAACGGTCTCGGTGCCGAAGGTCTCCACGTACAGGCCAACAGGCGTTGCGCGGCCGATAGCATAGGCCACCTGAACCTCCGCACGGTCAGCCAGCCCGGCAGCCACAATGTTCTTAGCCACCCAACGCATGGCATAAGCACCGGAGCGGTCGACCTTGCTTGGATCCTTTCCGGAAAACGCACCACCGCCGTGGCGAGCCATGCCGCCGTAGGTGTCGACGATGATCTTGCGGCCGGTCAGGCCTGCATCACCCATGGGGCCGCCCAGAACGAAGGACCCAGAGGGATTCACCAGCAGCGTGTAGTCTGTGTCGGCCAGGTTGCCGCTCAATCCTGCCTCGTCCAGCACATACTGAACAACGTGGGTGCGGATCTGCTCATGCAGCCACTCCTGTTCGATGCCGTCGTCGTGCTGAGTGGAAACCACGACCGTATCCAGGCGAACCGGGGTGCCTTCTGCGTCATAAGCGAAGGTCACCTGGGTCTTGCCATCGGGACGCAGATGCGGGACGATGCCCTTCTTGCGCACCTCGGTCAGGCGCCGCGATAGGCGGTGCGCCAGCGCGATCGGCAGTGGCATAAACTCCGGGGTTTCGTTGGTGGCATAGCCGAACATGAGGCCCTGGTCACCGGCGCCCAGGCGGTCGATTTCGTCCAGCTCTGCGCCGTCATCGTCGTTCTGGGAGCGGTGCTCCAAGGCGGTGTCCACTCCTTGCGCAATCTCCTGGGACTGTTCGCCGATTGCGATGCTTACGCCGCAGGTAGAGCCGTCAAAGCCCATATCGGAGCTGTTGAAGCCAATCTCCAGCAGAGTTTTGCGTACGAGTGCGGGAATCTCTACATAGGTGGTAGTGCGGATTTCGCCGACAACGTGAACCAGTCCAGTGGTCACGACGGTTTCGACGGCCACGCGTGCCTCTGGGTCCTTGGCAAGCAATGCGTCGAGAATCTTGTCGGAGACCGCGTCGCAGATCTTGTCAGGGTGCCCTTCGGTGACGGACTCGCTGCTAAATAGGCGCAAAGACACGTGGAATTTTTCCTTTTTTAGGTATCAGTTATTAAGGACTCTTAAGTCGATGGACACATACTAGACCAAGCTGTCTGTATTTGTCACGTAGTGGTTGCTTTAGTCTCGCATACAGCCTTCCAGATCGCGGCAGCGACCCTGGTCTTCGGGCCAGGCGGCACCTCGATGACCTCTCCATTGGGGCGGAGGATCCAGCCCGCGCTATCCGGCTGGCCAAAAACCTTGCCCTCGCCCACGGCATTGCACATCAAAAGATCGCAGCCCTTCTTCTGTAGCTTTTTGCGAGCGAAGTCCAGCGGGCTACTGTTCTGGTCGCCGGTTTCTGCCGCGAAACCCACTATCTTTGTTGTGGACGCCACGTCTCCGCGCGCCCGTGCCTCAACCACACCAGCGAGGATGTCCGGGTTCTCGGTGAGCTGAATCGTCGACAGATCAGCGTCAGAGCCCTTCTTCATCTTCGATCCGGCCACCTCTGCTGGGCGGTAGTCAGCTACAGCTGCAGCCATGATGACCACGTCTGCGGTGGTGGCATGTTCCATTACCGCTTCTTGCATCTCACGAGCGGTCTTCACCCTAACAACCTCGGCTCCACTGGGCGTGGGCAAGTTCTCCGTCACCCCAGCCACGAGGGTAACTTTGGCTCCCCGCTGAGCCGCAACCTCTGCCAGCGCGTAGCCCTGTCGCCCAGACGAGGCATTACCCAGATAGCGCACGGGATCCAACGGCTCATGCGTACCACCGGCGCTAATGAGTACCCGCTTGCCTTCGAGATCACGGGTAAATGCATCTCGATCCGCCTGCACAGTAAGAGCCAACTGGCCAATCTGTTCCGGTTCCGGCAGCCGACCGGCGCCAGTGTCTGTGCCAGTAAGTCGCCCGTGGGCGGGATCCAGAACGGTAATCCCGTGCCGACGCAGCGTCGCCACATTATCTACAGTCGCCGGGTTCTCCCACATCTCCGTGTGCATTGCAGGAGCCAGCACCACGGGGCACGTCGCTACCAAACAACTTGCAGTCAGCAGATCATCGGCACGTCCATGAGCAATCCGAGCCATCAAATCCGCCGTCGCCGGAGCCACGACAATAAGATCAGCTTCTTGCCCGAGACGAACGTGCTGCACCTCATCCACCGCATCGAATACTTCGGTCGCCACCGGATGGCCCGACAGCGCTTCAAATGTCGCAGCGCCTACGAAGTTCAATGCCGATCGGGTCGGAATCACCCGCACATCATGGCCACGTTCAGTGAAATAGCGCACCAAGTGAGCGGCCTTATACGCAGCAATGCCGCCCCCTACGCCGATAACGACGCGGAGCGGCTTGGTGTTGGTTAAAGCTGATGCAACGTTCACAACGAATCAGCCTAGCTGGTTTAACCCTCGGTGTGTTCCAACAGATCCCGGTTAATCTCGCGCAGAGCGATGGAAAGGGGCTTCTCGTGGACATCCGGGGTAACCAGAGGTCCGACGAACTCAAAGACGCCCTCGTCGACCGTCTGGAAGTAGTCGTTGATCTGACGTGCGCGCTTAGCTGCGAAGATGACCAAGGCGTACTTGGAAGACACCTTCGTGAGAAGCTCGTCGATGGGTGGGTTGGTGATGCCTACAGGAGGATCGAACACGCTGTCGTTCGCATTCACGTCCTGGTTTTCCACGGTATGCACCTTCTTTGGTGGGTTGTAAACTGTATATTCTTTTAGTTCTTTATTGAGCACAGTGCTCGCAGCGTGCCACTGCGGCTTCTATCGGAGAAAGCCGCTGATCGTCGCGACTGCTTGTTCCACGTCATCGTTGACCACCACATGGTCGAACTCCGACTGCGAGGCCATTTCGACTTTCGCAGTCTCCAAGCGACGTTCAATGACGTCCTGGGTTTCCGTACCGCGACCGGTCAGACGCTCTACGAGCACTTCCCAGGACGGCGGCGCAAGGAAAACCGTTTGTACCTCGGGTAGCATCTTCTTGACGTTACGAGCGCCTTCGAGGTCAACCTCGACGAGAACGGGGCGGGCTTGAGCCAACGCGTTCTCAATCGGCTCACGCGGCGTGCCGGATAGCTGCAGACCACCGTGGATCTCCGCCCACTCGAGCATCTTACCCGCCGCGATATTGTCCTCGAACTGCTCGCGGGTGACGTAGATGTAGTCCTCGCCATCGACTTCGCCCGGACGTGGGGCGCGGGTGGTCATGGACACACTGAAGAACAGATCCGGAACGTCCGAGCGCAGACGACGAACGACTGTGGACTTCCCCACTGCCGAAGGTCCTGCGAGGACGACGATCCGGCCGCTATTCAGGTCCTGGCTCAAGATTATTCCTCGAAACCGAAGTGCTCCAGCAGGGCGCGACGCTGACGGTCGCCCAGGCCACGGATACGGCGGGTTTCGGCGATCTCCAGCTGCTCCATGATTTCCTTGGCCTTCACCTTGCCAACCTTCGGCAGGGAGACCAGCAGAGCGGAAACCTTCATCTTGCCCAGGGTCTCATCGGTTTCGGCGTCCTTCAGGACCTGCTTCAGGTCGGTGCCGCCACGCTTCAGCTTCTCGCGCAGTTCTGCGCGTGCCTTGCGTGCCTCGGCTGCCTTCTTCAGCGCCGCTGCGCGCTGCTCATCGGTCAACTGGGGAAGTGCCACGGGTGCCTCCGTTTAATATTCTCGTCTTTTGAATGGAAAGTTTTTCTGGTTGATAACCAGCATGCTGTAGAGACCGAACGGTATTCCAAGCAACGCTGGATATTAAGTTGTCTCGGATAATTTTGCCAAGCTGACACACCGAGAATATGTTCTCGACTACTGTACACGGTTCAGGAAAGACACCTAAAAGTGCAACTGCGGTACCGCGACACTAGGTTTCAAACAATGCATGTCAGTGTAGCACCCGGAATCCTAGAAAGCAGCAAAAGCCCCTGCTAAAAGCCGGTTAAAGTCTCAAAGTGTGAGCTGTGTCGCCTGCTCTTTCACCGCTGCGCGGAGGTCGGCCACGTCGGGTCCGGCACGGAGCACACCGCGGGAGACATTTGGTGAGACTAATGACGCCGTCTCGTCTCCCCCGGCAATACGCTTCACATCGTCCATAGTTCCGCCCTGTGCACCTACCCCAGGCATCAGAACCATGCCGCCGACACGGTCCAAGCGGGGTGGATCAGCCAGGGTTGCGCCTACCACCACGCCCACGTTGCCAGCACCGGAATGCTGGGCATTTTCCTCGGCCACTCGATCCACAATGTGTTGCGCCAGGTTCACCTGCGTTCCATCAAACAGGGAACGCTGAACGCCACGGGCCTCCGGGTTAGAGGTTGCAGCCAGCACGATCACTCCCCTGCCGTGTTGCTCGCTCAGGTCGAGAACAGGCCGCAGGGATTCAAACCCCAACCAGGGGGAAACGGTCACGGCGTCACTACACAAGGGCGACTCCGGGTCCAGCCATGCTCGGGCATAACCTGCCATAGTGGATCCAATGTCGCCACGCTTGGCGTCGGCAATCACCAAAACACCTGCGCGTCGTAATTGTGCAATGGATTCTTCCAGGACAGCTAGACCCGCAGAACCGAACTGTTCATAGAAGGCAACTTGAGGCTTTACGACACACGCAACATCCGCAAAAGCCTCGACGCACGTCTTACTGAAGGCCTCAAGCCCTTCGACAGTCGCTTTGAGTCCCCAAGCTTCCAAGATGCCGACGTGGGGATCCATGCCCACGCAAAGCTGCCCATAGGTCTTAGAGCGCTCAAGGAACCGCTGCCCAAAGGTCAGGCTTGGGCCTTCGCTCGCGCTCACGAGTGATCGACCTCCTGAATGGCGCGGACGGTCGGCTCAGCACCCTGTAGCGCTTCAATGCCCTGTACTGCGGCCACGGCGCCTTGGACGGTGGTGACGCACGGTACGCCCATGTTCACCGCGGCGGAACGGATATCGTAACCGTCGTGACGCGCCCCGGCGGAACCTGCAGGCGTGTTCAGGATGAGGTCGACATCGCCATCCTTGATCCAGTCGCCCACAGTGCGCATCGGCTTGCCGTCCGTGTCTACAAGCGGTGTGTTGTCCGCTGCCGCGCGGCGCTCATCCGAAATCTTGGCCACAACTTCGCACTCCACACCGTTGCGACGGAGCATAGCGGCAGTGCCCTGGGTGGCCAGGATCTTGAATCCAAGGGAGTACAGGCGTTGAATCGGCAGGATCAAGGTGCGTTTGTCGCGATTGGCTACCGACACGAAGACGGTACCCTCGGTCGGCAGATCACCTGTGGCCTCTTGAGTCTTTGCGAATGCAGAGCCAAAATCATCGTCCAGGCCCATGACCTCGCCGGTGGATTTCATCTCCGGGCTCAGCAGAGAGTCCAGTACGTAGCCCTCCGGGCTACGGAAGCGGTTGAACGGCATGACGGCTTCCTTCACGGCAATCGGGTGTCCCTGCGGCAGCGATCCGCCGTCGCGATCTCGTGGCAGAATGCCTTCTTCGATCAGATCCGAAATGCTGGTGCCGAGCATGATGCGTGCGGCAGCCTTAGACAGCTGCACACCCGTAGCCTTCGATACGAAAGGTACGGTGCGGGAAGCGCGGGGGTTTGCCTCGATGACGTAGAGCACGTCGTCCTTCAAAGCGAATTGGACATTCATCAGCCCCTTCACACCAATGCCATAGGCCAGCGCAGTGGTGGCCTTGCGGACCTTCTCAATGTCCTCTGCGCCCAGCGTCATCGGCGGAATTGCGCAGGCGGAGTCGCCGGAGTGAATTCCGGCCTCTTCGATGTGCTCCATCACGCCGGCCAGGTAGACATTCTCACCGTCACACAGTGCGTCCACGTCGATCTCGATAGCGGAATCCAGGAAGCGGTCGACCAGTACCGGGTGATCGCTAGTGATTTCCGTAGCACGCTGGATGTAGTCGGACAGGCTGTCATCGTCGTAGACGATTTCCATGCCGCGTCCACCCAACACGTAGGACGGGCGAACCAGTACTGGGAAACCAATGCGGGCAGCCACGGCGTGAGCCTCTTCGACACTGGTAGCGGTGCCGAACTCCGGTGCGGGTAGAGCTGCCTTCTCTAGCACCTTGCCGAACTCGCCACGGTCCTCTGCCAGGTTGATGGCCTCCGGCGAGGTGCCGACGACCGGCACGCCGGCGTCAGCCAGACGCTGCGCAAGACCCAGCGGGGTCTGGCCGCCGAGCTGCACGATCACGCCAGCGATCTCACCGGACTCAGCCTCTGCATGGTAAATCTCCATGACGTCTTCAAAGGTCAAAGGTTCGAAGTACAGGCGGTCAGCGGTGTCGTAGTCGGTAGACACGGTTTCCGGGTTGCAGTTGACCATAACGGTCTCATACCCCACGCGGGACAGTTCCAAAGCCGCGTGCACACAGGAATAATCGAACTCGATGCCCTGGCCAATGCGGTTTGGACCAGAGCCGAGAATCAGCACCTTCTTCTTATCCCGCTGCGGAGCCACCTCAGACTCGGCTGCGGGATCCAGCTCATAGGAGCTGTAGTGGTATGGCGTCTTAGCCTCGAATTCAGCAGCACAGGTGTCAACGGTCTTAAACACCGGACGAATGCCCTGTGCCCAACGCAGGGCGCGCACGCCATCCTCGCCAGCAAGCTCCGGACGCAGCGCGGCAATCTGTGCATCCGACAGACCCAAATACTTGGCTTCGCGGAGAAGTTCCACATCCAAGACTGGGGCGTCCACAAGACGGGCGCGGAACTCGACCAACCCGGCGAGCTCGTGCAGGAACCAGGGGTCAATGCCAGAGGCGGCATAGACCTCATCGACAGTAGCACCCAGACGTAGCGCCAATTCCGCGTCGTACATGCGACCCTCCGTGGGGCGCTTTAGATCTTCCAGCACGGCTTCCTTGTCGGTGGCACGTTCACCGGCAAACGCCTCGTCTGGGACGGTCCAGAATCCAGCTTGCTTGGTTTCCAAGGAGCGCATCACCTTATTCAGACCAGTGACGTAGTTGCGCCCCACTGCCATGGCCTCGCCGACGGACTTCATGGTGGTGGTCAGCGTATCGTCGGCGCCGGGGAACTTCTCGAAAGCAAAGCGCGGAGCCTTGACGATCACATAGTCCAGGGTCGGCTCGAAAGCTGCAGGGGTGACCTCGGTGATGTCGTTGCGTACCTCATCCAGGGTGTAGCCAATGGCCAGCTTCGCAGCCAGCTTGGCGATCGGGAAACCAGTGGCCTTAGAGGCCAGGGCGGAGGAACGGGAAACGCGCGGGTTCATCTCGATGGTGATGATGCGTCCGTCCTTCGGGTTCACCGCGAACTGAATGTTACAACCACCGGTGTCCACGCCGACCTCGCGGAGAATGGCGATACCCTGATCGCGCATGGTCTGGAACTCGCGGTCAGTCAAGGTCATGCTGGGGGCAACAGTCATGGAGTCACCGGTGTGCACACCCAGCGCGTCCACGTTCTCGATGGAGCAAACGACCACGACATTGTCCTTGCCGTCGCGCATAAGCTCCAGCTCGTATTCCTTCCAACCGAGGATGGACTCCTCGATCAGCACGTTCGCCTCTGGGGAGGCCGCCAGGCCACCGCCGGCGATGCGCTCCAGATCCTTTTCGTTAAAGGCCAGGCCGGAGCCCAAACCACCCATGGTGAACGACGGCCGCACAACGACGGGCAGACCCAGCTCTGCGACGGTCTCGTGTACTTCCTCCATGCTGTGGCAAACACGGGAGCGCGCGGAATCGCCGCCGATCTTCTCAACGATGTCCTTGAACTTCTGGCGGTCCTCACCGCGTTCAATAGCGTCGATATCCGCGCCAATCAGCTCCACCCCGTACTTGTCGAGGATGCCCAAGCGATCCAACTGGATGGCGGCATTCAATGCGGTCTGGCCACCGAGAGTCGCAAGGACGGCGTCGACCTTGTGTCCGGCCTCCTGCTCTACCTGGAAGATCTTCTCGATGTACTTCGGGGAGATCGGCTCGATATAGGTGTGGTCGGCGAACTCCGGGTCGGTCATGATTGTCGCCGGGTTCGAGTTAATCAGCGTAACGCGCAAGCCCTCTTCTTTGAGCACGCGGCAGGCCTGGGTTCCGGAGTAGTCGAACTCACAAGCCTGGCCGATGACGATCGGGCCGGAGCCGATGACGAGTACGTGATTGATATCTTCGCGACGTGGCATTGGTGTCTTCCCTACTATTCCTGTTGCTTAAGGTTGCTGCAGTTTCTTCAGTTGCGGTTTAGTTGCTGTACTTTTCGAGGTTCTCGAAGAACTTGTCGAACAGCGGGTTTGCATCGTGCGGTCCAGCCGCGGATTCCGGGTGGTATTGGACGGAGAATGCGCTGCCATCTACCAGCGCCACTCCCTCAACCACGTCATCGTTCAGGCAGGTGTGCGTCACCTGCGCCTCGCCGAACGGGGTGTCGAAAGTCTCCAAAGCCTTGCCCTTCAGAGCGAAGCCGTGGTTCTGTGCGGTGATGTCAATCTTGCCAGTTCGGTGGTCGATCACCGGCACGTTCGTACCCCGGTGGCCGAACTTCAGCTTGTAGGTATCCATGCCGAGTGCGCGACCAAGCAGCTGGTTACCAAAGCAGATGCCGAAGAACGGGATCTTCGCTTCCAGTACCTTCTTTAGCTCCTCCACGGTTGCATCGGCGGTCGCCGGATCGCCTGGGCCGTTGGAGATGAACACGCCCGAGGCGTTGTATTCCTCCATCAGCTTATTTACCTCTTCGAAGGTAGTCGTCGAGGGAACGACCACGCTGCGCACGCCGCGCTTGGAGAACTCGCGCGGGGTGTTGGTCTTAATACCCATGTCGTAGGCGATGATGGTGTGCTTGATTCCCCCTTCAGCCTCCACCACGTACAGCTCGTCGGTACTTACATCGCTGGAAAGGTCTGCACCCGCCATTGCCGGTTGAGCCTGAACCTGGCTGATCATATCGTCGTCGGAGCTAAGGGCGTCACCGCTAAAGATGCCCGCGGCTACCGAACCCTTGTCGCGCAAGTGGCGAACGATCGCGCGCGTGTCTACGCCCTGGATGCCGATGATTTCCTGCGCTTCCATCTCCTCCGGCAGGCTCCGGGTGGCACGCCAGTTGCTTACGGTGCGGGAAAGATCGCGGATTACCAGCCCAGCGACCCAGATGTTCCCGCCACGGGACTCGGAATCCTCGTCGTTCCAGCCGGTGTTTCCAATGTGCGGAGCGGTCGCCACCACAATCTGACGGTGGTAAGACGGGTCGGTCATTGTCTCTTGATAACCGGTCATGGCGGTGGTGAAAACTGCCTCGCCCAGGGTGCGCCCCGTTGCGCCGAATGCGCGGCCGCGGAAGATCTTTCCATCGGCGAGAACCAGTGCTGCTGGCGTGTAGCTCATTGTGCTTGTTTCCTTAACTCTTGGCTGTTGTGTTTGGTTCTATTTCTTGATTGACGCCCACTCGTGGATGCTTAGTGCACCGCTGAGCCATTCTTGCAGGTCACCTTGCCCCGCAACAGCGTGGTGCTCACCTTCACGGGCATGTCCATGCCCTCGTAGGGAGTGTTATTGGCCTTGGAAGCCATGTCGTGGCCGTGCGCGACCCAGGACTTATTGACATCCACAGCGCACAAGTTTGCCGGTTCCCCGACCGCGATCGGGCGACCATGTCCGGGGAGCTTGGTGATTTCGGCGGGACGCTCGGACATCACCTTGGCTACGAAGCGCCAGTCCTGGTCGCCATCGATAACGAAGATCTTGGCGATGAGTGCCAGAGAGGTCTCGATTCCCAGCATGCCGGGGCGGGCCTTATCGAACTCGCAGCACTTGTCTTCCGAACCATGTGGCGCGTGATCGGTGGCCACGCAGTCGACGGTGCCGTCGATGAGTGCTGCACGGAGCGCCTCCACATCGCGTTGTTCGCGCAGCGGCGGGTTGACTCGGTTCACGCCGTCGTAGGTTTCCAGTCGCTCGTCGGTGAGCAGCAGGTGGTGTGGGGTTACCTCTGCGGTAAGCGGAATGTCCTGGTCTTTCGCCCAGCGCAGCAGATCCACGGTACCTTCCGTGGAGGCGTGGCAGATGTGCAGCCTTCCGCCGTAGTCGCGAGCCATGATGGCATCCCGAGCGACGATGGATTCTTCGGCGACACGCGGCCATCCGCCCAGGCCGAGACGCGCGGCGGTCTCTCCCTCGTGGGCGACAGCGCCGATGGTCAAGCGGGGCTCCTCGCAGTGCTGGGCCAGCAGCACGTCCATTCCCTTGGAGTACTCGATGGCGCGACGCATTAGGCGTGGATCGTCGACGCACTTTCCGTCGTCGGAGAACATCCGCACCTTGGCATCAGAATCGGCCATCATGCCAAACTCCGTAAGCTCCTTGCCCTCTAGTCCCTTCGAGATAGAGCCGACGGGGTGAACGTCGCAGAGATTCGTGTTTTGCCCCTTGTACCACGCCATTTCTGCGATCGCGGGGTTGTCAGTCACGGGAGCAGTGTTGGCCATAGTGAATACAGCCGTAAAGCCCCCCTGAGCCGCTGCTGCGGAGCCGGTGGCAATGGTCTCAGTATCTTCCCGTCCCGGTTCGCGTAGGTGGACATGCATGTCCACCAGCCCCGGCAACAACACTTGTCCGTCTAGATCCAGTACCTCCGCACCCGCTGGAGCAGAGTCACCCAGGTCGCTGCCGATCTCGGAGATTACGCCATCTTGGATAAGCACATCCTGCTTGTCGCCCTCGCCGTAGATCAATACGCCGCGCAACAGGACTGCCTTGTCAGCGCCGGTCGGGTGGCTGGCCAACTCGCCGGTGGCAGGATACTCGGAGGTCATAGTGAATGCTCCTTTGTCGAAAGTCTTATTGTCTGTCTGTGCTGTGTTTGCCATGCTGAACCTCTGTACCCTTTTTCGCTATCCCTCGTCCCCGACCAAAAGGGTAAATAGGACGGCCATACGCACATGCACGCCAGCGGTCACCTGGTTAAGCACCACGGTGTTCGGCAGATCAGCCACGTCGTAGTTAATTTCCATACCCCGCAACATCGGCCCCGGGTGCATGATGATGGCGTCGTCCTTCATACGTTCCGCACGTGCCTGCGAGAGCCCGTAACGGGTAGCGTACTCCCGGTGCGAGGGGAAGAACCCACCATTCATGCGCTCAGCTTGGACTCGCAGCATCATAACGACGTCGGCGTCGGCGATCTCACTGTCGAAGCAGTAGCTGACACGCACACTGTCCGGGTATGCACCCCAGTGCTCAATACCCAGTGGAATTAGTGTCGGTGGAGCTACGAACACCACCTCCGCGCCGAGGGTCGTCAGCAGTTGGGCATTCGAGCGAGCCACGCGGGAGTGCAGGATATCGCCGACAATAATGACCTTCTTGCCACTAATGTCCCCAATGCGGTTGCGCATTGTGGTGGCGTCCAAGAGGGCTTGGGTTGGGTGCTGGTTGGAACCGTCACCTGCGTTGATAATGGCCGTATCATCCAGCCACCCCGCGACCTGCCGGGCCGCACCGGAGGATGGGTGGCGCATAATGATCGCATCGGCGCCGACGGCTTTCAACGTGAGTGCGGTATCGCGGAGGGATTCGCCCTTCTTCACTGAGGAGCTGCTGGCGGAGATGTTAATGACGTCCGCACTCATCCATTTGCCAGCGGTTTCAAAGGAGGAACGGGTGCGGGTGGAATTTTCGTAGAACATCGTGAAGATGGTGCGCCCCCGCAGGGTGGGCAGCTTCTTCATTTCGCGACCATCGAGTGCCTCAGCAAAGCGATCGGCCTCATCCATTAGACCCAGAATCTCGGACTTGTTCAGGTCAGCGATGCTAATCAGGTGCTTCATGGGCTACTTACTCTCTTCCTGTGCGCTCGACCGGCGGAACAGAATCACGTTGTCGACGTCGTCCAACTCGGCGAGGTTTACCGTCACATCCTCATCCGCAGCTGTGGGAATGTTCTTGCCTACGTAGTCCGCTCGGATAGGCAACTTTCGGTGGCCACGGTCGATGAGGACAGCCACCTGTACGGATTCTGGTCGGCCAATGTCCGTCAGGGCGTCGAGAGCGGCGCGAATAGACCGACCGCTGTACAAAACATCGTCGACTAGCACTACGGTGGTGCCGTCAATTCCTTGCGGTGGAACCTTCGTGGGCTTCAGCGCCCGATGACTTGTGGTGCGAAGGTCGTCTCGATACAGGGTGATGTCCAAAGAACCCTGGAAGACTTCTACCCCCGTGAAATGCTCAATTTTCTCGGCTAGTCGTGCCGCGAGTGGCACTCCCCCCGATGGAATGCCTAGAAGAACCACGCGTTGGGCGTCTTCCCCGTCAAGCGCGGTCTTTTCAATAATTTGGTGCGCGATGCGCGCGACAGTACGGGAAACTTGATCTGCGTCGAGTAAGGTGACGCCAGTTTCCCCAGCCGTCGGGTTCATCGTGACCTCCTTTCCCGCCTCTCTGTGCGGTCTGTTAAAGGATGTCTACATTGTCCGACTCGCAGTCTATCACGCGTCTGCGGAATCACCGGCTTCCTTAACGGAAGCCTCCCCCTCTTCGTTTACGACGTCACCAAGCAGTGAATCCAGGTTGTCGTCGGCCTCGCTATTGGCACGCTGCGCTGCAGCTGCATCGGCGATCTGCAGGTCAGCCTGTACCTGCATGTCCTTGTTGATGCCATCCAGTACTGCGTGAATGTAGCTCGGAGCCTTGTCGTGGGAGTATTCGCTCGCTAGCTCTACCCCCTCAACTACTGCCACCTGAGAGGGGACATCATCGTTGAACTTCAGCTCCCACGCCGCGACGCGCAACACGGCGCGGTCGACGGCTGGCAGGCGATCCAAGCGCCACTCGCTGGAAAGGTGCAAAGCGATGGCTTCGTCCAGCGCATCCAGGTTCGTTGCCACTCCGGGCACAATCTGCTGGGTGTACTCCGGCACCGGCTTGACCTGATTAGCCGCATCCTTGGCCAGGGAAATGCGCTCTTCGACGATCTCCACCGGGTCGATGTCGCGGAACTCCGCCTCAAACAGAATGTCCACTGCTCGGCGGCGCGCCTTGTAGCGGGAGCCATGGCGCTTAAACGAGGTGCCTTTGCCCGCGTTCGTCTCAGCTGTACGTTCTTCAGTCATGGGTGAAAAGCAGTCGCTGCCTTAGTTGTTGACGCGAGATAGGTACTCGCCCGTGCGGGTATCCACCTTCAGTACGTTACCGGTCTCAATGAACAGCGGTACCTGAATCTCCGCCCCGGTCTCCAGGGTGGCGGGCTTGGTACCACCGGTGGATCGATCACCCTGCAGACCCGGATCGGTCTGCTCAACCTTCAGCTCAACGGATACCGGCAGCTCGGCGAACAGTGGCTCGCCCTCGTGGAAGGAAACCTGCACGGTGGTGTTCTCCAGCAGGAACTTAGCGCCATCACCCATGAGGTGCGGAGCCAGCTCAATCTGATCGTAGGTCTTCTCGTCCATCAGAACGAAGTTGGTGCCATCGTTGTACAGGTAGGTCATGTCGCGACGGTCAACGGTAGCGGTCTCGACCTTCACGCCGGCATTGAAGGTCTTATCGACGATCTTGCCCGAGACAACGTCCTTCAGCTTCGTGCGAACGAAAGCAGGGCCCTTGCCCGGCTTGACGTGCTGGAACTCCAGGATCTGCTGAAGCTTGTTGTCCATCTTCAGCACAAGGCCGTTCTTGAAGTCTGCGGTAGTTGCCACGAATGGTCTCCTTCTAGCGAGTAAAAAATTTTTGGCTATTGCAGTCTAGCAGCTCGCCAAACCCTAAACGACGATGAGTTCCGTCGGCGAGGCATTAAAGCTACGCGCACCATCGGCGGTAATCACATACGTGTTCTCGATGCGCAAGCCCGTTTTTTCCGGGATATAAATGCCCGGCTCTACTGTTACGGTCATGCCTTCTACAAGCTTTTCTGCGGGATCGACGCCCGCTGCCGCCCGCGGAGCCTCGTGCACATCGAGCCCCACGCCGTGCCCGGTCGAGTGCACAAAGAACTTGCCGTAACCAGCCTCGGAAATAACTTCTCGACAGGCCGCGTCGACATTACGCAGCTCCACGCCTGGGGCCAGGATCGCTTCCCCGGCCTTCTGCGCACGGTACACCACGTCGTAGAGCTCGCGGGATAGTTCATCTGGCTCCCCCACACAAACTGTGCGGGTTTGGTCGGAGGCATAGCCATTGAGGTATACGCCGAAGTCCACCGTCACTAGCCCGGGAACAATCTTCTCTCGAGATACACCCGCGTGCGGCTTAGTGGCATTCACGCCACTGGCCAAGATTGTGTCGAAGCTCAAACCATCAGCCCCGGCAGTACGAAGCTGGAACTCCAACTCTGCGGCAGCCTGAATTTCGGTGATGCCCTCGCGGATACCACCATCTTCAATAAAGGATCGCCATACGCTATCGGCCAGTTCACCAGCCTCGGCAAGAGCTTCGATCTCCAGCTCATCTTTTACAAGGCGCAGCTTTTCCACCACATCCGCCAGTACCGGCGGGTTGCCCAAGCCCTGAGCCTGGCCATAAGCCAGGCTGGATTCAACGGCGAACCTCTCCCCCGCAGTCATCTTGGCGAACTCAGCCGCACGGTCAAAAAGCTTGCTACCAATCTCAATGGCCACGTCATCAGGCTCGCCGGTTTCAATTCGGATCTGCGTGTCGTAGCGTCCGTCCGTCAGGAGCAGATGTTCGCCGTCCTCACGGATAACCAGCAATGCGTTAGAACCGGAAAAACCGGTGAGATAGCGAACATTCTTCAGGTCGCTGATAAGAAGCGCCGCATGCTCGGACTCCTGGATCAGTGCTGTGGCCTTATTGCGGCGGGTGCGGTAGGCGTCAAAAAGTTTCTTAGACATCAACACTCCTTAAAGTTCTGGCGTTACGCAGAGATTTAGCTGGGCGCTATTGGGCAAAGTAGCGCAGGGCAGCGACGTAGCCGTAAATTCCCAGACCCGCGATGACGCCGCTGGCCAGTGGGCTGAGATAGCTGTGGTGGCGGAACTCCTCACGCGCGTGAACATTGGAGATGTGTACCTCCACGAAACCCGCGCCGTCCGCGATCTCAGCAAGCGCATCGCGCAGAGCAACAGAGGTGTGGGTAAACCCTCCAGGGTTGATGATTACCGCAGCCCCATCGTCGGCGGCCTGGTGAATGCGATCCAGCAATTCTCCCTCATGATTCGATTGGAAGAAGTCTATCTCGATCCCCAGGGATTGTGCCTCGCGGGCTAGCAGATCCTCCACATCGGCCAGCGTGGTGGTGCCGTAGACCTCGGGCTGGCGCTTGCCCAGGCGATTAAGATTCGGCCCGTTAACAACGCACACCTTCGGCGCATGAGGTTGTGCTGGATTCATCGCTGCCTCCTAAGGCTTGGGTATACGTTTTGGGTTTTATGTTCTGGTTCACGCTTCCACGCTAGCGGCATACGCCTCGCGCAACAGCTCCTCACTCGGGCCTTCCAGGCGGGTGGGCGTGCCGATCTTTTCAAGAACAACGAAACGGATCTTGCCGCCCTTATTCTTCTTGTCTCGCCCCATCGCCGCGAGTAGCTCGTCGAGCTCAGCGCCGTTGTAGCTGGTCGCCAGCCCCACAGAGTTGAGGATATCGCAGTGACGCCGAACGTCCTCGGCACTCAACAATCCAGCGGCCTTCGCCAACTCCGCTTCGAAAATCATGCCCACGGCGACCGCCTGGCCGTGGCGCCAGCGATAATCCTCATGGTGCTCCACCGCGTGGCCGTAGGTGTGACCGTAGTTAAGAATCTCGCGCAGGCTGGACTCCTTGAGATCTACCGCCACCACGTTGGCCTTCACTTGGATAGCGCGGGCAATCAACTCCGGCAGGCTACCGTGCGGATCCAGTGCAGCCTGTGCGTCTGCTTCGTAGATGTCGAGGATTTCGGTGTCGGCGATGAAGCCCGCCTTGATGATCTCTGCTGATCCGGCGATCATCTCCTCGCGTGGGAGAGTATCGAGCACCTCCAGATCGATGATGACCGCACTTGGTTCGTGGAAGGCACCAACAAGGTTCTTCCCGGCTGGGGTGTTGATACCGGTCTTGCCGCCCACGGCCGCATCCACCATGGCCAGCAATGTGGTGGGATAGTGAACCACCTTGATGCCTCGCATCCACGTGGCGGCAATGAACCCAGCGAGGTCAGTCGCCGCGCCCCCTCCCAGGCCGATGATGGTGTCGGCACGGGTGAGGCCGACGCGCGCGCATTGATCCCAACAGGCAGCAGCGGATTCAGCTGTCTTGGCGGACTCTGCGTCTTCGATCTGATAGGTATGCGCGCTAAAGCCGGCAGAGGAAAGACGCGCAGCCAGTTCTTTCGCGCGAGCGCCCAGGGCCGGTTGGTGAATGATGAGGTAGTTGGCGGTATTCCCAGCTACGTTGAGGATCTCCTCGGAAGCGAACTCGATCCCTCGGTCAATCACCACATCGTAGGGCGACTGAGATGCCACCCGAATGCGCTGCTGTGTAGAGGTTTGGCGCGGTGCGTCAGACATTTGATGGGGATTCCTCGTCAATCAGTTGTCAATGGGTTGTCAATCGGTTGTTGGGTCGTGGGTTGGGATACGTGCTATCGGAAAACCGGGTCGTGGGGCTCGGAACTGTGCTCGGTGAGTCGCTCCAGGCGAATCTCTTCAATGAACCGAAGGATGTCTGTGACCACGCGGCGGGGCTCCTTTCCATCACAGCGAACCATGAAGTTGGACACTTCCTCGTAGTATGCCGAACGTTGAGCGAAAAGCTCCTCGTATTTGCTGCGGGGGTCAGCCACATTCAGAAGCGGTCGCGTCTTGGAACCGGAGGTGCGGCGAACGCCTTCAGCAATAGAAACATTGAGGTAGACCACCGTGTGATCTGCCAACAGGTCGCGGGTGCTTTCTGTGACTACGGCGCCCCCACCGAGGGAAACGATCCCATCGGTGGTCAGAGCCTCTGCGACTACGATCGCCTCCTGCTCGCGGAAGCCCGGCTCGCCCAGTTCGGCCATGATCTGGTTGCAGGTCTTCCCTAGCTTGGCTTCGAGCAAATGGTCGGTGTCGACAAGCTGTAGGTTCAAAGCATTTGCCAAACGCTTACCGATCGTGGTTTTGCCGGAACCGGGAAGCCCAACCAGCACCGCGCGGGGACTCATCGGATGTCTCCGTCCGCCACTTCCCCATCGGCAGCGCTGTTCGCCTCGGCAGCCCAGTCAAGTCGGCTGTCCACGTACTCAAGGTAGGACTGCACGTTGCGCTTCGTTTCTGCCACGGAGTCGCCACCGAACTTCTTCAGCACAGCACGCGCCAGCACGAGGGCTACCATCGTCTCGGCGACGACGCCGGCGGCCGGAACCGCACACACATCAGAACGCTGGTGAATACCCGTTGCGGCCTCACCCGTTGCCATATCCACAGTCTTCAGGGCACGCGGAACAGTGCTAATAGGCTTCATGGCGGCGCGGACGCGCAGATCTTCCCCGTTTGTCATACCGCCTTCCAGACCACCAGCCCGGTTGCTCAGGCGGCGTACTCCGCCTTCCGCACCGGCCTCCATCTCGTCATGTGCTTCGGAGCCGCGGCGACGAGCTTCCTCAAAACCATCACCGATCTCCACGCCCTTGATTGCTTGGATCCCCATGAGGGAAGCTGCCAGCTGTGCGTCGAGACGCTCATCACCAGAGACATGTGAGCCCAAGCCGATCGGCAAGCCCTTCACTACAACTTCGACGATGCCACCGAGCGTGTCGCCGGACTTCTTTGCCGCTTTGATCTCTTCAACCATGGACTCTTCAGCCGCAGAATCGAAGGCGCGTACGGGGGAAGCATCAATAGCCTCAAGGTCAGAAAAATCCGGGCTGGGTCCTGCGTAGGGCTCGGAGCGGCCAATACTAATGACGTGCGACAGCACCTCCACTCCCAAGACCTCTCGCAGGAGCGCCCGGGCGAAAGTGCCAGCTGCGACGCGAGCAGCCGTCTCGCGGGCAGAAGAACGCTCCAAAATCGGGCGTGCTTCATCGTGGTCGTACTTCACCATGCCCGAGAAATCCGCGTGACCAGGGCGTGGGCGAGTCAGCTTTGCGCCACGTCCGCTGGACATTTCCTTAGCGACCTCCGGGTCGGATTCATCCACCGGGTCGGCCGACATGATCGTGGTCCACTTGGGCCACTCGGTGTTACCGATCATTACCGCAACCGGGCTTCCAAGAGTCTTGCCGTGGCGCACTCCACCGACAAAGGTGACCTCATCCGCCTCAAACTTCATACGCGCACCCCGGCCGTAGCCCAGGCGGCGACGTGCCAACTGATAGGAAACGTCTTCCCGGGTGACCGAGAGTCCGGACGGGAGGTTCTCAATCAAAGAAATCAGAGCCTGGCCGTGCGATTCACCTGCAGTAGTCCAACGAAGCATAAGAAGCATAATACAGGTCACGTGCAGGTCTAGCCCCAATGACGTGACGTTTTATTAACGCAGCATTAACGACGCCACCACCACTACTCCCGTTGCCATCAACATCGCAGGGCCATGTGGACTCGCCCGAGCTGAGTTTGCTGTGCATCCCCTACAACCCCACTGCGTCAAACCAGAAAATGAATGGCTGCAGAATGCAAAATAAATGCTGTGCATGAGACCGCTAAGTCCCACGGCAATAATCACGCCCGGCGGGAAGATCACAGCCGCAAGAGTTCCCGTCGTCAAAGCAAGCTTTGCATCGCCAGCTCCCGCAAACAACCGATGATGTATGAGCGGTAATCCGAATGCCAATGCCGACCAGGCCAGCCCTCCGAGAAACGCCCAAGCGTTAGCCCACGGAATCGTCCACGACAACGCTACTGCCACGGGAATGCCCGGGAGGGTGAGCCAGTTGGGCAAGCGGGAGGTGCGGGCGTCAAAAATTAGGAGAGCAACCGCCCAGGGCAAAAAGAGAAGAAGAAACGAGGAGTTCGGCACGTCTCGCAGGCTAGCGAGCGGCGCGGACAGCGCCAGCCCAGAGCACCGCCGAAAGTGAGTGCCTTGTGGACAAAAGAGATTTATCCACAACGGCTATGAACTACAGTTGCCCTTTGGCCTGCAGGACGGTATCGAGCATGAGCCCCTCTGGGGCAGACTTGCCGGTGAACAAACGGAATTGCTCCTCTGCCTGGCCTGCAAGCATCCGCAGACCATCCGCATGCGGCACTGCCTTAGCCTGGGCAGCTGACAGCAATGGCGTGGGATAGGGGTCATAAATGACGTCCACGATACCCGCGGCAGCACACAACCCTGCGGAAAGTTCCGCGGCGGCATGAGCCGGGATAGTCGACACGACAACCGCTGCGTCTGCGCAGGTCTGGGCGATATCCGCTTCTTCAAAACGGGACCAAGAAAACTCCATACCCAGCGTTTCTACGACGCTTTGCAGGTTCAGAGCCCGCTCGGAGCGAGCCAGGACAGTCACATGCTCGACCCCAGCGGCGGCCAAAGCGGCGACTGCCGGACGCGCCGTCCCCCCATTTCCAACAATGACGGCGCGTGCTCCCCGCAGGCCAGCAGTATCGCCACCACCGATGTACTCCAAGCAACGAGCAACCCCGTCAACATCGGTGTTATCGGCAAGCCATTGGCCGTCGCCTTGCGGAACCAGGGTATTGGCCGATCCGATCTCTTGAGCGCGGGTGGTAGCCAAATCCGAGAGCTCCAGAGCAGCTTGCTTGCCCGGCATGGTCACGGAGAAACCACGAACCAGACCATCGGACTCTTCCATTAGCCGACGAATATCGCGAGACTCTCCTGCCTCGACCCGCACATAGTCCATGTCCAGGCCAAGGGCGCGATAACCAGCAGTGTGCAGCTGCGGGGATAGCGAATGTTCAATCGGACTGCCCAGCACTGCACAGCGCAGACTGGTCATCCCTAGAAACTCATCGACCGAGATCACGTGGCCTGCGGCGGACATAGCAATTCACCCTATTCGTGCTTCTTCGAGAAAACGTTTTCTTAAGAGTTAAAAGCTGGTGCTACCTGTTAGAGTCCAAAACACCGTTGCGGCGGGATTCCTCGATAGCACGCTCGTGCGCAGCGAAGTCGCGGTTGAAAACGGTGCGACCGTTGCGATCCACCGTAACGAAGTACAGCCAATCGCCATCAGCCGGGTTCTCAATGGCGTGCAGTGCCTGCAGGCCCGGGGAGGAAATCGGGGTCTCCGGCAGGCCCTCCTTGGCGTAGGTATTCCACGGGGTCGGACGATTACGGTCGGCGTCAGTCGTTGCGACCTCGACTTCGCTGAGGTCATAGTTCACCGTGGAGTCGAACTCCAGCTTCTGCTTCTCCGCCAAACGGTTCAGGATCACGCGGGCTACCTTGTCGAAGTCGCCCTCCGGTGCCTCGCGCTCCACCAGGGAGGCCGCAACCAGCATGTCGTAGGGGTTCAGGCCTACCTTCTGGGACGAAGAAACAAGCCCAGTGTCCTGGTACTCCTCCTTGGAGGTATTGAGCAAGGACTTCAGGATCTCCTCGGGGCTGCTCGTGGGATCAAAAAGGTGAACGCCTGGGGAAATCAAGCCCTCGATACGTTTCGGGTCATCACCGCGCGCTTTGACTTTCTCCATCGCCCAATCCGCGATTTCCAGCTGCTCCGGCGGGGTCTGCGCCGCAGCCTTTTGCAAATCTTCGACGGACACGCAGGTGTGCTCATCCTGGCAGGTTTGCTGCGAAATCAGGCTGAAGATGCCCTTACGGCTTTCGCCCCCAACCACCTTCACATCGTTGAGGGTCAAACCATTGGGAATGTCGACCACGCCGCGACGGCGATCGTCACTGGACAGCCAATCGAGCGCCTTGTCTGCGGACATTTGCTCTTGCAACGGGTAGTACCCCGCCTGTAGCTCTGGTTCCTTGCGTTCGGCAGCCGACATCAGGGCACGGCGGGATCCGACCACGCCTTTGTCCACCAGCTGCTCCGCCAGGCTATCGACTGAGTCGCCTGGGCTGACCCTAACCATGACCACATTGCCATTACCTTCGCCGGCGAAGTCACGCACGGCAACGACGTCACGCTGGTACCAAACGTATACGCACGTACCGACCAACAGAACAACCAGGGCGAGAGCCAATGCGGCGGCAAGCTGGCGGCGCCGTCGAAACTTTGGCTGCATGTTGCGGGTCGATCCCATAGGTCGTGGGCCCTTTCGTCCAGAGTTCTACAACAATGATTTACAATTCAGCGGTCATTTTCTCACGAATTGATAAATTTTAGGAAAGCACGCGCCGCCGCGTGTCTAACCACCCCTGCAGGATATGCACCGCCGCTGCCTGATCGATCTTTTTTCTGCCCTTTTTACTATTGACGCCAGAGGCGTGAAAAGCCTGGGTAGCAGCCATTGTGGACATTCGCTCATCCACCATGCGCAACGGGATATCCGGCAATTCCTCTTTAACTAGCCGGGCAAACTCCTCCGCATTAATTGTGCTCTGGGTATGGTTTCCACGCAGTGCCACCGGAAGGCCGACGACTATTTCCACGACGAAGTTCTCCCGGCAGATCTCTACGACACGCTGCACATCACCATCGTCTGCGGTGGCCTGCACGGTCTCTACGGGGGTGGCCAGGATGCAGTCTGGATCTGAAATCGCCACCCCGATGCGCACGGTGCCGACGTCGAGGCCTAGCCTCCTACCACGGCCGGGATCGGTAGCTGGGTCTGGCGTTTCAGTATGCATTAAGAAATGCCTTCGATCCTACTTAACTGCGCAGTGCGCTCTTGACGGCCTCAATACCAGCTGGGATGCCAGCAGCGTCAGAACCAGAGCCCTGAGCCATGGCGGGCTTACCGCCACCGCGTCCAGCGACCTTCTCACCGAACGTCTTGACCAGCTCGCCAGACTTGATGCCTTGGGCCACGGCAGCGTCGTTGGCAGCGGCGACGAAAGGCACCTTGTCTCCATCAACGGAAGCAAACACCACAACAGCGGCTTCAGAGCCGAGGCGGTTCTTCGCATCCATGGCCAGGGTACGCAGATCGCCAGCTGCCACTCCCTCGGGGAGCTGTTGGGCCAGGACCTTGACCTCACCCAGCGTTTCGGCCTTGTTTACCAGCTCGCCGACCTGGCTCTGCAGTTGCTGGCCACGCAGCTGCTGGATCTGCTTCTCAGCGGCCTTCAGCTTGGCGGTGAGGCTATCGATACGTTCAGGGAGTTCCTCGCTGGGAGTCTTCAAACTGGTAGCCAGACCCGCAACAAGGGACTTTTCGGTGCTCAGGAAGCGGAAGGAATCCATACCCGTATATGCCTCGATGCGGCGGATACCGGATCCGACGGAGGACTCGCCCAGCACGGCGATCGGGCCGATCTGGGAGGAGTGATCGACGTGGATACCACCGCAAAGCTCCATGGAGAATGGTCCGCCAATCTCCACAACGCGAACTTCGGAGCCGTAGTTTTCGCCGAAGAGCGCCATGGCGCCCATTGCCTTTGCCTCTTCAAGGGAGGTTTCGATGGTGTTGACCTGGTAGTCGCTGTCAACGGCACCGTTGGCGATCTCCTCGATCTGACCCAGCTGGTGCTCGGTGAGCTGCTCACCATAGTTAAAGTCAAAGCGCAGGTAGCCCGGCTTGTTCATAGAACCGGCCTGTACGGCTGTGGGGCCTAGCACCTCACGCAGTGCGGCGTGGATCAGGTGGGTACCGGAGTGCGCCTGACGGGCCTGGTGGCGCCAAGCCTTATCGACAGTGGCCTGGATCTTCTGTCCCACAGCCAGCTCACCACCGCTAACGGTCACATGGTGCACCCACACCTTCTTACCGACCTTCTGCACATCCTCGACGCGGGCGGCACCCGAGGTGGACTTCATCTCACCACGGTCGGCCATCTGACCACCGGCTTCGGCGTAGAACGGGGTGCGGTCCAGAATCACCTGGGCGGCAGCGCCCTCCGGAGCGGTCTCCACGAGCGCGCCGTCACGGATAATGCCCAGCACGGAAGCCTCGTCGGCCAGGTTCTCGTAGCCGGTGAACACAGTCGGGTGATTGTCCACGAACGGGCGGTAGATCGTCTGATCCACGTGGCCTAACTTCTTGGCATTGTTGTCGGCCTTGGCGCGGGCCTTCTGCTCCGCCATAAGGTCGTGGAAGCCATCGATATCCACATTCAGGCCGGCCTCGGCGGCCATCTCCTGGGTCAAATCGATCGGGAAGCCATGGGTGTCGTGCAGGGAGAAAGCGACATCGCCCGGGACGGTATCCTCGCCGCGCTCCTTGGCGCCGTGAGCCCAGTTGTCGAACATCTGGGATCCGGATTCCAGGGTCTTCAGGAAGGACTTCTCCTCGGCCAAAGCCACTGCGCGGATGCGTTCGTAGTTGTCGGCGATCTCTGGGTAGGACGGGGTCATGGTCTCCCGCACGGTATCCATGAACTTCTCCAGCGTCTCGCCCGTTGCACCCAGCAGACGGGCAGAACGGATAATGCGACGCAGCAGACGACGCAGGATGTAACCGCGCCCCTCATTACCGGGGGTCACGCCGTCGAGCATCAGCATAAGGCCAGTGCGGGAGTGGTCGGCGATGACGCGGAAGCGCACATCGTTGGTCTTATCAGCACCGTACTTCGCGCCTGTTACCTCCTGGGCGACGTCGATGACAGGGCGCAGCAGGTCGGTTTCGTAGACGTTGTCCACGTCCTGCAGGATGCAGGCCACACGCTCGATGCCGAGGCCGGTATCGATGTTCTTCTTCGGCAGCTTGCCGACGATTTCGAAGTTGCCCTTTCCAAGCCCCTCGCCACGTTCGTTCTCCATGAACACGAGGTTCCAAATCTCGATGTAACGGGTGTCGTCGACAATCGGGCCACCCTCCTTGCCATGCTCCGGGCCGCGGTCGTAGTAGATCTCGGAACACGGGCCACACGGGCCGGGGATGCCCATGGACCAGTAGTTGTCCTCCATGCCAAGGCGCTGGATCTTGTGCTCAGGCACACCGATCTTCTTGTTCCAGATCTCTGCAGCCTCGTCGTCATCGGTGTAGACGGTGACCCACAGACGCTCCGGGTCGAGCCCCAGGCCGCCCTCGTCCACTGGATTGGTCAGCAGTGTCCAGGCGTGCGTGATGGCGCCTTCCTTAAAGTAAGCACCAAAGGAGAAGTTGCCTGCCATCTGGAAGAACGTGTTGTGACGGGTGGTGATGCCAACCTCGTCGATATCGAGCGTGCGCACGCACTTCTGGATAGACGTTGCAGTGCCATTCTCGAACGGTGGGTTTTGCTGGCCTAGGAAGTAAGGCTTAAACGGCACCATGCCGGCGTTGACGAACAGCAGATTCGGGTCGTCCAGGATCAGCGATGCGCTCGGGACCTCGGTGTGCCCGGCCTTGGTGAAGTGCTCGATGAAGCGCTGGCGGATCTCATGCGTTTGCACGTTGGCTTTACCTCGTAGATTTTTAGTCGAAAGTTTTAATCGTCGGTCAGTGTAAACCGTAGATGGAACGCATACATTCTACCCCCGGGTCAAAAAGGAGCGAACGATAGCCCTCAGGCTACTCAACCGAGCTGCAATGGTCTTTTCGTGCCCATGGGTGGTTGGCCGGTAGTACACGGCATCCTTCAAATCCTCCGGCAGATATTGCTGCGGGACAACTCCCTTGGGGTCATCGTGCGGGTAGACGTACCCCACCGCATTACCTAATGCCTTAGCGCCTTGGTAATGACCATCGCGCAAATGCGCTGGCACTGCCCCGCCTCTACCTGCCTGAACATCCCCGATAGCGGAGTTAATCGCGGCGATTACTCCATTGGATTTCGGGGCGGTAGCCAGGTGGATTGTGGCCTGCGCCAGGTTCAGGCGTGCCTCCGGCATGCCAATAAAGCCCACTGCGTGGTACGCAGCGACGGCAACCTGCAGTGCTTGTGGATCCGCCATGCCGATGTCCTCGCTGGCATGAATCACTAGTCTGCGCGCGATAAACCGCGGGTCTTCCCCACCCTCTAGCATTCTCGCCAGGTAGTGCAAAGCCGCGTCAGGGTCCGACCCACGGATGGATTTGATGAAGGCACTGGTGATGTCGTAGTGCTGGTCGCCGTCGCGGTCGTAGCGCGCCACGGCCTTATTCAGGGACTTCTTTACTTGGGACGCCACCAGCTCCCCAACTTCATTTTCCCCATCGAACTGGACTCCCTCGGCTGCGGCTTCCAAGTAAGTCAAGCTGCGCCTGGCGTCTCCTGCGGACATGGCAACGAGTTGGTTTAAGGCTTCCTCCGTAACCTGCAAGCGCCCACCGTATCCTCGCTCATCGTCGAGGGCGCGTTGGAGTACGGTGCGAATGTCGGCGTCGCTAAGGGAAGACAGTTGTACGAGCAGCGACCGGGACAACAGCGGCGATACAACAGAGAAGGAGGGGTTCTCGGTCGTGGCGGCAACGAGCAGGACCGTACGGTTCTCGACTGCGGCAAGGAGGGCATCCTGCTGGGTCTTCGAAAAGCGGTGAACCTCATCGATAAACAAGACGGTGTGCTCGCCGAGGAGGAGGCGCTTGCGGGCCTGCTCGATAATGGCGCGGACTTCCTTGACACCGGAGTTCAGGGCGCTTAATGCCTCAAAGCGGCGCCCCGAGGCCTGCGAGATCAGGCTGGCGATTGTCGTCTTTCCTGTGCCGGGCGGTCCGTAAAGAATCACGGAGGTATCACCCTGGCCCTCGATCAGGCGGCGCAATGGCGAACCGGGGCCGAGAACCTTCTCCTGCCCCACTACCTCATCCAGTGTGCGCGGGCGCATACGAACGGCCAGCGGCGCATGGGTGCCTGGGTGAAAGTAGGCCTCTGCGGACGCCTGATCGGCACCGCTTTCCTGCCTTTTCTTGTCGCCCTGGCCAGTGTGGGAGAAAAGATCGTCCATAGGTTTTACACCTCGTCGACGCTAGTCCTCGCGCTCGTGAGGGAAAGCCCCCAGTTGCGCCAGAACCTTCAGAAGCATACGTGCAAAAGCGCCGATAGCCTCGAAATCCTTGGAGTCGCGACGGCGAGAGAAACGCTCGATGGCCTCCACTGTCGTGGCGAGGTCTTCCAACTGCTCCTCCGACATATGACGGATGGAGCGGGAAACGTCCTGGTTTTCGGACTCTTCGCCGAAGACGAAAGAGGAATGCTTGGCCACCGAAAGGCGCCCGTAATACATCATGATCAACGACAGGAAAGCCCAGCCAATAAGGGCTGACATCACCCATTCGTGAAACACTTCGTCGTCAGAGATCGTAGGCCAAATCTGCTGAGCTTCGGCACGCCAAGCAGCCAGGAACTCAGTAGTCTCGGGTTCGTCCAGAGCGGGGGTCGTGTTGTCCTGTGGGAAGCCCGCGACTACACACGCCACATCAAATGCAGCATCCCGGAATCCCGCCCACTCGTAGTCGAGCAGCACAATGTTGTTGGTGAGCATCACATTGTCCGGGGCCAGGTCAAAGGGCGTAAAGACCTGATACTCGGACTTTGTCTGGCGCTCCGCAGCTTGGGAGGCGTAGCGGTGTACCACCGGGTCGATGGTCAAACCATTGGAGGTCATGAGCTCCACGCCAGATTGGATGAGCTCACCGACGTTGATATCCGATTCATCGATGGCCTCAGGGCTAATCTGATGACGCTGACACTGGCGTCGCATCAGCGTCGAGTAAGCCGAAGCCCCGCCGAACGTCGCGGCATGCATCTTGCCCAGCGAACGGCCGAGCTTACGCAGCGCGACACCCCTCGCTTTGGAATCGTGGAGAGTCAGCACATCAGTGAAACTCGTGCCGTCTCCAGCGTCGGACAGCACCAGTAGGCGCTGGTCAATGTCATATGCAAGCAGAACCGGACCAGGGCGAACTGTCTCGGCCAGCGTGTTCGTGTACTGATAAGCCACTACCTCGCGCAGCATGCCTAACGCATCGGGACCGAAACTGGCACTACCACCACTGTCAGTTGGGGCGCCCTCCGTGTTGGACTCTGCACCCTGTCCGGCCTCTGGCGGCAGCTGCTTAATGACCACCGATCGCTCCTGCAGGAAAGGATCGGCAGACACCCTGCAGCGCAAAACCATCGAGGATCCACTGCCGCCCAGGTCCTGCGGGTCGCTGAGCTCTGGTGAGCCTCCGAAGCGGGTAGCCAAAAGTTGCTTGGCTGCCTCGACGGTGGACTCGATAGATTGCACTTTAAATCGCCTACTTTTCCTTCTGGCCCTGCTGGCCCTTCTTAGGCTTGAAATCGATGCCAGATTCCTTACGCTGCGCTGCGGAAATTTCGCCCGGAGCGTCGGTCAGAGGATCTACGCCACCGCCGGACTTGGGGAAGGCGATAACGTCGCGGATGGAATCAAAGCCGCCCAAAAGGGAAACAATGCGATCCCAGCCGAAAGCGATGCCGCCGTGTGGCGGGGCGCCGAAGGCGAACGCATCGAGCAGGAAGCCGAACTTCTCGCGAGCCTCCTCCTCGCTGATTCCCATGACCTTGAACACGCGCTCCTGGACGTCAGGCTGGTGGATACGGATAGAACCGCCACCAATCTCGTTGCCGTTACACACGATGTCGTAGGCGTAGGCCAGAGCCTCGCCCGGGTTCTGGTCGAAGTTATCCAGGTACTCGGGCTTCGGGGAGGTGAATGCGTGGTGCACAGCCGTCCAAGCGGAGTTGCCCAGAGCCACGTCGCCAGAGGCAGTAGCGTCGGCAGCTGGTTCGAACAGCGGTGCATCCACTACCCAAGTGAAGGCCCAATCGCCTTCCTTGATGAGTCCCAGCTTGTTGGCGATCTCACCGCGTGCTGCACCCAGCAGGGCACGGGAAGGCTTCGTTTCGCCCGCAGCGAAGAAGATGCAGTCGCCCGGCTTAGCGCCGACATGCTCGGCGATGCCCGCGCGCTCAGCGTCGGTAATGTTCTTGGCCACCGGACCAGACAGCTCGCCGTCCTCGCCCACCAGGATGTACGCCAGGCCCTTGGCACCGCGCTGCTTAGCCCATTCCTGCCACGCATCCAGCTGACGACGGGGCTGGTCTGCACCACCGTCCATGACGACGGCGCCAACATACTCGTTCTGGAACACGCGGAACGTTGTGTCCTTGAAGAACTCGGTGCACTCAGTGATCTGGATGTCGAAGCGCAGGTCCGGCTTGTCGGAGCCGTAGTACTTCATTGCATCGGCGTAAGTCATGCGCGGGATTGGGGTGGAGATCTCGTAGCCGATCTCCTTCCAGATAGCCACCAGGATTTCCTCGGCTAGGGAGATCACGTCTTCCTGGTCGACGAACGACATCTCGACGTCCAGCTGGGTGAACTCCGGCTGACGGTCGGCGCGGAAGTCTTCGTCGCGGTAGCAGCGGGCGATCTGGTAGTAGCGCTCCATGCCAGCCACCATCAGCAGCTGCTTGAACAGCTGCGGGGACTGCGGCAGGGCGTAGAAGGTACCCGGGCGCAGACGCGCCGGCACCAGGAAGTCACGAGCGCCCTCCGGGGTGGAGCGCGTCAGCGTCGGGGTCTCGATTTCCGTGAAGTCGTGGTTGGCCAGCACACCGCGGGCGGCCTGGTTCACGCGAGAACGTAGACGCAGAGCATCACCTTGGGACTTGCGACGCAGGTCAAGGTAGCGGTACTTCAGGCGAGTCTCCTCGCCCACCTCGCCGGAGGTGGAAGGATCGTCAATCTGGAACGGTAGTGCAGCCGAGGCATTCAGAACTTCCAGCTCGGAAACGTTGACTTCGATGCCGCCGGAAGCCAGGTTTGGGTTCTCCGATCCTTCAGGTCGGGCTTCGACCACGCCGGTGACCTTTAGGCAGTATTCGCTGCGCAGGTCGTGCGCGCGCTCGGCTACCTCGGACTCGCGGAAAACGACCTGTGCCACGCCGGTACGGTCGCGCAGGTCGATGAAGATGACGCCACCGTGGTCGCGTCGACGACCGACCCAGCCAGTTAAGGTCACTTCATCGCCGATGTTTTCTGGGCGCAGCTCGCCCGCAAGGTGTGTGCGCAGCACGTTCCTCAGAGTCCTTCCTCGTTATTGTTCGCGTAAGTGTTAGCTAGTGTTAGCTTTTGAGCCTTTTTCGACCTTACAGCTTACCTTGTCCATATAAGGCTGTATATGTCACCTAGGTATGGCACGATTCACTTGTGACTTTTAACAACAATCTGAACAACTATTCCGATCGTGGCCAGCGCGGAGGTACCGGCTCCGGCGGTGGCGGTTTCGGCCTCGGGGGCGGGGGTGGCAACCAAGGTGGGGGCGGCGGCCTGTTTACCGGCCTACTTTTTGGCGCCCTCGCTCGCCGCTTCGGCATTCCGGGAATCATCGTTGCCGCCATTCTGGTGTTCCTCTTTAACGGCGGACTCGGAATGTTGGGTGGGAACAATGCCTCCGACCAGCGTGCGGGCGTCAGTAATAGTAGGCAGGGTGAAGGCTTCGAGCACTGCAAGACCGCCGATGACGCGAATAAGGACGACGACTGCCGAATCCTGGCGACCGCGACTTCCGTCGACGATTTCTGGGGCCGAGCACTTCCCGAGGAAGCCGGGATCGATTACACCAAGCCTGGGCTTGTGATTGCCGAAGGCCAAACCAGTACCAGGTGCGGATCGGCAAACCTCGCCAACACAGGGCCTTTCTACTGCCCAGGCGACGAGACGGTGTACATGTCCACGCCCTTCTTTAAGGAGCTAAAAAAGATGGGCGGTTCCGATGGACCGTTCGCACAGATGTACGTCACTGCGCACGAGTTCGGCCACCACATTCAGCAGCTGGAAGGGAACCTGGGGCTAAGCGACTACGACAATCCAGGCGAGGACTCCAATGCGGTGAAAATGGAAGTCCAAGCCGACTGCTACGCCGGTGTGTGGGCCCAGAACGCAGATAAGGGCGAGGGAGCTCTCTTGGAGCCCCTCACCCAGGAGCAGGTCGAGCAGGCAATTAAGACCGCCCGTGCCATTGGTGATGACGCCATCCAGTCCAGCGCCGGGCAGGAAGTTAACCCTGACAAATGGACCCACGGATCCTCAAAGATGCGCGTGGACTGGTTTATGCGCGGCTACCAGGGTGGCACTATGAAGTCCTGCCACCAGGACTTCCAGCGCTAAACGCCCTGGATAGTGGCCTAGATACTGCCCTAGCGCTGCGGAGGAAGGAAAGGCCGCAGCCAGCTTGGCACAGCGTGGGCTGGAATCAGGTGGTTGATCCAACCCCATACGCCGGCGCTGCCAGCGCCCAGGGCGATAATGCCCAGGATGATCGTGGTGATGATGCCATCCTTGGCAGAGCCACTGATTTCGCCCTTCTGGTTATCGCTAGAACCCGAAGATCCTGTGGAACCAGGGGTATCCGAGGAGCCAGAAGATCCACCCGGCTTGTCGGGAGTACCGGGCTTACCGGGGTCGCCCGGCTTCGGGTCAGCCCCCGGAGCATTGAAGCCCACCTTGATCGGATCGTGGTCCGACGCGCGGAACACATTCGGCTCATAGAAGTCCACCACGTTGTAGTTCCGGCGCGAATACTCAAACGCCACCGACTCGTCGGCGTTGATGTCCCAGACATCCGCACCGGTGGCCAGTTGCGTTGCTTTTTCATTGGCTAGGACGTGATCCAGGGATCCCAAGCGTCCGCCGAACTGGTAGGAGTGACCCGCCTCGTACTTATCTTCGAGGTTGGTGTAGCCCGCCTCTTCGATGATGCTGATTGCTTCCTCCTTCGCATAAGCATTGAAGTCTCCTAGCACGAACTGCGGCTTGTCCTTGAGATCAGGATCCTCGCGCAACCACTTCACCAGCTCACGGGACATGTCGGCGCGCAGACGGGCGTTGTTGCCCTGGCCATCGCCGGTGTCAGCGTCTCCCCTGGCTACGCTCCCCTTGGACTTGTAGTGGTTGACAACCGCTACGAATGCCTGGTCATCAGCCGCGCCCTTGTTCTTGAACTGCTGCGCCAGTGGCTGACGGGCGATCTCGTCGAAGGCGTTAACGTCGAGAATCTTGGACTCCCCGACCGGTTCTACCTTGTCCGGTTGGTAGATAAACGCCGTGCGAATCACGTCCTCGTTCTTCGCTACCTTGCTCGGGCTTGGCACGTACTTCCAATTTCCGCCAGCTTTGTTGAGCTCATCAACGAGGTGCTTCAGTGCTGCATCGCGGTCCTGGCCGAAGCCAGCGGAGTTCTCAATCTCTTCCAGCCCCAAAACGGAGACGTCGAGGGTGTTGATTGCCTTGACGATCTTGGACTGCTGGTCCTTGAATGCCTGCTCCGAGTAGGCTCCACGGACATTGCAGGAGTCAGTAGCTACGGGGTTGCCTTCGCGATCGTTGTAAGCCTTGCAGCCGGCGTCGCCTTGGCCCAAGTCGGTGAAGTAGTTCAACACATTGAAGCTGGCAATGGAATGGCTACCGCCGACGGCCTCCGGACCCTTTTCCTCTGCCGGACGTGAATCCTCCCAGCTGATCGGCAGGTCAGCCTGGGCAGTGTCACCCGTGATCTGACGTGTCGGCTGCAATCCCCACGTTTTGAAATTGTAGGAAAGCACCACCGGGTTGGCGAAGCTTACCTGATCCCCGGAGCGCAGCGACTTGATACCCTCCGCCGTCTTCAGGTACGGCTGTGGTGTATTTTGCGCATCCTTGTTGCGGAAGTAATTCAGCGTCGCGCCATCGTCCAGGGTAACGACGCGCTTGGCATTACCGGCCTCATAAGCTTGAGCTTCCGCACCGGGCGCCACCATGGCAGTCGCCTGGTACAGGGGCTTGTCACCTTCCACCAGGTCTACAGTGCCGTACTGGTTCAGGTTGTAGTTGTTGGTGACGGTGTACGTCGCAGATGGCTTGAACAGCATGTGCTCATTTGCCTCGCGAGTCTCCTCGTCTAGAGGGATCGAATCAGAGATTGGTTCTGGCTTTTCGCCACAGTCTTCGGCAGGGTTGGTGGATTCGGTGTACTTTGCATAACCGATCTGCGTAGATTCGGCGTGCTCTCCTACCTTGCCCGTAACAACGACGCACTTACCCAGGTCGGCTGGGGTGCCATTCTTGCCGGTGTAGACGAACACAGCTTGGGAGGCCTCTCCCGGCTTGTGCAGCTTGGCTTTGCCTCCCTCCTGAATCGTGAAGCCATCGAATCCCCCGGAAGGGTAGCTAGCGGTTACCCAGCCTGCGGTCTTTACTTCTTTGTCCACTAGCGGGGACACTGCACCCGTGCCCTGGATCTCGGAGATCTTCTTCTGCTCTGCTTCGCCCGGTTGTTCCGGTTTAGTGGGATTTTCCGGCTGTTCCGGTGCCGTCGCATTGGGATCAAGAGCATTACCACCGCTGAAACGTGGAGCTGGAGCGCCGACGGTGAAGTCGACGCTATTGTCGTCGGTATCCTTGCCATCGGCAGCACGAGCTGCTGCCTTGGTGGAGCTCAGAGTCCCAGTACCGGCAGCTTCATTCACCTGCGCATTGCCGTAGCCCACAATGTCGATCGCGGGGTTACCTGCAGCCCATTTGTCGGCGGTGTTGCTCAACACGACGGTTCCTTCCGAACCCTTCATTGCCAGGTCGCCGCTGTTGGCGTCGGCAACAAAATCCTGGGTGCCGCCATTACCCGCAGCGCCCTTGATCAGGTAGAACGACTTCGGCTGAATCGTGCCGGATAGGGCAACAGGGTAGCCATTGTTATTTCCCTTTGCGGAAAGATATTGGACGGTCCAGCCGTCCAGGCTGATGGGCTTATCGGTTGGGTTGAAAAGCTCCACATAGTCATTCTTCAAGGTGGCGCCGGCGTTTCCGCCGCCACCGTAAACAGCGCTGATGACGACGTTATCTCCAGCGGGGGTTGCTCCTACGGTTGGAACAGAAAGGACATTGGCGCCGAGTGCCAAAGCACTGAACGTTGCGACGGAAGTGATGGTTTTGAAACGAGCCTTCATATTTCTTCAAGCTTTCTGGTGAAAACAGCCCCCGCATTAAAGGTGCGAGAGCTGAAATGGTGAATCAGTGTTGATGTCAGGTGATTAGATGTGGAGCAGGTCGCGAGCCCACTTCGGCAGGATATGGGTCGGGATGCCACCGTGGTTCTGCACCCAAGCGATGGCAGTTGCGCCACCGATGATCACGGCGAGGATGCCCAGGATGGTGCCGATGATGCCGCCGGTGGAGGAACCGGACAGGGAGCCTTCTGCACCCGGCTTCTCGTCCGACGTTGCACCGCAGCCACGATCGACATCGAGCTTGCCTTCGACGGAGATCGGGTAGTTCAGCTTAGAGCCAGCATCGGTGGTGATCTGCAGGAACGCAGCCTCTTCTGGAACGGTAAGGTTGACGGTGGCCTTGCCGGTTTCGTCGCGGGAGTCGGTGATGGTGTTGTCCATATCTTCGGAAGCCTCACCGACAGTGATGGCCTTTTCACCCTCGCAGCGCAGGAACTTGGCGGTCGCCGTCTTCGGCTTTGCCTCAGGACCCGTGTAGCTCAGGGAGCTGAGGTTGACAGTGACGTCCTTGTTCGGAGCCAGGATGGTCCCACGCAGCGCCTCGTCGGTCACCTGAGCCTCGTCCACGCCAGCGCCGGACAGCTGCACGCCGACGGAGGTCTGGTTCGGGCGAATGGAGATATCCGAGTTGTCCTTCAGGTAGCGGTTGAATACATCGACATCGATCTGCCCTGCGTCCTGGAACTTGCCCTTCGCGAAGGAATCGAAACCATCGCCACCGGTGAGCAAGAAGCTGGAGCCCGCCACGCGGTAGGTCTTCGTCGGATCCAGGGGCTTACCGTCGATGGTGACGTAGGAGATGCGCTTACCCTGCTCAGCGTCCGGGTTGTAGGCATATTGCACGTTCTTGGACAGACCCAGCGACAGCATCGGGCGCTTGCCACCCGGCTGCCACTGCTGCTCGAGAGCATTCTTCAGGTCCTCACCAGTGATCTCCACAACGCCCAGGGAGTTGCCGAACGGCTGGACGGCGAATGCCTCAGCGAAGGTCACCTCGCCGGATGCCAGGTCCTCACGCACACCACCTGCGTTCATAACACCGATGTCGGCGTTCAGGTCGGTCAGCTTGTTTACACCGTACAGGGTGGCGTCCGCGATCATGGAGTTCAGGGAGGACTCGGTGCCGCGGTTGGTGCCAGTCTCAGCACCGGCGTCTGCACCACGGTAGAAATCGTTCTTCAGGTTCGTGACAACCTTCTCCCCCTCGATCTCCGAGTTTTTCTTCGCTGCGGTGACGATCTTCGCCACTTCTTCATCCGGCGTGGAGCCACAGCGGTCCATCATGTCTTTAGTGGTGCGATTGGTGGCGGTAACAGACACGACCTTCTTGGCGGCCTTGTCATAGACGATGTCAATGTCAGCCAGATCCATTCCGTAATTGGCCGGCTGCACCAGAACCGGCTTGCCGTCCAGCTTGCGCAGAACATGAGTGTGGCCAGCGATTACTGCATCCACCTTGTCAGAGAATCCGGTGTTGTCCATGCCCTCGTGAACCAGACCCACGATAACGTCAGCCTCTCCACTCTCCTTCAGGCGCTGTGCCTCTGCGTTAGTGGCGGCCACTGGGTCGGTAAAGCTAATGCCCTTGATGCCGTCTGGAGAAACGAGCTCAGAGGTCGTGTCGGTCACGGTACCGACATACCCGATCTTCACGCCGCCCTTTTCGATGACCTTAGAGGGAGCGAGCTGTGCGCCCTTAACGTTCGCGCCCAAGTAGGGGAACTTTGCCAGCTTGTCGCCGTTCACACCAACCCGGCCTTCGAGGTCCTCCCACCCCTTGTCGAACTCGTGGTTACCTACTGCGGAGGTCTCCAGCCCCATCTTGTTCAGTGCCTCAATGGTGGGCTTGTCCTTCAGAATGGAGGACTCGAAGGGAGAGCCACCGATGTTGTCACCCGCAGAAACAAAGCTGGTGTTCGGGTTCTCCTCGCGCTCCTTGTTGATGTAGCAGGCCATCACTGCCGCGCCGGGTTCCGAGATTTTCCCCTCGCGGTCCTTTGCCTGGGACAGGTGACCGTGGAAGTCGGTAACACCGAGGATGTTGAGACTGACTTGGTCGGACTCAGCTGCATACGCGGGGACATTCAGGCCCGCGAGGGCAAGGGTGGGCGCCATGGCGAAAGTCACGACGGCGCGGGAACTGCGGCGGGACAACTTAAACACTTGGGGGTTTTCTCCTCGTTGGAAATCGTCAATCGCAAACAATTGCGTAAAAAGAAGGTGTTACAACGAATGAGAGCTAACCATCGTTACGCGCTTTTGTCCGTGCACTATCCCGAGTCGATCCGCACCTGACCTGTACCTTCACGTTAGGTAACAATTCTATTAATCTTTAATTCACCAAAAATACCCCCGCGTGGTGTTACGCGGGGGCAATGGTGTGAACTGTGTGAACTCGACGCCAGTTTAACCCTCGGCTGTCTTTTCCGCCAACAGCTCCACAACTGCTGCCAGGTCTACCTCGTGTTGCTCGTGGGCTGCGAGATCCTTCACCGTCACGGTCCCCTCGGCCAACTCCTTATCACCCAGCACCAGGGCATACAGAGCGCCAGCGCGATCCGCTCCCTTCATCGCGCCCTTGAGCCCGCGATCGCCGTAGGACATATCGGCCGAAATGCCACGGCCACGGAGGTCATTGACGATGCTCACCATGCGGCGCTTAGCCTCTGCGCCCAGTGCCACGCCGTAGACGTCGACCCTCCTGCCGGTGGACGCCTGCTTCTCCTCCGCTTCCAGCGCCAGCAAAGCTCGATCAACGCCCAGCCCAAAGCCGATTCCCGAAAGATCCTGCCCGCCCAGCTGTGCCATCAGGCCGTCGTAGCGTCCGCCGCCACCGATGCCGGACTGTGCACCCAGTCCATCGTGCACGAACTCGAAACAGGTCTTTGTGTAGTAGTCGAGTCCACGCACCATGCGCGGGTTGATGATGTAATCAACTCCCAAATCATCAAGCAGCCCGGTCACGGTCTCGAAATGCTCGCGGGAGGTATCACTCAAATGGTCGAGCATCAACGGTGCATCCGCCAGCATCTCCTGCATCTCTGGACGCTTATCATCGAGCACCCGCAGCGGGTTCAGCTGCGCACGGCGTTGAGTTTCCTCATCCAGGGGCAAGGTTGACAGGAAGTCCTGCAGCTTTTGTCGGTATGCAGGACGGTCATCCCAGTCGCCCAAACTGGTTAGCTCCAGGCGAAAACCGGTGAGGCCAATGGAGGTAAAACAGCGGTTAGCCAGCGCGATGACCTCGGCATCCAGCGCGGGATCGTCCACGCCAATGGCCTCCACGCCGACCTGCTGGAGCTGACGGTAGCGACCGGCCTGCGGGCGCTCGTAACGGAAGAACGGGCCATTGTAGACCAGTTTGACGGGTAGCTGTCCACGATCCAGATTGTGCTCAATGACGGAGCGCATGACGCCCGCAGTGCCCTCCGGCCGCAAGGTCACCGACCGACCACCCCGGTCGGCAAAGGTATACATTTCCTTCGATACGACATCGGTGGATTCACCTACACCGCGAGCGAACAGTGAGGTCTCCTCAAAGATCGGCAACTCCACGTGCTCATAACCTGCCGTGTGCGCCGCGGAGGTAAAGGCGTCCTTAACCGCCTTGAACTCCGCTGACGTCGGCGGAAAATAATCTGGCACGCCCTTTGGCGCGCTCAGGGCCTTAAACTTCTGGGTCTTAGGCTTCTGAGCCTTCTGTTGCTTCTTGTCGCTCTCAGTCACAAAGAAACAGTCTACTAAACCGCTACTTTACGGCTGCCAGGAAGCTATTCGTCCGCTTCTCCTCGCCGATGGTGGTGTGCGGTCCGTGCCCCGGCAAGACGATGTCTTCGTCCGCAAAATCCGTAGTCAGCTTCTTCAAGCTCAGCATCATGTCCTCCGGCGAGCAACCAGGCAGATCGGTACGCCCCACTCCCCCGCGGAAAAGGACATCGCCGCCGATAATCAGCCCATCCACGCGGAACATCACATGGCCTGGGGAATGACCGGGCATGTGGTGGATATCAAACTCCGTACCGCCAATGCTTATCGAGTCTTCAAGGGGATGAATATCCTCAATAGCTGGCATATTGGCCACGTCGAAAGGTACCGCGAGCGGGCTGGCTGCCTGATCCATCTCCAACATGAAACGATCCAGCTCGTGAACGAACACCGGCACGCCAAAGGCACCCGCGTCTCGGATGTGGTCAATGTGGCCGTGAGTCAGCACCACTTTCTCTACCTTGAAGTTGTGTTCGGCGGCGAGACATTGAATACGCTCGTACGCACCTAACCCAGGATCGATAACGACCGCCGGGAAGTTTTCCCCCGAAGTGGCGTCAGAACCATCAATCAAAACATAGCAATTGGTCTCGAAGGGTCCAGCGGCGAAGCTCAAGATCTGCGTGGTCTCCGGCAGGGCTACGGGACGGTCGGAGTAATTGGTGCTCATGCCACTACACCCTAGCGAAAGCTCATCGAGGGGCGTGCCCTTGTGCCCGATTCGTGCTCTCCATAAGGCATAATGGATCACCGTATCTAGCAGAAGAAAGGCTCTAGAAAACGTGTCTGAAAAGAACTACCCGAACGAGGCCAAGCGTGACGAGGCGCTAAAGGAGCTGGAGAAGGCTCTGAAGTCTCGTGAACGCAAGGCCAAGATCGCTCCTCTGGGCGTGGTTTTCGCCACCCTCGCCGTGCTGGTCCTTATCGTAGGTGGCATCTGGTTCGCTTCCACCTATAGTTCCGATAAAGATGAGGATCAGGTCGCCGAAAGCAACGAGCAGACCTCCGAGCCGGAAGTGGAAACCGCAGCACTCCCCGAGGGGCCTCTGAAGCCCTACGGCAATAGCGTCAAGTGCGAGTACAAGAAGGACCCGAAGGGCAAGCTCAGCGAGGCTGGTCTGCCGGACGGCAATGACGTTTCTGCACATGGCACCCAGAAGGTGACTCTCACCGTGAACGGCGAGAAGGTTGGTCTGGAGCTGGCCAACGATAAATCTCCGTGCTCGACGAATTCCTTCGCGCATCTGGTGCAGAAGAAATTCTACGATTCCACCAAGTGCCACCGTTCCGTCAAGTCTGACTCCATGACCATCCTGCAGTGCGGTGACCCGGAGGGCACCGGTGCAGGCGGCCCAGGCTACTCGTTCCCGGATGAGTACCCGACGAACGGAGTTAAGAAGGACAAGGCTGAAACTCCCGTCAACTACAAGCGCGGAACCCTGGCCATGGCCAACAGCGGTCCGAACACGAACGGAAGTCAGTTCTTCCTGGTAACGGGAGATACCACCTTGCCGCCGAAGTACAACATCTTCGGCACTATCGACGAAGAGGGTCTAAAGGCACTCGACAAGCTGATGGAGAAGGCACCGGAGGGTGATGCAGCCCCGACCGAGGACATCAAGATCGAGTCCGCGGTACTGGGTTAACTCCCACCGCGCTAAATCCGACCGCGTTAAGTCCCACTGCGCAAGATGCAACGTGACCGGAGGGGCTAGATCCTTCTAGCCGCCGGTCGTCACACGGTAGACGTCATAGACACCCTCGACATTGCGCAACTGGTTCATCATGTAGCCCAGCTGCTTCGTGTCCGACACCTCGAAAGTAAAGCGGATCGTTGCCACCCGGTCGCCCGCTGTGTGCGAATTCGTGGCAATAATCGGCACCTTCTGCTCCGATACAACGCGTGTGACCTCGGAGAGCAATCCATTGCGATCCAGTCCTTCGATCTGGATCGTCACCATAAACACCGCGTTGTGGAAGCTGCTTGCCCACGAAACCTCGATGATGCGCTGTGGCTCTTGATGTAGTTTCTCGGCGTTAGTGCAGTCGGTGCGGTGGACACTAACTCCCCCGCCCTTCGTGATGAAGCCGAAGATCTTATCGCCTGGCACTGGAGTACAGCACTTTGCCAGCTTGGCAGAGAAATCCGACTCACCTTGAACTAGGATGCCGGAGCCATCTCCCCGCCCTTCCTGTGGCGTGTTGGCAATCTTCGATGTGGCGGGGCGAGAATGTAAAACGTCATCCGCCTCGGATTCCGGCTCCACCCCGTCAACCAGGCGGTGGCATACGTTCCCCGCTGTGATCTCTCCCCGCCCAATGGCCGTATATAGTGCCTCGACGTCAGAGTAGTTAAGTTCGCTGGCCAGCAATCGCAGCGATTCGTGCGTAAACAAACGGTGCACCGCAAGGCCACCGCGTTGTGCCTCCGCGGCCAGCATATCGCGGCCTTTTTCTGCAGCTTCTTCACGGCGTTCCTTGGCGAACCATTGACGGATCTTCGCCTTCGCCCGTGGGGAGACGACAATGTTCATCCAGTCCTTCGACGGGCCGGAGTTTTGATCCTTGGAGGTGAATACCTCTACTTTGTCGCCCGTCTTAAGCTTGGATTCCAGCGCCACTAACTTGCCGTTGACTTTCGCGCCAATGCAGCGATGCCCAATCTCCGTGTGCACCGCATAAGCGAAGTCGATCGGTGTGGAGCCGTTCGGCAGCGTAATCGCATCTCCCTTTGGAGTGAATACGAAGATCTGGTTGGTGGATAGGTCATAACGAAGCGAATCCAGGAACTCGTTCGGATCCGCTGCTTCCTTCTGCCAATCCAGCAACTGGCGCATCCACGCCATCTGGTCTACTTCCTGCGACTCGCTATTGTTATTGCCGCGAGTTTCCTTGTAGCGCCAATGCGCCGCGATGCCGTATTCGGCATTATGGTGCATTTCATGGGTGCGGATCTGCACCTCCAGTGGCTTGGTATCGGGCCCAATCACTGTGGTGTGCAGCGATTGGTACACACCAAAGCGGGGCGAGGAGATGTAGTCCTTAAAACGTCCCGGCATTGGCTGATATAGCGTATGGATCCCACCAACCGCGGCATAACAGTCCTTCACGCTATCCACGAGGATGCGTACCCCGACCAGGTCAAAGATCTCGTCGAAGTCGCGGCCGCGGACAATCATTTTCTGGTAGATCGACCAGTAGTGCTTCGGTCGGCCTTCCACGGTGGCATGCAGAGAGCTGCGAGACATTGCCAACTCGATCTCCTGCTTGACCTTGGCCAGGTACTGGTCACGCTTCGGAGCCCGGTCGGCAACGAGACGCACGATCTCGTCGTACTTCTTCGGGTACAAAATGGCGAAGGCGAGATCCTCTAGCTCCCACTTCACCGTCGCCATGCCCAGGCGGTGCGCTAGCGGAGCGATCACCTCAAGGGTTTCGCGGGCCTTTTTAGCCTGCTTTTCTGGTGGCAGGAAGCGCATCGTGCGCATGTTGTGGAGCCGATCCGACACCTTGATCACCAGTACGCGCGGATCCTCGGACATGGCGACGATCATCTTGCGGATCGTTTCTGCCTCCGCCGCGGACCCCAGCACTACCTTGTCGAGCTTAGTGACGCCATCTACAAGACGTGCGACCTCTGTGCCGAAATCGCGGGAAAGATCCTCCAGCGAGTAATCCGTATCCTCCACCGTGTCATGCAGCAGTGCTGCGACCACCGTGGTGGTATCCATACCTATCTCGGCGGCGATAGTTGCCACGGCGAGCGGATGGGTAATGTACGGCTCACCCGACTTGCGCTTAACGCCCTCGTGCAGCCTTTCGGCCGTCGTATATGCGCGGTTGAGCAGAGCCAGATCGGCACGCGGATGAAAGCGTCGGTGCACAGAAATGAGTGGCCCCAGAACCGGATTAATCTTCGGTTTCCCGGTGCCGGTGAGGCTGCGCGCGATGCGGGCCGCCATCCATAGCGAACCCTTTTCGTTGCTCATTACCGCTTACATCCTGCCTATGTTTCTCTAGCTTGTTCTATGTAGTTGTGGGTCTTTTGTGGACGCCACCTACGTCTCAAAGCAGCCGAGCGGGTCAGCCAGCGTGATCGACCACATAAAGTGGCAGATCCTTGAGGCGATCGCGGCCGTCCAACGCAGCCACTTCTAGCACCACGCCCAGTCCGCAGACATTCGCCCCTGCTTTTTCCAGCAGTTCCCGAGACGCGCTCAGCGTTCCGCCCGTGGCCAAAACGTCGTCGATGAGGAACACATTCTTGCCTTGCAGCGGAATGGCATTACCGGCGGGGATCTCCAGGGCGGCCGTGCCGTACTCCAAAGCGTAGTCGACGTGGTGGACAGGAGGTGGCAGTTTACCGCCTTTTCGAACTGCTAGAATGCCCACCCCCAGTTCGTAAGCGACGGCGCTGCCGAGGAGGAAACCGCGCGCATCCAAACCACCAATGAGGTCAATGTCGTAGTTGCGGCAGTGATTTGCCAGATCCTTCACCAGGGCTTTGAACGCTGCGGGATCAGCCAGTACTGGAGTGAGATCCTCAAAGACGATTCCGCGCGAGGGGAAGTCCGGAACGATCCTGATGAGACGGCGGAGTGCCTTGGCGGCAGACTCCGGTTGTTCGGTGCTTGTTGCGGTGGCTGTTTCTTTGGCAGAAGTCAAGCTCTCGGGTCCTCTTCTCTTGTGGCGCTTAGCCGTGCTGCTCGGTTTCGTAGTGCTCACTAGGGTTGGCAGGTTCCGTGGCTTCGGTTCCTACGGCTCCATCATCGTGCTGGTCAGAAGCCCGGCCAGTAGCCACCGGCTCGTCGGATTCGATCCAGCGGTCCATATTCCAGCTCACTCCCGAATCAGAGGTGCTGTCCAACACGTTCGCGGCATGAATCTCAGCCAGGATGGTGCGTGGTTCGGTCACTAGTGGCAGGGTGATGGCTTGCTCGGCAAGAACTGCTTCCGCGGCGCGGATCCCCTTCAACGGAGAAGCCTGGGTGGAGTTCACCTCGGAATTGCGGCCTATTGCCGAGCGGGTATCCAATGCCACGTCGTAATCTACGCCAAGTAGCCCATAGTTTTCAGACTTGCGGGGCACGGCCTCGATCTTTACGCCCGCCTTGGCACACTGAGAAGACAGGGCGTCGACAATCTTTTTATACCGCGGAACGCTATCGAGGAAACCAATCCGAATGGTCTGTCCGTTCAGCAACGTCCGCGCTTGTTCAACGTCGACGGCGGTGTTTGCATCGTTAATGTCGTTGAGGTATCCCCGCAGAGGGTGACCGGGTCCGATGACGCGCAGTCCGGTGGGTTGCACCGCCGCGCCGGTCTCCTTTTCCACTTCCCCGGCCAAAACCTTGCGGTCGATGCAGGCATTGAATGCGCGACGAGCCGCGGGATCCTGCAATACGCCCAAACCGGAAAGGCGGAGTGTATCTGTGCGTTCCGCGTTGGTTTCAACGACGCGGAAATCGTCACTATTCAGCCCTAGGTCGCTTGCTACCTTGCCTGGCTTATCGCCAGCCCCTTGCTCGGTATCTACGACAGAAAGTTGTTTATTGTCCGCAAGCTTCTTAACGTCCGCATCACGCGGCCACAAGTACAACGGAGTCTGGGCGGGCTCCACGCCCTTCCACTCGGGGTTCTTCTCCAGCTTCAGCGACCCATTTTCCTCCTTGCCGCTGATCTTGTACGGCCCCGAAGTCGGCACGTCGGCCGGGTTAGTCTTGTCGAAAGAGAAGACGTCTTGCCACGCCCGACCCAGATCAGTGAGGGTCTGCTCATCGGAAGAATTAAGTGCAGTGACGATATCGTCTACCCCTGCCTTCTTCGCCACGGTATGGGACGGCAAAACCGTGCCGGGGCCAAAGAGTTCGCGGTAGCGCTCTCCGCGCTTATCCGCAAAATGCACGCTAAACTTCTTTGCCCCTGCGGCACATTCCACTTGCTCTACCTGACCGAACAATGGCATATCGGAGCCGAAGAGATCGGGGCGAGTACTGGCCTTGTACGCCAGCAAGAAATCATCGCAAACTACCGGCTTAGCATCGGAGTAGGTCGCTTTCTCATTGATGGTGTAGTCCACGCGCCGCGGGTTGCCCGGCGCAGGCTTTGCAGTGACTAAGTCGCCATTGGGCAGAATCTGACCACGTGGCCCGGAAATGAATGCTCCCGGGTATAGACGGGCGGATACTTTCGCTGCGTCCGTTGCCACGCCAACACCTGTGCCCGCATTGGAGGTGACCAGGTCGCTCGACAGGACATAGCCGAACTGCTCGGGAGTGTTAGCAACACCAGCGTCTTTGCCGCAGCCGGCAAGACCCGCAGCTGCCAGAGCGGCGGATAGAGCCAGCACCATGGTCGCTTTCGTCGACCCGCCTGTGTGCCGTTTGCGGTTCACTGGTCGCCTCCCCGTAGACAAGTTGTGGATGATTGAGGTCAGTGCTAACTACATGCCCGGACGCCAAGATCGCCCGGCGTCCTCGTTCCCGGCTTCGCGCTTGTAGTCCTCCATGGAGTCCTCAGCGCTGTGCGAGCTGCGACGTGCGGACTCCATTCGAGCGTTCGGGCTGGAAACCCCACGCTTGGCAGAACCACTGATCCTTTCGCTGGAGCTAACTGCAGTTGCCGCTGCGGCGTCATCATCTACCGTATCGTGAGCGCTCTCCTTGTCCATGGCGCTTTCAGCTTCCCCAGCTTCTTCGGCAACCACAGCGTCGTCTTCCTCCGCTGCAAGGGAACGAGCGCGCTCCACGCGAGCCTCGTGCTGCTTGTACTTCTTCTGACGCATCTTGAAGGTAACCAACAAAGGTGCGGCGAAGAAGATCGAGCTAAGCGTACCCGCGATCACGCCGATGAATTGCACCAATGCCAGATCCTTTAGCGTACCCACGCCCATGATTCCCACAGCTACGACCAGCAGAGAGGCGATCGGAACCAGCGAGAAGATGGAGGTATTGATGGAGCGCATAATGGTCTGGTTGATCGCCAGGTTTGTTTCCTCGGCATAAGTCGCACGGGTCGAGCCGAATAGTCCGGAAGTATTTTCCTGCACCTTGTCGAACACGACGACCGTGTCATATAGCGAGTAAGCCAGAATCGTCAGCAGGCCGATCACCGTAGCCGGCGATACTTCGAAGCCGATCAGTGCGTAAATGCCGGACACGACCGTAAGGTCAATCAGCAGACAGAGGATCGCGGAGATCGCCATGTCGCGCTCCATGCGCACGGCAATGTACAGGAAGACCACCAGCAAGAACACGCCCAGTGCAATGAGCATCTTCTTGGTAATGCTGTCGCCCCACGACTCGGAGACGGTGGAATCGCTAATTGCGTCCTGGGTTACCTCTCCGGCGTTGTTCTTCGGGTGATACTCGTTGAACAGTGCAGAACGAGCCTCGCGGATCTGCTCTTCGGACAGGCGCTCCGAGGTGATTTCGATGGATTCAGCGTCGCCGCTACCCACGGTTTGAGTAGCCTGCGGGGCAATTCCCGTGGCCTGTTCAAAAACTTCGGACACGCTGGATTCGGTGGCGCCACCAGCCGGTGGCATGGTCATGCGCGTGCCGCCTTCGAAGTCGATGCCCAGGCTGAAGCCGCGCACCACAATCGAAACCAGACAGGCTACGAGAACCGCAACGAGTACGCCATAGAGGCGCCCGCGGTTTTGTACGATACGGAATCCGCCGTTGCCGTTGTATAGCTTTTCGAAGAAACCACCGGCGTTTGCATCGGGAGCGTCTACTGGTTTGGTCTCTGTGGCGGAAAGCTCCGGGGCATTTTTAGCGCTCAAGGTGTCAGCCTTACTCATTTACTTCCCCTCCTTCTTCTTGGAGGTCGGGGTAACCTTCTCGTCGCTGTCTTTATCTGGTGACGCCTTTACGTCTGTCTCGTCGGCCTTTTCAGCCTCTGTTCGAGTGTCTTCCTGACTGTCCTGCTCGGCGTCCTCATCAGCGGAAGTCTCAGAGGATTTGCTCGAGGTCTTTGCGGCTTTGGAACGGAGAGCGTGTTCGTGCGGCTTGCGGCCGTATTTTCGCTCCGCCGCGCGGTAGGCGGCACCGAGGCCATTGAGCTTCGGCGAGGCGAAGAAACGTCGACGGGACATCAGGATCAGCAGCGGCGCAGTCAACAGGAATGCGACCAAGAGGTCGAACAAGGTCGTCAGTCCCAGGGTGAATGCGAAGCCCTTAACATCGCCGATCGCCAGGAAGTACAGGATCACAGCGGCAATCAGGGAGACGATATTACCGGTAACAATGGTGCTCCGGGCCCGCTGCCAGGCGCGTGGCACAGCCGAACGGAAGGTCGATCCATTGCGGATCTCGTCCTTGATCCTTTCGAAGTAGATGACGAAGGAGTCCGCGGTGGTACCGAGGCCGATGATCAGACCAGCGATGCCCGAAAGATCCAGGCTATAGCCGATCCAGCGGCCGAGCAGGACGATAAATCCGTACACCAGAGAGAAAGCGGCAATCAGCGAGAGAATTGCGACAAAGCCCAGGCCGCGGTAGTAAGCCAGGGCGTACAACCCCACGAGCACTAGTCCGACCAGGCCAGCGATCACGCCAGCCTTCAGCGATGCCGCACCCAGTGAAGGCGAGATCGTAGTGGTGGTACCACCTGGCTCGCCGTTTTCACCGACGAAGCTCAACGGAAGCGCACCGTAGCGCAGGTTGTTGGCGAGGTCTTGAGCTTCCTTTTCAGAGAAGCTACCGGTGATCTGGGAGACCTCCCCCGGAGGTGTTGGCGACTGGATCTGTGGTGCGGAGATGACCTTGGAGTCCAGGGTAATAGCCACGCGCTTGCCCATCATCTGCTGACCAAGTGCGTACCAGGTCTCGCCACCCGGGGTCTGGTCACCGGTCTTGAATTTGAAGGTGATGGCCATCTGTGCCGAGTTCGGCTGCAGGCCGCCAGTAATCTGCGAGTTCGTATCAATCATTTCGCCGGTCAGGCGCTCACCGTTCTTCTCGTCGGTTTCGCCCTTCAGTAGCGGCGCCGGCCCCAGAACCATCGGTCCCTGGTCACTACACGTAACCAACGGCTTGGCCGGGTCATCGGAGCCTGCCATCGGATCGTTTTTCTCGCAGTCCATCAGGGATCCGGCGGCCTGCTGCTTGTTGCCATCCGTGCTCTGGCGGTCTGCCTTGAGAATTTCTACCTGCTTATCGCGGCGTTCCTGCTCTTCCACGGAATCTTTTGGTTCCGGCAGGGGCTTGGACGTTACCTTCATCTTCTTAGGTGCATCCTTCAGCCCCAGCTGCGGGAAAGCCTTCACCATGCGATCCAGGCGCTCGTTGGCAAGATCCTCACTAATGATGCCTTGCTGCACCCAAGAGTTAGCCATCTTCTGCAGAACCTTCGGGAAGTCCTTGGTTGGTGCACCTGGCTGGGACTCCGGGCGGAACAGCAGCTGTGACGTCTTACCCAAAGTGCGGGCTTCACCCGCATCCTCGCCCGGCACGGTAATGACTAGGTTATTGCCGTCGGTCACCACCGAAGCGCCGGAAACGCCCATGCCGTTCACACGGTTTTCCAAAATGGTTCGCGCTTGATTCAGTTGCTCCGGGGTGGGCGTACCTCCCTGCGGAACCAGTGTCACGCGGGTGCCGCCCTGCAGGTCAATGCCCAGCTTGGGGCCGAAAGACTTATTGCCCGTGAACATGATTAAGCCCAGCACGATGAGGACGATCACCACAAACGCGGCAATCGCCCGCTTCGGCCACGCGAATCCGCTCCGCGCTGCTGTTCTCTTTTTCTTCTTTGCCACCGCTAAATTACTCCTGCAATCCGGCCGCGCATGGGGTGCCGCCGGTGTAGTAAAACATCTAACCCCGTGATACTAGCGCCTTGCCAGGGGTGTTTTAAACACCAGACACTGCTTAAAGCGCCAACTCTTGGGGGATTTTTGCCACGAATTTCCTTAGTCGTCGGTGTGGTTATCCGACTTTTCTACGTGGCGGTCAGTCAATTGAGTTTCCTGCTGGGAACCGGGTTCCACAGCATCCACGGTTTCCAGGATCGAGATCTTTTCCCAGGTGGTCACAACTCCCTTGGCGATCTCCAGATCAACCGTGGTCTCCCCCACGTGCGCTACGCGACCGTGCAAACCCGAAGTCGTCTTTACAACCATGCCCGGGCCCAGCTGCTCTTGGAAGTCACGAACCTGCTGTAGCCGCTTGTTCTGCTTGCGGATCTGAATCAGCGGCAAGCCGACAAAGACCAGAAGGACGAGGACAATAAGAATAATGTCATTTGGCATAGTGACAATCTTGCCATATCGCCCTACTCGTTCGACTACAGCCCGATGGTGCCCTCCGGCGGTTCTAATCCAATGTGTCGCCATGCCGCCGCAGTAGCCACTCGCCCTCGTGGGGTACGGCTCACCATGCCTGCCCTCACAAGGTAGGGTTCGCACACTTCTTCGACCGTGGACGGTTCTTCCCCTACCGCTAGGGCTAGGGTGTTGACGCCCACCGGCCCGCCACCATGGCCCTTCACCAGGGCTTCGATGACGGCTCGGTCGAGTCTATCCAGTCCGGACTCGTCAACGTCGAACACCAGCAAGGCAGCTCGCGCCACCTCCAGGGTGATCTTTCCGTCCGCATTTACGTCCGCGAAGTCGCGCACTCGGCGTAGCAAGCGGTTGGCAATTCGCGGCGTTCCGCGGGAACGCGAGGCAATCTCTGCTGCGGCGTCACCGTTAATATCAACGCCGAGGATCCCCGCGGCACGTGTGACAACACGGGTGAGATCCGCGACGTCGTAAAACTCCATCTGGGCAGTGAAGCCGAACCGATCTCGTAGCGGCCCGGTCAGCATACCCGCGCGGGTTGTTGCGCCGACCAGGGTAAACGGGGCGATCTCAATGGGAATAGAAGTTGCTCCTGGCCCCTTGCCCACGATCACGTCGATGCGGAAGTCTTCCATCGCCATGTACAGCATCTCTTCGGCGGGACGAGCCATGCGGTGAATCTCATCGATAAAGAGAACATCGCCCTCCATGAGGTTAGAAAGCATGGCGGCCAGATCGCCCGCGCGTTCCAATGCCGGACCAGAGGTCATGCGCAGGGAGGTGCCAAGTTCCTGGGCAATAATCATCGCCATCGTGGTTTTGCCAAGACCGGGCGGCCCGGCCAGCAGCACATGATCCGGTGTGACTCCGCGAGAGCGGGCGCCGCCGAGCACCAGATCCAGCTGAGTGCGCACCTTCGGCTGACCGATGAACTCGTCCAAAGACTTAGGTCGTAGCGAGGTATCGATATCGGTGTCCCCAGAGGTTTCCTGGGGGTTCAGATCGGCGTTTTGAACGAAGCCACCTTGTGCTGCGGCTGAATTTCCCGATGCATTTCCGGGGGCTGAGCTCATGCCAATACCTGGCGGTAGTTTGAATTCTGTCCGCTCGATGTCGCTCATGATTCTTTGATGCCTTCCCTATTGTCGGGCTTGTCCAGCTTGTCCGGCTGCCTATTTGATAGCTGCCAGTGAGGCTCGTAGAAGTGCGGAGGCATCCGGAGCCGACTGTTCTGGCCACTGCGCCAATACGTTCTCGACGGTACTCTGCGCCTTCGATTCGGTGAAGCCTAAGCCCGTGAGCGCCTCGATGACCTGCTCACGTACGCCGAAGGAAACCGCTTGCACATCAGCGGCAGCCCCGGTAGCCCCGGCAATACCCGCAGCAATGCCGTCGGCAATCTCACCGAGATCTGCAACCTTGCCCTTGAGATCCACCGCCATGCGCTCTGCCAAGCGCTTGCCCACGCCAGGAGCTTTTTGCAACGTCTTGTGGTCACCATTGGAAACAGCCAAAGCTAGTTCCTGTGGCGAAATCACCGACAAAATGGCCAATGCGAGCCGTGCTCCCACGCCGGAGACGGACTGCAACGTAGCAAAGGCACGTTTTTCGTCGCGATCTTTAAACACGTAGAGGGTTTGGGAATCCTCGCGCACCACCATAGCGGTGGTCACAAACACCTCCTCACCGCGTGGCAAGTCGCCAATGGTTGTGGCCGTGCCCATGCACTCATAGCCCACACCGCCACACTCGATGACTACAAAATCGAGACCTTTGTCAATGACGGTTCCGCGCAGCGATGCGATCATGGTTTCCCCTTTACTAGATGGTTCAACGGTGCCCTCCAGCAGTGGCATACGGCCAGTGCCAATGCATCCGCCGCGTCCGGTGGCTTTGGCGGTTCACTGAGCCCCAGGATGCGGGTAATCATGCGCGTCATCTGCCCCTTATCCGCCCGCCCATTGCCGCTGATGGACTTCTTCACCTCACTAGGTGTGTACATGTGCACTTCTACCCCACGCTTGGCCGCCGCCAGCATCAACACTCCGGAGGCGTGGGCAGTATTCATCACCGTAGACACATTCGACCGTTCAAACACGCGCTCTAGTGCTACAACGTGTGGTTGGTAGTCGTCGAACCATTGTTCTACCGCCTCAAAAAGCTTGTGCAGGCGCCGCTCCAGCGGCATGTCCGCTGGAGTGCGCACCACCCCCACAGCTACGGGATACACAGCCCGCCCCTTCCCCGCTTGCACTACGGAAAGTCCGCAGCGAGTCAGCCCAGGGTCAATCCCCATAACCCGCAGCCCCGCCAGCGAAGTCGGACCGCCGGCGGGACTACCCCAGGCTGAATTGTGTGGAATACTCATCGTGCCACCAAGAATAGCACAGGTGTTCCAAAACTAGTCGTTAAGCTCCGCGAGGACCTCTTCGCTCAAATCCATATTGGTGAACACATTTTGTACATCGTCGGAATCTTCCAGAGCATCAATCAGGTTAAATACCTTCTTTGCGGTGGACGCATCCGCCGGAACCTCCATGGAGGCACGGAAGTCGAGCTCAACCGAGTCGTAATCGATTTCTGCTGCCTTTAGCGCGTCGCGCACCGCATTCATATCGCTGGATTCACACACGACTTCGAACTTGTCGCCAATGTCGTTAACCTCTTCCGCCCCGGCATCCAGCACGGCCATCAGAATATCGTCCTCGCTGTACTCGCCCTTTTCGAGCACGGCCACGCCCTTGCGCGTAAACAAGTAGGACACCGAGCCCGCATCGGCCATGTTGCCGCCGTTTTTATTCATAGCGGTACGTACATCGGTTGCAGCGCGGTTGCGGTTATCAGTCAGACACTCGATCAGCATCGCTACACCATTGGGCCCATAACCTTCGTACATGACGGTTTCCCAGTTCGCGCCACCGGACTCTTCACCGGAACCACGCTTACGGGCACGCTCAATGTTGTCGTTGGGTACCGAGGACTTCTTGGCCTTCGTGATTGCGTCCTGCAGCGTTGGGTTCGCGCTGGGATCGCCACCACCGGTGCGAGCCGCCACTTCGATGTTCTTAATCAGCTTGGCAAATTCCTTACCACGCTTCGCGTCGTTGGCAGCCTTCTTGTGCTTAGTTGTTGCCCATTTGGAGTGGCCGGACATGTTCCTCTTTCGGTAGTCGGGTTTGTCTTTATCGAGTCCATACTAGACCCCTTCCGCACCGGCCCTGTCACACGCATCGTATTTTTTGGTGACGTCCCCTCACCGCACCACCACAGTTAGTCTGCTGCGCGGTGTTCCTCGACCATCCGCACAAAGTAGCTGTGCACCCGGTCATCCTCGGAAAGTTCCGGGTGAAAGCTACATCCCAGTACGTGCCCCTGGCGTACCCCGACAATAGTTCCATCTGGCAAGGAGGACACAACCTCGACACTATCGCCCACTTCCTCCACCTTGGGAGCGCGAATAAACACGGCCTCCACGGGCGTGTCGATATCTCCGAACGGCAGCTGCGTCTCAAAGGAATCCACCTGCCGACCGAACGCGTTGCGTCTGACTGAGATGTCCATTGCGTGCAGACTATGGGCGTCAGCACGAGTATCAAGAACCCGGTCGGCCAAAAGAATCAATCCAGCACAAGTACCGAACACCGGCAGGCCGTCGGCAATCGCGGCGCGCAGCGGCTCCAGCATTCCACCGAGCTCTAGCAGTTTGGACATGGTGGTGGATTCGCCGCCGGGAAGGATTAGACCATCCAGCCCCTCTAAGTGTTCGGTGCGACGCACAGCGCGAGCCTCATGACCCAAACGTTCAATACTGCGCATATGCTCAACGAAGCCGCCCTGAACGCTTAGCACGCCAATAATCAATGTTCTATTGCTCCTTTAACGGAACCGACTGGGCACCTTCGCGCAGACTGCGGGTCAGACCCTCCTGGGTCACCACAGCCACAAGGTCACCCTGCTGGTTAAAGATTCTTCCGTGGGTTAGTGCTCGTCCGCCGTGTGCGGACGGGGAAATCTGGTCGTACAACAGCCATTCATCAGCGCGGAAAGGCCGCAGGAACCACATGGCGTGATCCAGCGAGGCCTCTTGGAACTCCGCCGGACGGTGCGGTACCAGCGCCGAGGACAACAACGTCATATCCGACATGTAGGCCAGGGTGCACACGTGCAAGGTGTCCACATCCGGCAACCGGGTTTTAGTACGGAACCACACCACCTGCTGGGAAGCCGTGTACTTGTTGTGCTCGTAGTCTTCCGGAGGAACGATGCGAACATCCCAATCAGCCCACTCGTCGCGGAAGAGGCGCTGCACTCGACTCAGAGAATCGGTATCCACCACAATGGACTCCGGATCTGGCACTGCCCGCATCTCGTCGGAGTGCTGCGGACCATGATCGTTCCGGATGTGGAAGCTGGCCTGCATAATGAAGATTGCCTTACCGTCCTGCAACACCTTGACAGAACGGGAGACAAAAGAGCGACCGTCGCGTACGCGGTCAACCAACATCACCGTCGGCACGTCGGGATTACCAGGACCTACAAAGTAGCCATGCAGTGAATGCACGCTGAACTCGTCACTCACTGTGCGAGTAGCCGCAACCAGAGCCTGCGCGGCAACCTGTCCACCATAGGTACGTGCCAACTTCGACGGCAGTGGACTGCCGCGGAAGATGTCACGGTCGATGCGCTCCAGATCCAGGACATCCAGGATCTTCGGACGGTGCGGGCTCATTACCAGCCGCGCTCTGCCAGTCGGTGCGGCTGCGGGATCTCGTCGACATTAATGCCCACCATAGCCTCACCCAAGCCACGAGATACCTTGGCAATCGTCGCCGGGTCGTCGTAGTTCTGGGTGGCCTGCACAATAGCGCGAGCACGCTGCTCCGGGTTGCCGGACTTAAAGATGCCAGAGCCCACGAATACGCCCTCTGCGCCGAGCTGCATCATCATCGCTGCGTCGGCTGGGGTGGCGATGCCGCCAGCGGTGAACAGTACTACCGGAAGCTTGCCATTTGCGGCGACCTCGCGAACCAGCTCATAAGGAGCCTGCAGTTCCTTGGCTGCAACGTACAGTTCATCTTCAGCCATGGAGGTAAGGCGGTTAATCTCCGCGCGGATGGTGCGCATGTGGGTCACAGCGTTGGACACGTCTCCGGTGCCAGCTTCGCCCTTGGAACGAATCATCGCTGCGCCCTCGTTAATGCGACGCAGAGCCTCGCCCAGGTTCGTAGCACCGCAGACAAAAGGAACCTCGAAGTCGAACTTGTCGATGTGGTTCTTGTAGTCGGCGGGGGTCAGTACCTCGGACTCATCGATGAAATCGACGCCCAGGGACTGCAGAACCTGTGCCTCGACGAAGTGACCGATGCGTGCTTTAGCCATTACCGGGATCGAAACGGCGTTAATGATTCCTTCGATCATGTCCGGGTCGGACATACGAGAAACGCCACCCTCAGCGCGGATATCGGCGGGCACGCGCTCCAACGCCATGACGGCGGTTGCGCCGGCATCCTCGGCGATCTTTGCCTGCTCTGGGGTAACGACGTCCATAATGACGCCGCCCTTGAGCATGTCAGCCAGGCCACGCTTCACGCGAGCGGTGCCGGTGTTCGCAACAGGAGAATTAGTAGTCACGATGCTTAATGTCCCATCTTTGAAGAGTGTTAGATCCGTTCTAGTCTAACCTGTCTAGTTCCCGATCCCGCTATTGGGGATTGGCTTATTGGCCTTCCCTACCGCCAGTCTCTTTCGAAGCATCCTGAGAAGCGTCTTGTGAAGAGCCCCGTGAAGAGCCTTGCGAAGACGAACCTTGGGAGGGCGCAGGACTAGAGAGTAATGCCTCGTAGTACTCCGGAAGCGGCGCACGACCTGCCAACCGAAGTCCACGCACCAAAGGACGCGTACGCACGCTTAGGGTGTCAGATACTGCGTCATTGTAGAAACGCGCGGCCAGGTCTACCTTTGCGGAGGCCTCCAGAAAACTGGGGTTGGACCATACCTCCTGCTTGAGCACGCCAAGTAGTTCGTTTTCCACCTCACTGCGTGCCCCCATATCGGTAGCTCGCAGAGCCACCCGGTTCACCTTTGCTACTTCTTGCCCCAGTTCCGGCTGCAACGCAGCGATAACGCTAGAACGAGAGTGCAGCGCGCCCTCCAGGCTTACGCGCGCGGAATCTGTGCGAATGTGTAGTCGATTCAGCCTGCTAGCCATTCCGGATGCCCAAATAGCGATGCAGACAACCAAGATCAGCACCAGCGCGGCGATAAATGCCCACACGGGGAGAGTGATCATGCCAAAGTCACCTTTCTGCCTTTGACGGTCACAGTGTCATAGACCTGTTCCACCTGATCGGTCACCGTCTGCCAGTCGAAATCCACCGCTCGCGTCGAACCCGCTGCCACCAACGAATTCCGGGCGGCGTCATCGCGCAGCAACCCCACGGCCTTGTCTGCCAGATCAGCTGCCGAACCATTACTAAATAAGCGCGCGGAAACACCGTGCTGCCCCACGGCTTCAAAAGCGGGGATATCACTGGCAAGCACCGCGGCTCCGGCTGCCATACCTTCAACAAGGACGATTCCAAAGCTCTCACCGCCGGTGTTCGGCGCCACATAAACATCGCTGGCGCTGAGCGCACTGGCTTTGTCTGCGTCACTCACACGCCCGAGCACCCGCACGTGGGCGTCACTAGGCCCAAGCCCTACGGTGGCCGACAGCCCCAAATCCCTCACACGCTCCACCAGGGCATCCATATCTCCACCACCTGCGATTATCAGCTCTACCTGTGGAACTTCCGCAACGATGCGTGGCATCGCTTCAAGCAAAATCTGCAGTCCCTTACGGGGCTCTTCAAAACGGCCGAGGAACATCAGACGCGGGCGGTGCTCCCCCGGCGAATCCAAACCGGCCAGCGGTTGTGCGCCGCGGTAAACACTGGTTTCCACCCCATTGGGAATAAGCACCGGGTCGCCAGCCAGGTTTTCGACCTGCCAGCGCCGTGCCTCCTCAGACACCGCAATGCCACCGTGGATGCGTTCCAGATACGGGCGCAAAAACGGCAGAGCCATTTTAAGAACCTTCGACTCACTGGCCGACGCATGATACGTCGCTACGATAGGCCCTTCGGCCACCGCCATAGCCATCATCGAATAAGACGGCGAATTCGGCTCGTGGATGTGCAGCAAATCAAACTGATTGTCACGGATCCACTGCTTTAGATGCTTCTTTGTACGCGGACCGAAACTCAAACGCGCAACGGAACCGTTATAGCGGATAGGAATACTGGAACCGCCCAGTTCCACGAAATCCGGCAATCCATCAGCTGACTTACCCGGCCCGATCAGACTTACCTCGTGGCCGCGCTTCCGCAGCTCAGTGCAAAGGTCAATGGCGTGAATCTGCACGCCGCCCGGCTCGTCAAAGGAGTACGGGCACACCATCCCGATTCTCATGCGTCCTCCCCTGGTGACTCTTCCAACCCGAGACGCTGTCGCCGAGACTGTGAGAGATCCGCAAACCACAGTGGCTGTAGCAGGTGCCAATCCTGCGGATCCTGGGCGATTCCGCGAGCAAAATTATCGGCCATTTCCTGCACTATCTGCTGCAGAGTCTGCTCTTCTACTGCCACCGGTGTAACCTCGTGCTCCCAGGTTTCGGGGTCACCGCGCCGTACCGGAGAGGGATCCGTCGAGCCCCCGCGAAAGGCAACTCGAGCAGTGAACAGATTCGCCCCGGTTCGCTGTGCCAACAATGCAGCACCAGCTGGCATGGAGGTCTTTTCCCCAAAGAACTCCACTTCCACCCCGCGCCCAGTCAGATCCCGTTCCCCCATGAGGCACACCGTCCCACCGCCGCGCAAGACTTCCTCCATCTGCTCCAGCGGCGGCACCGCCGATCCGGTCAGCGCAATGATCTTAAACCCAAGAGTTTCCCGGTACTCCACAAATGCCTCGAAGAGGCTCTCCGGCTTCAGCCGTTCTGCCACGGTTGTGAAGGTGCCATAGTGGTGGACCAGCCATACTCCGGCCATATCCCAGTTACCGGCGTGTGGCAGTGCGATCACCGTCCCGCGTCCCGATTGCGCGCTGGCATGCAATAGTTCAAGGGACCCCGGAACGAAGTTGCGGTTGAGTTCCTCGGCCAGCTCGCGCCCCGCCATCGCAGGCAATTGGAAGGCTTCGCGCCAATAGCGCATATAACTGCGCATGGAGCGGCGAACGAGGTCGCGCGTCACGTTTTCTGGTCCGACGACGCGGGCGAGGTTGCGGCGGAGTTGTTCTGGCCCCTTGCCTTTTTGGGACGCCACGTCTGCGCCCCATTCAAACAAAACTTTCGCCAATGGCTTCGGCAACCTGGAGGTCACCTTCCAACCCGCGATATATGCCGCGGCAGTGAGCTTCTCCTTCACTTGTTTCCACCCCCATCCGACGGAAACTCTCGGGCTCCCTCGGGTGCGGCGATGGTCTGAGATGCGGCGTCGGAACGAGCGACGATAACCAAACGCTCGATGACCGTATACAGCGAGCCGGCAGCTAGGATCCACAGTCCCCACGCCAATACATGGGGTATCCCTAGCCCGCCGAGGCCCACGGCCACCAACGAGATGATGAGGCGTTCCGGCCTCTCAACGAGGCCGCCAACAACCTTGATCCCGGAGGCTTCGGCGCGCGCCTTTACATAGCTGGTGACTTGGCTGGCAACGAGGATCACCAGACAGACAGCCATCATGACCTCGTTGGTGGGATCCTGCAGGCCAAACCACAGCACCAGTGCACCGAAGATGGCGCCGTCGCTAAGACGGTCACAAGTGGCATCGAGGGTAGCGCCGAAGCGGGTACCTCCCCCGCGCATGCGCGCCATAGTGCCGTCCACCATATCCGTGGCGACGGTGAGCCCGATCAGAACCGCGGCCGCGAAGTGGTGATCCGTTGGGATGAGCCAGAGTGCGAAACCAATCGCCAAGAGGGTTCCGAAGATTGTCACTGCATTTGGGGAGATCCCCAGCTTGTGCAGCGTCCGGGCGATCGGTTCAATGATGACCGCGGCGGGACCGCGGCCGTGCACACTAAGCATCGCTGAAGTTTTTCTCCCTTAAAAATCGTGACACGCTAGTCGGCGGAACGAGTGATTCTTTCCCAAGCCTCGGCCAACAGTGCGCGCGTCTCCCGCAGCGTCTGCGGCAGCACTTTGGCACCCGTCATGACTGTCATGAAATTAGCATCACCGACCCACCTGGGCACTATATGTTGGTGCAGGTGTGTCGGAATTGAGCCGCCGGAAGCTTTGCCCAGATTGAGTCCGACATTCACTGCATCGGGCTTCGATACAGCTCGCAGAGCCTTAAGCGCAGTTTTCGTAAACTCCGCTAGCTCCGCGGTTTCTTCATCCGTTAGCTCGGTGTAGTCGGCAACCTGGCGATAAGGAACCACCAGCATGTGCCCGGGGTTATAGGGGTACAGATTCAAAACGCAGTACACCGACTGACCACGGGCGACGATCAGGGCGTCCTCATCCGACTGCTCGGGCAGCGTCGAAAAAGGATCCGCAGAGCGTGTCGTCTTCGCAATGTACTGGGAGCGGTACGGCGCCCACAGCCGCTCCAAGCCGCCTTGCAGGTCCGGTTGAGAGCCAGCGCCCTCGTCGATGTACGCGTCTGCCACTGCGGCCTTCCTCCTTATGCCTCCGCCAACGGCTGAACCAGTTCCGCGCTGGGCTGATCGTTGCGACGTTCGCTGATCCAGGTGGAGATGATGCGCAACGCAACATCGCGCGGAACGCCGTTGACCTGAGTGCCGTCCAGGAAGCGGAAGCTCACTGCTCCCGCCTCTACGTCCCGGCCACCGACCAGCAACATGAAAGGAACCTTGCCGGTGGTGTGGTTACGGATCTTCTTCTGCATGCGATCATCGGAGGTATCAACCTCGGCGCGAATGCCCTTCGCACGCAGCTCGGCGGAGAAGTCCTCGAGATACTCGTTGAACTCGTCCGCGACGGGAATGCCCACAACCTGGTGTGGGGCGAGCCAGGCCGGGAAAGCACCTGCGTAGTGCTCCAGCAGCACGCCAAAGAAACGCTCAATGGAGCCGAAGAGGGCACGGTGAATCATGATCGGGCGTTGCTTAGAACCATCCGGGGCGGTGTACTCGAGGTTGAAACGCTCCGGTAGGTTGAAGTCCAACTGTACGGTGGACATCTGCCAGGTACGTCCGATGGCGTCGCGAGCCTGTACAGAAATCTTCGGGCCGTAGAAGGCTGCACCTGCCGGGTCCGGAACCAGCTCCAGACCCGACTTGGTGGCCACACGCTCCAGGATCTCGGTGGAGCGCTCCCAGATCTCATCACTGCCAACGAATTTGTTCGGGTCCTTAGTGGATAGCTCTAGGTAAAAGTCGTCCAGGCCGTAGTCGCGAAGCAGGGAAATGATGAACTCCAGCACCGTGGTCAGCTCTTGCTCTAGCTGATCTTCAGTGCAGTAGATGTGGGCGTCATCCTGAGTAAAACCACGAGCGCGAGTCAGGCCATGGATCACGCCGGACTTTTCGTAGCGATACACAGTGCCGAACTCGAACAAACGCAATGGCAGCTCTCGGTAGGAGCGACCGCGTGAGGCAAAGATCAGGTTGTGCATCGGGCAGTTCATCGGCTTGGCGTAATAATCCTGCGCCGGCTTGGTGACATTGCCCTCCTCGTCGGTTTCCCCGTCCAGCTGCATGGGTGGGAACATACCGTCGGCGTAGAAGTCCAAGTGGCCGGACTTCTTAAACAAGTCGCCCTTGGTGATGTGCGGGGTATTAACGAAGCTATAGCCGGAGGCAATGTGGCGCTTTCGGGAGTGCTCCTCCATCTCCAGACGCACAATTCCGCCAGCTGGGTGGAATACCGGGAAGCCCGATCCGATCTCATCCGGGAAGCTGAATAGATCCAATTCCTGGCCCAGGCGACGGTGATCGCGCTTTTCTGCCTCGGCCATCATCGTCTGGTAGTCGGCCAGCGCTTCCTTCGATTCCCACGCGGTGCCGTAGATACGTTGCAGACCGGCCTTGGACTGGTCACCTCGCCAGTAGGCAGCGGAGGAACGCGTCAATGCAAAGGCCGGGATGTAACGAGTGGTGGGCACGTGCGGGCCACGGCAGAGGTCGTACCACTCAACCTCGCCGGTGCGCGGGTTGACGTTGCTGTACGCGGTCAGCTCACCAGACCCGACCTCGACGGCTTCGTCGGAATCCGGATCCACATTGCCCTTATCGGCAATCAGCTCGGTCTTAAAAGGCTCTTCCGTGTATTCGGCACGGGCCTGCTCGACATCTCCATATGCCTTACGTTCGAACTTCTGGCCAGACTTGATGATCTTCTTCATCGTCTTTTCCAGCTTGTTCAAATCCTCCGGAGTGAAGGGCTCTGGAACCTGGAAGTCGTAGTAGAAGCCGTTGTCGATGGCAGGGCCGATACCTAGCTTGGCACCAGGGAACTCCTTTTGCACAGCCTGCGCCAAAACGTGGGCGCAAGAGTGGCGAATGACCCCTCGCCCCTCGTCGGTGTTGGCTGGAACGGCAGTAACCTCAATGTCCTGCTCCGGGGCCCACGAAAGGTCGCGCAACTGGCCCGCGTTGTCCCCCTCAGCTTCCTTGACACAGACAATGGCCTCTGGCCCCTTGTTCGGCAACCCCAGCTCGCGCATTGCGGCGCCGGCCGGTGTGCCGGCTGGCACCCGGAAGGTAACGGGTGCTTGATTCGCTTCAGCGGCTGGGTTGTTTGCGGGGGTACTCACTTGTAGATCGCGCTCCTTCTCGGGCTTTCAGTGACGGTCACATACCTGGTGACAGTCCTCAACGACCGTAGATTCTACCCCTCTAGGAACTGCTGGCCCCAGTACGCCCCGTTTTGGGTGCCAGGTAGTACCCAGAACACCGCCGATCCCACGTGAGTAATCCACTTATTCAGGCGATCCTTCTCCGCCAACCGCTTCTGAAGCGGCGTAAAAGCTTCGTCGGGATCGGCCTGGAAGCAGATGAAAATCAAACCGGTGTTGCCCAGAGGGGTGATCTCGTTGTCCCAGTTGTAGGCGCGACGTCGAATACGCGTCCCCTCACCGGCACTGATTCCGACGTGGCTGCGCTCGTCAATCAACGGCAGGCCGTCTTCACCAGTCTTGTTGAGGTCCACTGGGTCGAATTCATCTTTGCCACCCAGAGGTGCGCCCGTATCCACGTGGCGCCCAAAGACGATCTCGCGCGACTGGCGATCCAGCATCTCCCATGCGGGCATATCGAAGACAATGCGACGTACCACCATGGCGCTGCCGCCCTGGTCGTCCCAGATGGATTCGTCGTATTCCTTGTCTGTTCGGGGGATGGCAGTGCCGTCCTTGAATCCCAACAGATTGCGGGGGGTTTCGCCGGTAGGCGAATCGACAAATCCGCGCTGGGTCCACTTCGGCGTCGCATAATCGCGTCCGCCGCGGGTAAGTACGCGCGCTGCATGGCTGACCGCCGTTAAGTCGTCACCGCAGATCTGCAGTACGACGTCGGCGGCACCAAAATCCTCATTGAGCTTGTCGCCCTTGAATTTGGGAAGCCCGTTGAGGTTCTTCTTCACCCAGGAAGGCGCCTCACCCATCAAGCCTGCATCCTTGATCAGCTTCGGCCCCCACCCCATTGTCACCGTTAGGTTCTGCGGGGCGACGGTTAGCTCATGCTCAAGATCTGCCAGAGCGGTCTCGCCCTGCGTCATTGAGCGCGCATCACCAGTCCAAATCCGCATCAAGCGATTCAGGTTTTTCTTGAGTCCGCCGTTCGGCAAGCCCTCCCTCTTGAGATCGAAGGCCACAACCAGTGCGTGGGTCTGCGAATCTTCCTGGATGCCTGCTTGGTGCGGGCCGTCGAAGGTGATCTTTCTTATTGACGCCTTGTCTCCAGCGGAATCACTTCTAGTCGAAGCATTGGAGTTATCCGTAGTGTTGCAGGCTGCCAGCACCGATGCGGCGCCGGTGACTCCTAGCCCTGCAAAGAAGCCCCGTCGGGAGAGCTTATGGCTCGTGTCGGGCTTAGTGGCTGTGGGCTCGGGATTCGAAGCGTCAAAGGAATTAGAGCGCGAATGTACGGGGTCAGGCATGGCGATTAGTGATTGTGCTCGTGCGTGTGCTCGTGATCATGCATGCCGTCCATTTCGCCGCTCTTCTCGGCACCCTTCTCGCCACCACTGTGGTCGTAGTGTTCGTGGGTGGACTGCTGTACGCGGACCGGAATGTTATCGAGCTTGTATTCCGTGCCGTCTTTGTCCACGAGGGTCAGATTTAGAGAGTCACCGGCGGAGAGTTCTTCCTTGACCTCCATGATCATGATGTGGTCGCCACCTGGTTCGAGCACCTTGTCCTCGCCAGCTGGAACAACGAACTCGGAGACCTGCTTCATCTTGCCGTCCTTATCGACGGTGTGCAGTTGATAGTCGGCTCCTTCGATGTCACCCTTTACCTCGGAAATCGAGATGTCCTTGTCGCTGCCATTGTGCAGGGTGCCGAAAGCTGCGGTCATCGACTTCTCGGAGCCCTTAGCGGTGACGTAAGCATCGCTAATCTTTAACTCTTGATTGTCGCTCGCTTCACTCGCGCCGTCCTTAGCTGCGGAGGACTCAGCCGCTGAAGTCGCTGTAGAGGAATCCTTCTTGTCTTCCCCGCTATCGGAGCATGCGGACAGAACCAAAGCACCACTTAGTGCGATGGCAACCATGGATGCAGCGCGCTTCTTGGAAGCGTTGAGGGAGGTCAGAGACATAACGAACCTTTCGTTCAAAAAGGCGTTGGGAGCCTGCCACCATCACTCCCCGACCCGGGGTACGCCCCGGGACGGACAAGTTGTGCGAACCCTAGTGGTTCGCGTGCTGGTTGGCAGCACCCGACGCGGATGCTGCGCCGGAGGCGGTTGCCTCGGCGGAATCGGTGGCCATACCGTTCATCTCAGACTCCTCAGTCTGGAGATCAGACTCAGAAGCAGACTCCGTAGCGGACTCAGATTCATTGGAGTCCGTCGCTGCTTCCTGTGTGGACTGAATGCTCGGGGTGGCCGGACCGGTGGTTGCGGTGTCCTCGCGCGTGCCGCCATCGTTCTCATGCGGAGGGGTGCAGGCGGAAAGTGCAAGGGCAGTAGTCAGAGCCAGTGCGGCGGCGGTTACAGAGCGGAACTTCTTCACGGGAATTCTCCTGATCAGGTAATCGTCAACTATTCATGAGGCAAAGAATTTCTAGTCTTTCTTCACATCACGAAAGCGTGCGATGGCGATTGCCAAAGCACCTACAATTACGACGATACCGCCCAGGGGCAATAACCAGGAAGGAACACTCGGAGACTGCTCCCCCTGTGCCCCCTCCTTTGGTTCACTCCCCGTATCGGAATTGTTGTCGCCACCTTCAGCCTGGAGAGTGAACTCCACGCTGCCGCGGGTCGAGTGACCATCGGAGCTAGTGATCTGGTAGCCCACGATGTACTTCCCGTTTTCCTTCTCAGCCTGCACGTCCGGCGGGACGTCCAGGCTCAGCTCGCGACCATCCGCTTTCGGCTCTCCACGGAACAGCACTTCACCATCGCGGGACAACGCGAGGGTGTTGAAACCGTCCTGCGGTTCGCCAGAAAACTCCAAAACGAGTTTTTCCGGCAGATGGTCAACCGTGGAGTTGGCCTCCGGGTTCGACTTCAGCACCACATCATGGGCCAAAGCTGGAGAGCTGACCCCAACGGAAGCGACTGCGACCGCACCTGAAACTGCGAGGGCGCGGGCGAGCGGGCGTCCAAAAGAAGAAACACGGCGAGGCATGTAAACGGTGAACCTTTCTGTCACGACACTGCTTACACCTTAGCGCCGAAGCCTGAAACCCTTTTGCCGGGCACACGCTTCGATCGCTGGAGAGGTAGTCGTGTGTGTAGCCGCAACGGTTCCCAAGCATGCACGCATGGGGGCGAATGCTGGGGGTAGGAATGCAAAAACCGCCCAGCGATATTGCGCTAGGCGGTGTGCATGGTGGTCCCAACTGGGTTCGAACCAGCGACCTTTCCGGTGTGAACGGAATGCTCTTCCACTGAGCTATGGAACCTTTAGGCTATGTAACCTTAAGCGACCTTGCTGACCGCTGGGAATGAAAGTTACCACCAGCGAACCGCCAAGACCAAAAGCAGTTCGGCCGTAAATTTCAACTATGTAGTTCTAGGGCGCCTAGTATGCCTCCTAAACCTCCACCAGAGGGCTTATCTACCTGGTGATTTGTGAACTGCAAGACTAACAGGCTAGTGTTTGTTGTCGCAGCAACGATGCATTGCTCTTGAATGTAAAGCAGAGTGACTGTGAATGCGGATGTAGCGCAGTTGGTAGCGCATCACCTTGCCAAGGTGAGGGTCGCGAGTTCGAGTCTCGTCATCCGCTCCACGCTCAAGCCCTTTCAGGCGGCTTGGGTTGTCGTTTTAGCGCGTTTAGCTCAGCGGGAGAGCGCTTCCCTGACACGGAAGAGGTCACTGGTTCGATCCCAGTATCGCGCACGAGCAGTCGCCGTACTGTTACGGTGGTTGATCAATGCGGATGTAGCGCAGTTGGTAGCGCATCACCTTGCCAAGGTGAGGGTCGCGAGTTCGAGTCTCGTCATCCGCTCCACTTTTTTAAAAGGGGCCCCTAGCCCCTTTTTTCGTTTACTACCTGCGGCGTGGCAGGGAGCTTGGTGTAGTATCCGAGGCTAAAATCTACCGGCGATGAACGCCGAAAAAACAAGCTCCACCCGCGTAGACACTTCCCGGCTGTTGTGCTGGGTCTTCTGGCCTTTGGCCGTGATGACTTTTATCCACCGGGTGTTTGTGCTCCCATGGAATGCGCGGGCAACTGATGACTTTGGGACGGTCATCTCGGCTCTGTACAAGTTCCGTGCCCACGAGGCCATCTATGATCAGGACTATTCGTCAACGGATCCGCACTACCTCTACTCCCCCGGGGCTACGTTGCTACTGAGTCCGCTGTCGATAGTGTCCAACGTCGATGCTGCGCGTGCACTGTATGTCTTCGCCAATGGTGTGGCGGCGGTGCTGGCGGTAATGGTGCTCACGAAGTTGTTTAATTTCCGCTGGAGTTCCTGGGTGCTGCCGGTAGGCATCTTCTTTCTCTTTAGCACCGAGTCAATCTCCAACACCCTGAGCTTCGGCAATATCAACGGCGTACTACTTCTGGCACAATCCCTTTTTCTGTGGCTGCTACTTAACAACCGCGGTCTGCTGGCTGGGCTAGTTATCGGATTGGCCATCACCGTGAAACCGCAGTTCTTGCCCCTACTGTTCATCCCGCTTATGCGGCGTCAGTTCTCTGCAATTGCAGGTGGCGTGGTAATTCCGATCATTCTCAATGTCATTGCTTTCCCTCTGACCAATAACGGTGGCGATTACTTCGACAAGCTACTGCCCTATCTCGGTGGCGTACGCGATTTCGCGAACTCCTCCATTCCCGGCGTCGGCGTGTATTTCGGGTTCCCCGACTGGACAATCTGGTTGTGGCGAATTCTCGCCGCTATCTGCGTGGTCGTCGCCGTCGCCATGCTGCTGCGCTTCCGCGATCGCGAGCCGGTAATGTGGGCGACCACTACGGCTGGGGTGTTGCTTACCGGTGTATTCCTTATCAGCGGCCTGGGACAGATGTACTACTCCATGCTGCTCCTTCCGATGATTTTCACCGTGCTGTGTTCCCGCTCCATCATGCACAGCCCCATGGCCTGGCTAGGCGTTTATTTCTTCTTCAGCCTCGATACCTGGTCCTCCGACCGTTGGGTGAACTACGGACGCGTGGCGGAATACACGCGAGGCACAATTGGTTGGTCTCTATTGATCTTCACTGCCGCGGTGGTTTCGGTGCTCTGGTTTATTGGGGATCGACGCCACAACGTCCACCCCTGGGGAGATCTACACACCAATGGCCTTTTCTACCGGGATAAATCCCCCCGCACCTCGGTAAAAAAGCACAACAGAATAGCCACAGGTTCAGTCAAGAAGGAAGCAGAAGAAAAGACTCATGGTTGAACTCAACCCCACCACTGATTTCCGCGCTCTTACCGACGAGGAGTGGCGCGATCGTCTCTCCCCTGAGGAATTTGCAGTACTGCGCCAAGCCGGCACAGAGGCGCCTTTCAAGGGCGAATACACGGATACCGAAACCGAAGGTATCTATGCCTGTAAGGGCTGTGGCGCGGAGCTTTTCCGCTCGACCGAGAAATTTCACTCGCACTGCGGTTGGCCAAGCTTCTTCGATCCAAAAGACTCGGACGCGGTCATCACCCGCGTCGACGACTCCTTGGGTATGCGTCGCATTGAGGTGTTGTGTGCCCGGTGCGAAAGCCACCTAGGTCACGTGTTTGAAGGTGAGGGTTACCCCACCCCCACCGATTTGCGCTACTGCATTAACAGCATCGCACTGACTCTGAAGCCAGCTGCGCACTAGTCCCAGCTAGTCTGGTCCAGGCTGGGCTAATCTAGGTTGGGCTAATCTAGGCCGATCCGATCTAGCCACAGGCTACCGGGTTCTTCTCAGTGGACTTTAGGCCAGCGATTCCACGAAGGTTGACAGCTCTTCCTTGGAGCCATTGATGCGACGTCCCGTAAAGAACGGGATTTCCTCGCGCACGTGGTGGCGCGCCTCCGTGTAGCGCATCTTGTGCATTAGTTCTACGATGCGCTCCAATGTCGGAGACTCAAAGGCCAGAATCCACTCGTAGTCGCCCAGTGCAAAGGCCGGGACGGTGTTCGCACGGACCTCGTCGAAGCCGAGAGCGGCCTTGCCGTGCTCGCGCAGTAGGCGGGAACGCTCGGCGCGCTCCATGGTGTACCAGTCGTAGCTGCGGACGAATGGGTAGACGCAGATCCAATCGCCCGGCTCCTCGCCCATGATGAAGGACGGCAGGTGGGCCTTGTTGAATTCGCTCGGGCGGTGCAGACAAGTGTTGGACCACACCGGCTCGCAAGCCTGTCCTAGCTTGGTTTCCTTGAGGAAGCGACGGTAGGCAACCTGCAGATCCTCCATCTTTTCTGCGTGCCACCAAATCATGACGTCAGCCTCGGCGCGCAGTGCGGACAGGTCGTAGACGCCGCGGATCGCCAGGTCCTCATCCTCAAAGGAATCAATGAATGCCTGAAAATCAGCAGCTACCTCCGAGCGATCCCCCAGCACGCCAGGCTCGATCTTGAAGACCGAGTAGGTGGCGAAGCGAACGACGGCGTTGAGACGCTTGATTTCCTGCGCGTTCAGTTCAGTCATGGTGTTTAGCCTCTTTAGCCTTTCTTGATATGTGCTCGCGCGCTGCCCGCATGACGCGGGACAGACGCATGTGAAATCCAATTTACGCCACTTCTGTGGCTCTAGGGCTTGGCCGTGGCCGGGGTCATGCCATCTCGCGGATAATCTCCCGCGCGGCCTCCACACCGGACGCTGCGGTCGCTGGAACGCCCACACCGTTGAGCATGGAGCCAGCCAGCGCCAGTCCGCGAATGCCCAATACCTCGTCGTAGGCCTGGGAGATAGCCTCCATATATCCCACTCCGTAGCGTGGCAGGCCACCCCACCATCGCTGGACGAAATACTCTTCTGGGTTCTTCCGCTCACCGGTAATCCGCTCTAAATCCTCCACGGCGAAGCTGAGCAGTGCACGGTTATCGACGTCTAAGTGCCAGGGATTATCGAAGCTGCCGAAACTTGCGCGAACGAAGGCTCCCCCGCGTTCGGCAAGGTGCGGCCACTTACGAGACGAGAACGTGAAAGCCTTTGCCTCAGTGGGAGCATCATTGCCCAGCAGCACACCGGAGCGTTCTGGAATGCCGTGGGAAGATGCCATGCGCATACCAACGACAACGCTGCTGGCAAGATCGATTTCTCCCAACACTTCCGCGGCCGTAGGCGCCATGTACTGCAGGATCGCCGATGCCGTAGGTGCGGGAGTGGCAACGATCACCGCGTCGAACTCTCCGATCGGGTCGATGTAATAGCCGTTGCGGGTTCGGCCAATGGATTCGACGCCGGTGTTGCGCAGCACCTCCGGGTCGGCGTGACGCACGAGCGCGTCTACCAGGCTGGCATAGCCACCCTTGAGGCTGCGGAAAACGGGCTTGGGCTTTGTCCCATTCGCCTCCTTCTGCGGGGCTGGGCGCTGCGACAGGATGGAGTCGACGGCGTCGACTAGGAAGAAGGGCTCCCCTGCGCTACCGCGCCTATCGAGTTCCTCCGCCAGCTGTGGCAACGTGGCGCGCACACCCAGGTCAAAAGCATTGCAGGAGTACACCCCGCCTAGAAGAGGGGACACCAAACGATCAACCACGATGCGGCCTAGACGGGCCTCCACAAGCTGCCCCACAGAGGTGTCCTGTCCCGGCGTCCACGTCATCGGTTGGCCATTGCGCTCCGCGTCGACGCGCGCAGCGCCGGCGGCACCGACTACCTCCACCACATCTTTGCCTCGCGAGGGAATTCCCATTAGCGTCCGGCGTGGAATGTCCACCAGCGCGCCATCTACAAAGAAGCCGCTGGGCAGGCCGGAGGGAACGCACAACTGATCTCCCAAGCCCACGGATTCAATCAGCTCCGTAAAGTCGCTACGGAAACCCAGATACGCCTCAGCTCCCATATCCACCGGGCCGTTGGCATAATTCACGGTCTTCAGCTTGCCGCCCAGACGGTCGTAGGCTTCAGTAAGCAAGATTCGCGCGTTCGGCCCCAACTGGCGTCGCAACTCCCAGGCAGCGGAAAGCCCGGCGATGCCGCCGCCGATGACAGCTACTCGAAGTCCCTCCAACCCGGACGTATCTAGCTTTTCAAAGTCGCAGGAAAACTCATTGGCTTTCATCGCTTGTGAACCTCCTCAAAGGCACGGGTGATGGCATCGGGGTCGGTATTCGGCAGAACTCCATGGCCGAGGTTAAAGATGTGACCCCGCGCCTGACCTCGTTCGATGGCTCGGTCAGCCTCGGCACAAATACGGGCGATCTCGCGGGCAACCGCCTCTGGTCCGGCGAACAACATCGCCGGATCCAAATTGCCCTGGAGTACCTTGGCGCGACTGCCGGGTTCCGCGGTCGGATCCGCTTCCTGCAATGCAGCGCTGATACGGGTAGCGGCGGAATCCATTGGCACCCGCCAATCCACGCCCACGACATCCGGCCCCGCCAGCGCCATATCCCCCAGCAGCTCCCCCGTCCCCACTCCGAAATGAATCATCGGAATGCCATAGGGGCGCATCGCATCGAAAATCTGGGTGGAGTAAGGACGCACAAACTCTCGATAGTCACGTGCAGAGAGGTAACCAGCCCAGGAGTCGAAGAGCTGCAAAGCATCCACGCCGGCCTCCGCCTGAGCCTGGAGGAAATGGATAATAGTGGGCGTCAATCGGCGCATTAAGGCATGCCACACATCGGGGTTCGAGTGCATCAGAGACTTCGTGACCTCGTGGTTCTTGGACGGTCCACCCTCAACTAGGTAGGAGGCCAAAGTAAAAGGCGCACCCGCGAAACCAATGAGAACCTGGTCGTCTCGCAAGCCGTTCAGAACGCCTCCAATGCCCTCAACAATTTGTTCTAATTGGTCGGGTTCAACAATCGGCAAAGCGTCAACTTCCGCCGCGGTACGCACCGGGTGTTCCACGACTGGCCCGCGTCCGGCGACGATGTCTAGATCCACGCCTGCGGCCTTCAGCGGCACCACAATGTCGGAGAACAAAATCGCTGCATCGGCATCGTGCCTTCGCACTGGCTGCAGAGTAATTTCTGCCAGCAGCTCAGGGATAAAGCAGGATTCCAACATTCCATGGTTCTTGCGGATCTCACGGTATTCGGGCAGCGAGCGTCCGGCTTGACGCATCATCCAGATCGGACGACGGCTCGGGGTCTCTCCCCGCGCGGCGGCGAGAAACGGTGCGTCCTTGTGGGCTCGACGCCGCGCCTCCGCGGCAGCAATATCAGGCTGGATGGTGCAATCGCTTAGCTCACTCGTCATAAGTGCCATTATGCCAGCGCCTCACTAAAGCTCGGGAATCTCGGGGACACCCCTGCGACCAATAGCCGGCAGACATTCACAACCGTTGTCGGCGCGCCTCACAAATGGGACAAACCTTAAAGGCTAGGTTTAGGCCTTGTGAGCCAAGAGACTGAGATTCCAAAGTACTTCCACGAAGCCGTGCGCTCCATGTCGGAAGCACAAGTGCGTCGCGGCATTAGCGTCGGAGACATCCGCCCGCCCCGCAACCTCGCACCCCTCAGCCACGCCATCGGCCTCGAGGTGCTACCCGCCGAAGAAAACCCCGAAGACGGTACCAGCACCCCCGCCGGTGACGCTTTCGGCCGCCTGATTCTGCTGCATGACCCGCAAGGCGATGAGCAGTGGAAAGGCAAGAAGATGCGCATGGTCGCCTACATCCAAGCCGACATGGATGCAGCCGTCGCCTCTGACCCATTGCTACCCGACGTGGCCTGGGATTGGCTCAAGGAGCAGCTCGATTCCCCTGAGTGTGAATACACCGATCTCGGTGGCACGGTAACTTCCACGGCGTCCGTCCGCTACGGCGATATCGGCGGCCCTCCACGAGCCTTCCAACTAGAGCTTCGCGCCTCATGGACCGCTAATGGATCTGACCTCACCGGACATGTCAAGGCCTTTGCAGAGGTGCTGGCTAATGTAGCTGGCCTGCCTCCAGAAGGCGTCACCGCATTACCCTTCGGCACCCGGACCGCTGGTACCGCCGCCGCAGCAAACGACTCTTAAAGCCTCGCGCAGCCTTTTAAGGCAACGACTTATTGCTATTGACGTATCGTTGTTGCTGTGAGTTTTGTGTCCGTTCCCGCCGCCGGTACCCCAGTGCTCTTGGACTCCCCAGAGCACATAGCTGCGGCGGGTCGCGCACTGGCTGCGGGCACCGGCTCCATCGCCATCGACACTGAACGCGCATCAGCATTTCGCTATGATGACCGCGCATTTGTGATTCAGCTGCGGCGCCGAGGTACAGAAACCTTCCTCATCGACCCCGAGGCTGAGCCCTCTGCCACGCGCCGTTTGTCGCAAGTAGTTAACCAGTCTGAGTGGGTGCTCCACGCCGCGCACACCGATCTGCCTTGTCTCCTGGCTCTCGGCTGGACCCCACCGGCTATCCACGACACGCAAGTCGCAGCCCAGATCCTAGGCAAAAAACGTATCGGCCTCTCTGCAATGTTGGAGGATTACTTCGACATTGTGGTTCCAAAGGACAAAGGAAACGCCGACTGGTCGCGTCGTCCACTGTCCCCCGCCATGTTGAACTATGCGGCCCTGGACGTCGAATGGCTTGTGGAACTATTGGAAACCGCATTGAACGACGTTGCCGATGCAGGCCGCATCGACTGGTACACCCAGGAATGCGCCCACATTCTGGCAACCGCCACACCCCTTGCACACAATGATTGGACCGGTCTCAAAGGCCTGAATTCAGTGCGTCGGACGAGCGCCCGCAAACTCGCCCACGACCTGTGGGAGAAGCGTGACCAGATCGCTCGTCAGCGCGATATTTCCCCCGAATCGATTCTGCGCAGTCGCGATCTCATATCTATCGCCGGAGGCGCCGAGGACGATCGCGCCGCTGCCCTGCGGGAGCTGAAGATGTCCCTGCGTCGCTCTCGCGCGCACCTGCCGTCTCGAACCCATAAGCACTTCATCGAAGCTTTTTCTGACGCCCTCAGCTCCGCCCCCTCCGACCTCGAAATGGAGCAATACCGTGCTCCGCAGTACTGTGGCCCCCGGATTCCGGATCATAAGGTATGGCCAGAGGAATTTCCACGCGCTGCGGCCTACGCCGATGCGATCCTCAACTCAGCCCTCGATCTCGCCGACACACTTGAGATCCGTCTAGACACGATCGCGACGCGGAAAAATCTACGCAAGGCAGCCTGGGCTTGCTGGTTATTCGAGGACTCTGGCGAATACACCAATGCAGCCGACCCGATCGCCTGTTGGGAAGAACTCCTAGGCGACTCGTGGGCAGGCCTCGGCCTGCGTCCTTGGCAAGTGGAGCTTCTCCTCGACGCAGCTGTGCCAGCTGTTGCCGACGTCTTTGCCCGCTCCTATAGCTTCTCGGCGTAGCCAACGACGGTCTTTACGACCGTGTCTACATCCAAGCCGAGCTCTTCTAGAACTTCACCACGCGAAGCGTGCGCCAGGAACTCTTGCGGTACGCCGAGGTTTCGGACCGGCACATCGATTCCTGCCTGAGAGAGGTCGTAGTGTAGCTGGCTGCCAGCACCACCGTGCACGCCGTTGTCCTCGATCGTCACTACCAAGTCATAGCCGCGAGCCAATTCCAGCAGGCTATCTGCGGTGGGAAATACCCAGTGCGGGTCGACTACGGTAGCGGAGAAGTCGGCGTCGCACAGAGCCTGTGCAGCACCCAGCGCCTGCAGCGTCAACGCTCCGAAAGAGACGATGAGTACCTTACGGCGAGCAGCCTCACCGCTTCCGGAGCCATCCCCCTCCTGTTCAAAGAGGACATCGTAGTCAGCTTCCTCGCGGATGGCTGGGACATCTGCCGGGGCATTGCCCTTGGGAAAGCGCACCACCGTCGGCGCATCGTCGATGGCGACTGCGCGATCGAGTGCACGTTCGAGGGTGTGCGCATCGCGCGGGGCGGCAACATGGATACCAGGGACGATGCCGGTGATGGAAAGATCCCACATGCCGTTGTGACTGGCGCCATCAGAACCCGTAATGCCAGCACGGTCGAGAACCAAAGTCACACCCAGCTTCAACAGTGCAACGTCCATCAAGAGCTGGTCGAATGCTCGGTTAAGAAATGTCGAGTAGACCGCGACCACCGGGTGCATACCACCGAGAGCCAAACCGGCAGCGGAAGTCACTGCGTGTTGCTCGGCAATTCCGACGTCATAGGTACGACTGGGGTGAACCTTCGCGAAATCGGCCAAGCCAGTGGGGCCAGCCATCGCGGCGGTAATGGCGACAATGTCCTCGCGCTCGTTGGCGATGTCTATCAAGTGGTTGGAGAACACCTTGGTCCAGCTGATCGCCCCCTCGGTCTTCTTAGCCATGGACTCACCGGTGATCGGGTCGATCACTCCGGTGGAGTGCATCTGGTCGGCTTCGTCCTGCTCGGCTGGGTCGAAGCCCTTGCCCTTTTGAGTGACCGTGTGGACAATGACTGGCCCACCATAGTCCTTGGCATAGCGCAGTGCGTTTTCCACCTGGTTTAGATCGTGGCCATCCACCGGACCGATGTACTTCAAGCCGAGTTCGGGGAACATCTCGTGCGGAATGACGGTGTGCTTCACGCCTTCCTTGAAGCCATGAATCACCTGGAACGCACGATCACCGACCCAGCCCATGCGCCCCAGCGCGTTCTTTCCGGTATCCATAACCCGGTCATACATTGGCTGCAGGCGCAACGCCGCCAAGTTTTCGGCAAGGCCACCAATGGTTGGCGAATAAGAACGGCCGTTGTCATTGACTACGATCACGAGGCTGCGCTTCTTGGCCGCTGCGATGTTATTCAGCGCCTCCCACGTCATACCACCGGTCAGAGCGCCGTCGCCAACGAGAGCGACGACATGCCGGTGAACCTGTCCAGTGAGTTCGAAGGCCTTAGCCAAGCCATCGGCGTAGGACAACGAGGCCGAAGCGTGAGAGGATTCGGTCCAGTCGTGGGGCGACTCTGCCCGATCTGGGTAGCCAGACAGTCCATCCTTTTGGCGCAGCGTATCGAAGAGATCGCGACGGCCAGTGAGGATCTTATGCACGTAGGACTGGTGGCCAGTGTCAAAGATCAGTGGATCCGACGGTGAGTCAAAAACCCGGTGCATCGCGATAGTCAGCTCCACCACACCCAGGTTCGGACCTAGATGGCCACCCGTGGCGGAGACCTTTTGGACAAGAAACTCGCGGATCTCCGAAGCCAACTGTTCTAGCTGGTTCGCGTCCAAGCCCTTAAGGTCTGCGGGCGAGGACACCTTGTCGAGAATTCCCATGTGAAGCTACTCTTCTCCGTCCTATGCTCGCGCCGAATGGTATTTTCAGTCCATTCTAACGGCGCGTGGGCGAATTAAAACAATCCCCTTCGAGGTTACGTTCCTGCGTGTTGTCCGCTACGTCGCTCGTTGCGTTCTCAGCTACGTCGCTCACGGCGTGACCCACGCACGGGAACGAGGTGTGCAAGAAGTTCAACGTGATGGTTCAGCCCAAAGGCATCCACTACGCACAACTCCTTGATCTCATAGCCGTTGCGGATCCACGCCCCAAGATCGCGGGCGGCGGTGGCAGGATCGCACCCTACGTGCACAACGTGCCGCGGTCGAGCCTTCGCGATATCTGCAACCGTCTGCGTTCCCGCACCAGTGCGCGGAGGGTCAAGTACTACAGCGTGTACGTCATCACCCCGCGGCAGGCTCAGCACTTGCCGTGATACATCGCCACTAATGAATTCGACATTGCCGATACCGGCCGTGGCAAGTGCTTTCTTACCCGACTCGCTGGCGCTACCCGCGACATCCACGCACACCACATGATCGACCTTGCGGGAAAGCGCAGCACTGAATACGCCCGCGCCGCCGTAGAGATCCCAAGCGACAGTTCGCTTGCCCCTCTCCCCCTGCAGCTTCTCTCCTTGCGCTACCGGTGGAATATGCCGCGCAATCCACGAGGAATAGAACTGCGGAGCCGCGCTGTGGGCTTGCCAGAAGTCTTGTACCTGGCTTTCCCATTGCACATCGAACTCCCGGTCAAGCCCCGCCCCGTAATGCACGGTGCGGGTAACCCTAGGTGCCTCGTCTCCAAAGGCCGCCACTCGCTGATTAGCTGGCGAGCCTTGCAACTGCACCATGTGCCGCGCGCCATCGTCGCCGACAGCAACGGCAATCTCCGAGTGCGGAGTGAGCAAACCCGCTTCCCTGAGCTGCTCAATATCTGCTGCCAGACCGTTCTTCAGCTCCGCACTCCATTGGGCACATTCGTTGTTCACTGGCACGACATTGTGGGACCCCCGGGAACGCTGTCCAACTTTCCCTTCGCCATCAACCGCCAGCCGGACTCGCGTACGAGAGCCTGCGAAAGGATGAAGGCTGTCGGCGGTCACAGTGATCTTCTCCAGAGCCTCCGCGCTGATTTTTCCTACGCGCGACAGCTGATCCATCACCACTTGCTTTTTATAATCCAACGAACCAGCAGCGTCGACAAAGTCCAGGTTGCAGCATCCTGCACCAACCTTGGCTGCCGGGCACAACGGCGCTACTCGGTGAGGGCTAGGCTGGCCTATGTTCGTTGCCACCCCGCTGCGGAAGCCCTTCTTCGCTTTAGTGTTCCGCGCCGGATCCAGCTCTACTGTTACCTCTTTTTCGCCGGGCAGCGCGCCTCGTACAAACACAACCTGCCCGTCCAACCGACCGATCACGGTGCCGCCATTGGCTGGACCGGCCAGGTCCATCACTACTTCTTCTTTCTTAGTGACGCTCATCGGCTCCAACTTCTTCGCCAGTTTCAGATATCTCTTGCTTTTCCAAGTGACGCCCCTCGGCCTCATTCGCGGCCTTTACAGCCCAGATGGTCACGGCAACGACGACCAGTGTTAAAGGCCAACCCATAGCAATTCGGGTATAACCCAAAGCGTCAGTCTTATCTGCGGCATAGAGCCATTGCTGCACGCCAAAGCGGGCGAAGAATACCAGCGCCCACGCAAATGTGGCCACGTTGAATGCGCGCACGGCCCGTCGGTTGGTTCGCCAGCGGTGGTCATCCCCGTTAATTCCGCGCCAAATCGTACCCACAAGTGGCCACCGGACGAAGATTGAGATCACGAAAGCGATGCCTGCCACCAGGGAGTACCAGATTCCATAGGCGAAATACCCCTTTGCGTCTCCCATGAACCACGCGATGGCAGCGCAGAGCGCTACACCTAAAAATCCGGAAATTGCAGGCTGCAGATTCTCCTTGCGGATCAACCGCCATACAAAAATGAGCACCGCGACTCCGAGAGCCGAGATGAGGGCGGGGGTCAACCCCCATTGGCTATTGACTGGCACGAGAACCAGTACGGGAAGGGTCGAGGAGACAAGGCCAGAAAGGCCTCCCATTTGCTCCAGCAAGGTACCTTGCTCATCTGGCTTGCCTTGAGGAGCTTGTTTGCTAACTTCTGCCATTTTCTACTGGTTCTCGCCGGGCCCCTGCGGATTGTTTTCCGGTGTGCCATTCTGTTCGGCGGCCATGCGCTGCAGTTGCTCCTGCAGTTCCTCATACATTTCCGGCGGCATCTGCACAGGCAGTGGCTGGCCAGCTGGGATCGGATCGTTCCCGCGGTAAATAAAGCTGCGAGCGATGATCTCCCGGCCGATCCTGGCAATCTCATCCGCGCGGGATTTCTCTCCCGCAAGAGTGACGCGGAACATCCAGCGGGGACCGTTCACACCGATTACACGCATTTGGCCCTCACCAGCGACCGCGCAGATCTCCGGCCCCCACGGTCCGTCTTCCAGGTGGACTTCGAGCCCATCCTTCGTCATGCCCGCTACGGTTTCGTCGACGGACTCTTCCCACAGGTTGCCGCTACGTGGGGCGGCAAAGGCCACTGGGGTGAAGCGACCGCCTTCGACCTCTAGGTGGATCATCTGGGGCCCCTCCGGCCCCATTTCCACACTCACATGGCCGCCGTGGGGTACTGGAACCCGCATGGAGCCCAGTTTTAGGAAGCCTCTGGCGAAATCGGAGAAGTCGAAGTCTTGGGAATTCACCGTATCCCCATCAAAGGGACCAAAGTCATTGTCGGCTGAATTCGCCTGGCTCGCCACGGTCGGCTGCTCTTGTACTTCCGCTGCAGCCTTCGCGGCATCACGGGCATCCTTATTTGTATTGCTTGTGTTCTTCTTCTTGCGCCCAAACATCCTCAAACTCCGTCTTTTTTATCTTCTACCCTATGTCTTCTGAGCTATGTCTTCTGAACTGCTCTGTCCAGCTGGATTACACGCCAGTCGAGCCGTAACCGGATTCTCCCCGGACGGTTGCTCCCAATTCTTCTACGCTGGCAACCTCTTCGACCTCACACAAGCTCACTTCCTGCACCAGCAGCTGCGCAATCCTTTCTCCTCGGGTCAGTTCGATCGGCTGCTCGGGATCCAGGTTAATCAAGCACACCTTGATTTCTCCGCGATAGTCAGCATCAATTGTGCCTGGCGCATTCACAATGGAAAGCCCCTTCTTCAGCGCCAATCCGCTGCGTGGGTGTACTAACCCCACGGTTCCCACGGGAAGTGCGATGGCGATGCCAGTGCCAACCAATTCTCGATTGCCCGGAGCGATGGTCACGTCCGTGGTGGTATAGAGATCAATGCCTGCATCCGTTGGGTGAGCACGGCGTGGCAAGGGCAGATCCTTGTCAAGGCGAACGATACGCAGCGGGGCGTCATTGCCAAAAGAATCAGTGTTATTTGTTGCTGTCTGATTAGGGGTCACGGTCACCAAGACTACAAGTCCCCGGGCGAAGTTACGATGTGCGAACCGCCAAGGGCTAGAATTGCTAGGCAGCACTCAAAGCAGACACGCAAACAGGAGTTTTGAATTGGCATCGGGCACTCAGCAGGAAAAGCTGCTGTACACGGAGCATCAGCGAGTCCCCCTCGTCTGGTGGCTATTTGCCGCCGGAGTGGTAGCCATTATTTCGTGGCAGGCGCAGATGGGCCGACCGATGTGGGCATCGTTTGTAGCCCTCGCTATCGCCGGCTCATTGGCAGTGTGGGCATTGATCTACTTCTCCCGAACCAAGGTAGAAGTTACGGAGGATAGTTCTGGTGAACGGTGGCTCCACGTGGGGCCGGCAAAGCTTCCCGCTCATGTCGTAAGCCGCAGCCTAGTAATCCCCCCGACCGCCAAGCGCGCCGCTATGGGTCGTCAGCTCGACCCTGCTGCCTATGTTGTTCATAAGGGTTGGATCCCCACAATGGCGATGCTCGTCCTCGATGATCCGGACGACCCCACCCCCTACTGGCTCATTTCCACCAAGGACCCGCAAGAGGTTCTGGAAAAGCTCGGTCGCCCTATCTACTAAGACAATGAAGCCTTGTAAGACGTTACAGTCTTTTTAACCTCTGGGCTCGATTAAGCCCACTTATGCGCAATCCTTGCAGATGTACTCGCCGTCACCGACGGTCTCACCGATGCAGCTGCGGTGCTGCACCAGGAAACAGACGCTGCACGTGAACTCATCGCTCTGGCGTGGGATTACCGAACCGGAGAGCTCTTCGCCCGACAGATCCGCCATAGGTACATCAAAAGGCTCGACGATCTCTCCATCGTCCGTATCGGAAACAGCCGGCTCGGCCTTCTCCGCTGCCTTCAGCCCCTCCAGGGAGTCGGTTTCGATGTCGTCCTCGGAGCGTCGGCGTGGTGCGTCGTAGTCAGTCGCCATGTTGGGTCCTTCGTGTCGATCTTGTGCAGTCGCTTCGAGCCAGCAGCCCTGCCGAACCACTAGCTAAAATTCACTTAAATACGTCTCGCTGTCGCGGATCGTAGAGCACATGCGTGCCACTTGTCACTTTCACGCGCGCAATGGCTACCTTTTGGGGTATTTGACCTCCCCCCGCACCTATTCTCCAAGCAGTCGAGCAAGCTCTACTGCAATCCCAGGCTTCACAGCCATAACCAGGGCTTTTTCTTCCTTCATTACGTCATAGTCAGGAGCTACGGAAATTGCCCCCGCGCGGGCGGCAATCAAACACCCCGCAGCATGGTCCCAGGGCCCCAAACCATGCTCAAAATATGCATCCACTTCTCCACTTGCCACCCGGCAGAGATCCAATGCTGCCGACCCGATCCGCCGGATGTCCCGTACCTTCGGCAAGAGCCTTACTAGGCGCTCGGCTTGGCTGCGACGATCCTCCGCCACGTACGAAAATCCAGTGGCTACCAGAGCCTTGTGCAATGCCCCATCGCTGTCTTCCGGCACAACCCTCAAAGTTTCGACCTGCGCCAATTTCCCGTGGTCGTCGTAGCTTAGGCGCCGTGCATCACCGCCTGCATGTGCCGCATAAGCAACGTGTGCCGCTACGTCCACGACCACAGCCGCCACCGGCTCACCGTTTATTACAGCGGCAATACTGACTGCATAGGCCGGTACTCCATAGAGGAAGTTCACGGTGCCATCGATGGGATCAACAATCCACAGCACTTCATCGCTGGAGCTTAGCTCATCGGACACCCCACTGAACCCACCTTCTTCGCCAAGAATCCGCGACCCCGGCACGTGCTCTAAAAGTCGTTGGGAAATCAGCCTCTCGCTAGCCTCATCCACCTCCGTTACCGGATCTACTTCGGAGGTCTTCGTCGCCAGCACGCCAATGTGCCCGTGATCATCGGCTAGTTCGCCACGGCGGCGTCGAACTAAACCCGCAGCCTCACGCCCCACCACAAGTGCGATGGCCTCCAGGTCTTTAGGAGTTAACCTTTCTTTACTTTGTGACGCCCCGTCCTCCCCCGCTGTCGAGGCCTCATCGAACACTCGCAGTAGCACCGGCTTGGAAGGCGCAGAGCTTCCCGAGTGGGAGTTAAAAACCTCCGAGACGGCCTGGGCCGTCTTACCTGCATGTGGATTAACCGTAGTTTGCATGCCCTCCACTGTGCCACTTTTCGGCAAGCTAAACCGCACAGCGTCAAGGTAGGGTTGTGTTCATGACTGAGGACAAAGCAGCACAGAACCTAAGTTTTGGCGTGGATATCGGCGGCTCCGGAGTTAAGGGAGCAGTCGTTAACCTTGACACTGGCGAGCTGGTGACAGAACGCTTCAAGATCCTCACTCCAAAGCCATCGACCCCGGATGCGGTCGCCGAGGTCGTACGCAAACTGATGGAAATGGCCGAGTGGGATGGTCCTGTCGGAGTGACCGTCCCCGCGGTTGTTAAGAACCAGAAGGCGCGGACTGCAGCTAATATCGACAAGTCCTGGATCGACACTGATATGCAGGAACTGTTCAAGCGCCATCTCGGCGAGCGCGAAATTGCCGTATTGAATGACGCCGACGCGGCAGGCCTGGCCGAGGTTGAGTATGGCGATCCGAGTGCGAAACAGGGTTCCGTTCTGATGCTAACTTTTGGCACCGGGATTGGCTCGGCACTGCTATGCGATGGTCATCTATTCCCCAACTCGGAGCTGGGGCACCTGCCTCACGACGAAAACGGTGACGTGGAGCGGTATGCCAGCTCCGCTGCAAAGGATCGCGAAGAGCTGTCCTATAAGAAGTGGGCGGCACGCGTGGACGAGGTACTGCATGCCTACAGCGCCCTATTTAGCCCGCAGCGATACATCGTGGGTGGCGGCATCTCCCGCAAGGCCGACAAGTGGGTACCGCTTTTGACCGTGGAACAGGAAGTCATTCCGGCGAAGCTTCGCAATCAAGCGGGCATCATTGGAGCCGCTATGGCTGTGCGCGACGGCATCAAACCCTAGGGATCCAAACCACACCGCATTTCGTTTTGAGTTATAATGGGCGGTCGATTCCCACGTAAAGGGTTTGACTAACCCCAAAGACCAACGGTTGCGGGCTTAACGCAACCCGGTGCGATCCAATTCCTTTTCGGAATGTGGCCACGTCATGTGGCTATTTTGTTGCACCATGCGATACGAGCGAAAGGGCTTCAGTGGCAGCGAACGACTCGACCACCACCAGCGACGACAACGCCCAGGGTGTTGTCCGAAAGGTTGCTAAAAAGACGGCAGCGAAGAAGACTGCCCGAAAGGTGGCAAAGAAGTCGGCGACTGCCAAGAAGGCAACCGCTCGCAAGACCACGGCGAAGAAGACCGCGGCAAAGAAAACCGCCGCTAAAAAGACTGCTGCAAAGAAGACCGCTCCGAAGCAGGTTGTTGCCGTCAACGTCTCTGACACTGCTGCTGAGCCGGAGGAGCAGGCGTCCACCCCGGTGAAGAAGGCAGCGAAGAAGACCGCCAAGAAGGCTGCCAATAAGACGGCGCGCAAGACAGCTAAGAAGACTGCCAAAAAGGCAGCTCGCAAAACCACGAAGAAGACCAGCGCTAAGAAGACCACTGCAAAGCGGGGCACCAAGGCAGCAAAGGCAGCCGAGGAACTGCTTGAGGTTGATGAGGCTGCTGTCGATGCAACCTCAGCGGACCAGAATGCTCAGGAGACTCCCGACGAGCCAGACGAGTTCGACAGCGAACCGGACAATCTCGACGATCTGGATGATCTTGACGAGGACGATGACCTGGATGATCTAGACGATCTGGATGACCTCGACGATGACGATGACGATGATCTAGACGACGACCTCGAAGATGATCTCGAGGACGATGACGACGATGACTCGGACGACGACGAAGACGGTACCGATAAGAACGACGGTAGCTTCGTGTGGGACGAAGACGAGTCCGCAGCGTTGCGTCAGGCGCGCAAAGACGCAGAGCTGACGGCATCTGCCGACTCCGTTCGCGCGTATCTCAAGCAAATCGGTAAGGTCGCACTGCTCAACGCTGAGCAGGAGGTATCGCTGGCTAAGCGCATTGAGGCGGGCTTGTACGCGGCGTATCGTCTGCAGGAGATCAAGGAATCGGGCGAGAAACTTTCCCCGATGAACCGTCGCGACCTGCGCGAAATCGAGCGCGATGGGCGCCGCGCAAAGAACCACCTGCTGGAAGCAAACCTGCGACTAGTGGTGTCGCTGGCGAAACGCTATACCGGACGCGGCATGGCCTTCCTCGACCTTATTCAGGAAGGCAACTTGGGTCTCATCCGTGCGGTGGAGAAGTTCGACTATGTAAAGGGCTACAAGTTCTCCACCTACGCTACGTGGTGGATCCGCCAGGCCATCACCCGCGCAATGGCCGACCAGGCTCGTACCATCCGCATTCCGGTACACATGGTGGAGGTCATCAACAAGCTGGGACGTATCCAGCGCGAGCTTCTGCAGGATCTAGGACGCGAACCCACCCCGGAGGAGCTCGCACGCGAGATGGACATCACCGTCGACAAGGTACTGGAAATCCAGCAGTACGCCCGTGAGCCGATTTCGCTGGATCAGACGATCGGCGATGAGGGAGATTCCCAGCTGGGCGACTTTATCGAGGATTCCGAGGCCGTCGTTGCCGTCGATGCGGTCTCGTTCACTCTGCTGCAGGATCAGCTGCAAGATGTTCTGCACACACTGTCGGAGCGCGAGGCTGGCGTGGTGAAGCTTCGCTTCGGCCTTACCGACGGAATGCCCCGCACCTTAGACGAGATTGGCCAGGTTTATGGTGTGACCCGTGAACGCATCCGCCAGATCGAGTCGAAGACGATGTCCAAGCTACGCCACCCGTCGCGCTCTCAGGTGCTGCGCGACTACCTGGATTAGCCCCCAAGAAAACGAATAGCCCGAGGCCAAGAAGGCTTCGGGCTATTTTTGGTTTTTCTGCACGCACTCCTGGAACTCCGTGCCGCGCAGATCCTCGCACCCCTTTACGCTCTGCATTGCCGCTTGGGTGAAGAAAATTGCCACCGCCATCGCGACGACCCCCAGAACCAATCCAATAATCGCATAGCTACGCTGTGTCCCCTTCCGATTCGCATTCAGGACGGAAAAAATTCCTACGATGATGGAAATCGCAGCGACGACCAGACCAATCAAGGGGAACATTGCCGCTGGAATGGCCAGGATTCCGACGATTAGGGCAGCCATGCTCAAACCGCTGACCTTGCGGGGCGCAACCTTTTGAAGCTCAGTTTCCTCTGCGTTCGACTTATCCAGATCGGTGTAGTCTTCTCGAGCCACGGTGTGCCCGCCTTCCCTCATCCTGTGTGCACTGTAGCTACGTGCACTCCCAATGCTCATGTCGCGGTGTATATTACCCCACCGCTCCATGCTTACCAGTCTCTCAAATAGGCAATGCGATCCCGCAGCTGTTGCGCTGTACACAGCGCGGTAGCCGGCCCGCCGCAGTTCCGCCGCGCATCATTGTGAATCTGCCCATGGGGCTTGCCCGTCCGCGCTGATTTCATGGACACCAGCGCATTCAGTTCTTTACGCAACGCTGGAATCTCTTCGCTGGCTACGCGCTTATTGCGCAAATCCGCGCCGCTGCCCTCCGGGGCAGTGGCCTGCTGTTCCTTCTTACGGCGTTGCTCTTCCTGCTTCGCCCGCGCATCCAATTGCTCGGCTTGCCTTTGACGCAGGAGCGTACGCATCTGGTCGGCGTCAAGTAGCCCCGGTAAGCCAAGGTATGCTTGCTCTTCTTCGGACCCGCTTAATGTGGACGTACCGTAGGTCGAGCCGTCGAAAATCAGACTGTCGAGTTCTGCCTCTGCACCGACAGACTCATACCCCTTGTCGTCCTCCACTTCATTCTGTTCCTTGTTGGCCTGACGCAACAGCTCGTCATCCCAGCCCTCATTTGGGCGGTCGGGTTTACCGAGGACGTGGTTGCGTTGTTGCTCCATCTTCGAGGCCAACTCGAGGAGGACAGACACACTGGGGAGGAAGATTGACGCCGACTCCCCCGGGCGCCGCGAGCGCACGAAACGGCCGATGGCCTGTGCAAAGAACAGTGGTGTGGAGGATGATGTGGCGTACACGCCCACAGCCAAGCGGGGTACGTCCACGCCCTCAGACACCATGCGCACGGCCACCATCCACTCGTCGCTACTGGCGGAGAATTCTTTAATGCGCTCCGAGGCTCCGGCCTCATCGGACAGTACGACGGTAACGGGAGTGTTACTGATTCTTTCCAGGATGCGCGCGTAGGCACGTGCCGTCGTTTTATCGGTTGCGATCACCAGACCACCTGCATCCGGTGTCGTTTCACGCAACTGATGCAATCGCGTCTGTGCGGCATTGAGCACCGCTGGGATCCAATCGCCCTTCGGGTCGAGCGCGGTACGCCAGGCCCTGGCGGTTTGTTCTGCGTTAAGAGGTTCGCCCAAGCGAGCCTCAAATTCCTCGCCGGCGGAGTTGCGCCACCGGGCTTGGCCCGAATACGCCAAGAAAACCACCGGGCGAACCACACCATCCTTCAGCGCATCCGCGTATCCATAGGTGTAGTCGGCGGACGAGACGAGTGCGCCCTCAGCACCGTCTACAGCCTCGTAGCGCACGAAGGGGATCTGCGAATCATCAGAACGGAATGGCGTACCCGTAAGCGCCAGGCGGCGTTCGACGTGCTCATAGGCCATGCGCACACCATCGCCCCAGCTCTTTGCGTCGCCTGCGTGGTGAATCTCATCCAGAATCACCAGCGTCTTCTTCGCCGTGGCCACCTGGTAGTGCTTAGTCGGCTTCATACCGACCTGTGCGTAGGTTACGCACACGCCGTCGTAGGAATTATTAAATGGCGAGGAGTTTGTGAACTCTGCGTCGAGCGCAATCCCCTGTCCGGCGGCGGACTGAGCCCACTGCACCTTTAGGTGCTCGGTGGGCACAACGATGATAAGGCGATCCACCGCGCGGGTATCCAAGAGCAGCCGTGCGATCGTCAGGGCGAAGGTTGTCTTTCCTGCGCCTGGCGTCGCCACAGCCAGGAAGTCCTTCGGACTGGCCTCGACGTACTTGTTCAGTGCCTCCTGCTGCCATAGGCGGAGGTGCTTCACTTCTTGCGCAGCCCCTTGTAGATCTGCTCACAATCCGGGCAGACGGGCGACCCCGGCTTGGCCTGCTTGCGTACGGGGAAAGTCTCCCCACAGAGAGCCACGACAAGCTTGCCCATCACAGCGGATTCGACGATCTGATCCTTCTTCACATAGTGGAAGAACTTCGGAACATCATCGTCCGTCGTCGTGTCCGTATTGACTTCTGGGCGCTCAATCGTTGTCGTACTTGGGTTACTCACAGTTCACCATCATGCCCCTGAATCTGCCTGTTTTCCAGCTGCGTACTAGCGTTGGCTCTATGGCTGATGCACGAAAAAGGAAAACGGGAGGTGAATCCCGTGCCAAGCGCGCCTCGCAAGTGGAGATCATCACTGATGCAAAAAGCTCCCCTCTGCAAGGCTGGCACCATCGCCGCAAGGTGTACACCGTGCTGCAGCTGCTGCGCATCCCGCTCCTCGCCCTTGCCGCTATAGTGATGCTCATTACCCACAACGCAGCATTGTCAGTGTGCATCGCTTTGATTAGCCTCCCGCTACCGTGGGTGGCCGTGTTGCTAGCCAACGAGACCGGGCAGGTCGATGAGACCACAAATAAGGTGTACAAACCTGCTCTCGTCCGCGAACAACGCCGTGCCGAACGGGCCGCGCTTGCGGGCGAGACATCTCGCCCGATGCTCGAGTCAGATTCTCCCGGGACATCCACTCCGCAGGTTATCGACATCACCCCCACTCAGCCTGACAGCACCGACAACGATCAGCCCTCCGATTAACAAGGAACCGACATGCCCACCTCTACCCCGCCCGGCCGTCCGTTCTGCACCCCTGGCGTTGCCACCGAGCACCTCGTCCGTACCCTCGTCGCGCAAGGCTATGGTTCATCGCTGATTATGGAGACTCTCGGCGTCGAAGGTATCGCCGCCGCCCAATCCGGCTCTCCCGCAGCCGCTCAATGGCACCTGACGAGCCGGGACTCTATGGCATCACAGCTCGTCGCCGCTGTTTATTTACGACGCCCCCAGCCCGCCACCTTCTTTCAATCTCTCGTCGGGACTGAGTCCACCTCCGAGCTCGTAGCAGAACAGGCTCTTATCCCGTCAGAAGGTTCACATGAAACGCTGCAGCTCAACCTCGACATCCGCCCGATCCACCACCCCGCGCATGGGAACGCGGAGGTGCTGGTTCTCTCCGACCCGGATGCTTCCCTGGAGCCGCGCATCCCCGGACCGGAACACGTTCCCGGTATAGGAAACGCACCCCTATCCCTACTGAATTCCATTCCCCGCCTGTCGGCGAACGCCCGAGTTCTTGACCTGGGTACTGGGTCGGGAGTCTTGGCGTTGCTATTGGCAGCCAACAGCGAGGCAACACTTTTCGGCAGTGACATTCACAGTCGTGCGCTGGCCTATGCACAAGTTGCCGCCGCTGCGCAAGGATTGGAATCACCTAGGGTCAAGTGGGTTCAGGGCTCCTGGTTTGATCCCTTCGCCAGCGAGCTTTTCGACGTGATCGTCTCCAATCCGCCGTTCGTCATCGGCCCCTCCATCGACCTCGATGCCCGCGAGGGGCACGTATATCGCGATTCCGGTCTGCCCTTGGACGCAGCCAGCAAGCTGGTGGTTCAACAAGCCGTTGAACACTTAGCACCGGGAGGGCATGCGCACCTGTTAATCGGCTGGGCACTCGGCGAAGGTACGGCGGATTCCGCCGCCGAGCGAATCTTGAGCTGGTTGCCGGACGAAGGAGCTCGTGCATGGGTTCTTCAGCGTGATGTGGTGGATGTGGCCACCTATGTCACCACCTGGTTGCGCGACGAAAGCATCGACCCACGCAGCGACAGCGGTCAGCAGCAGGCGACAGAATGGCTCGAGTTCTTCGATCACCACGACGTCACGCAGATCGGGCTCGGGTGGATTCATATCGAGAAGATCGATGGTGCCACCGAGCTCACAGTCGAAACTTTCGAACACGCCCTGCCCGATGGAGCCTTCTTGGGACAAGAGGTCGGCGAATGGTTCGCACGCTGCCGCTGGCTCGAGGAGCTGGAGGTTCCCGGCCGCCCGGCCGCCGAAGCCATTGCGGATGCGCACTACCGACTGCGACGCGGCGTCATCCTAGAAAAAGCCGCCACTTCCACCAACCAGGGGTTCGGCGAAGAAACAATACAGTTGACACGGACCGATGGGCCGGGTTGGACCCACGAAATCGATGCGACATTAGCGGCAATTCTGGCTGGTCTTAGCTGGGACGGACTTTGCTTGCGTGACGTAGCGGAGCTCTACCACGCAATTAATGGAGAAGATCTGGGAATGGATGCCGCAGAGCTTGTAGATCAGCTTGTTCCTCTAGCTGTGGCTCTGGTGAGGCACGGGATGATTGTGCCGCGAGACCTGCGCGAGGTGTACGAGGGCGAAATGTAGGCCAGCGCGATTAGAGAAAACCAATGAAGACAACCCAGTAAGGGAAAACGAGTGAGGGAAAACCAGTGAAGGCAGTGATTAGCACCGTCAGCAGTGCCACAGTGTCGGTTGCAGACGAAGTGGTGGGAGAAGTAACCGGACCCGCACTCTTAGCGCTCGTGGGAGTCGGTGTAAACGATGAACCCGAAGCCGCAGAGAAAATGGCGCGGAAAATTGCGGAACTGCGTTTGCTCCCCGCGTCGGGGCAACCATGGGATAGTCCACGCAATCACTCCGTAGAAGAAGTAAACGGGCAAGTTCTGTTGGTAAGTCAGTTCACACTCATGGGCGAGACGAAAAAGGGACGACGTCCCTCGTGGGGTAACGCGGCTCCGGGAGAAACTGCCGAACCGGTGTACGAACGTATTGCAGAATTGCTCCGAGAGCGCGGCATAGTTGTAGAAACAGGACGATTCGGCGCCATGATGGAAGTCGCCAGCGTCAATGAGGGACCATTCACAGTGCTTGTGGAGACCTAAGAACAAGCGCTTGTTCAACAAAAACTGCAGGTAAAGCTCTTCCCCTCTGCGGAGCCGCGACAGAGGGAAAAATAGCTAACCCCTGTGCGGGGGTGAACCAAGTTCCTTCTTCAGGTTCGGTGGGGAACAATTCTTCCAAGAGATTCGTTGACCCCGTAGAGCTTCGGCACACAACGAGAAAATTCTTGAAGCGCTTGAACGCTATCGAGCCATGGGAGGCACACCAGCACTATGAGTAACTCCATGATTGATGACGAATACAACGGCATCAGCCACGGTCAAGAGGGTACCGGCAATTCGGCCGACGATAGCGATAAGAAAGAAGACAAGGGGCGGCGCCGCGGAAACAACGAGAACCCATCGGCAGATCTGGTTCGCGTCTACCTCAACGGCATCGGTAAGACCGCCCTACTTACTGCAGAGGACGAGGTAGAACTCTCCAAGCGAATCGAAGTCGGGCTATACTCGGAGCACCTTCTAGCTACCGCAGAGAAGCTGACCCGTGCGAAGAAGCGCGATCTTAAGGTACTGGCACGTGAAGGCAAGGCAGCCCGGAGCCACCTGCTGGAGGCCAACCTGCGCCTCGTTGTATCGCTGGCGAAGCGCTACACCGGCCGTGGCATGCCTCTGCTGGACCTGATCCAAGAAGGCAACCTGGGCTTGATCCGCGCAATGGAAAAGTTCGATTACACCAAGGGCTTTAAATTCTCCACCTATGCAACTTGGTGGATTCGCCAAGCCATTACCCGTGGCATGGCCGACCAATCCCGCACCATTCGCCTTCCCGTCCACCTGGTAGAGCAGGTGAACAAGCTTTCCCGTATCAAGCGCGAGATGTACCAGCAGCTTGGGCGCGAAGCGACGAACGAGGAGCTGGCTGAGGAATCCGGAATCGAGGAATCGAAGATCGAAATGCTGCTCAAGCAGTCCCGCGATCCGGTGAGCCTGGATATGCCCGTCGGTAGCGACGAAGAAGCCCCGCTGGGCGACTTTATCGAGGACTCCGAGGCAACGGATGCGGAAACCGCTGTGGTTGCATCCCTGCGCCACTCCGATGTCCGCGCTGTGTTGGGCACCCTGGAGGAGCGCGAGCAGGACGTCATCAAGCTGCGCTATGGCCTGGATGATGGCATGCCGCGCACGCTGGATCAGATTGGTCGCCGCTTCGGGCTTTCCCGCGAACGCGTCCGCCAAATCGAGCGTGAGGTTATGGCCAAGCTCCGCGAGGGTGACCGAGCCAACAAGCTGCGTGAATACGCTGTTTAGAGACTCATCATCGCTAAATAGCATCAGTACTTAAGCTTCTGCCCCGCTCCCTTTGCGGACGGGGCTATAATCGTTTCAAGTCAATGAACAAAGAAAGGGCGTAGCGCACGTGAGGGATCTCGTCGATACCACTGAGATGTATCTCCGAACGATTTATGAGTTGGAAGAAGAAGGCATTCTGCCGCTCCGCGCCCGCATCGCAGAAAGACTTGATCAGTCCGGCCCGACGGTGAGTCAGACCGTTGCGCGTATGGAGCGCGACGAACTACTCACGGTTGAGAAGGATCGTTCTCTTAAACTCAGTCCTCAAGGCCGAGCTTTAGCCACCGCGGTCATGCGCAAGCACCGCCTGGCCGAGCGCTTGCTCACCGACGTCATCGGTCTTCCCTGGGAAAAGGTTCACGACGAAGCCTGTCGCTGGGAACACGTCATGGGCGACGAGGTTGAGATTCAGCTGGTAAAGGTACTCAGCGAATATGCCACCTCCCCATTTGGCAATCCGATTCCGGGACTGGAGGAGTTGGTAGAAAGCGTGCCGGAGGCTGAGCGCACGGAGCTGAAGGAAAAGATTTATTCTCTGCAGACAGGTTCCTCACAGCGCGCCTCTGATATCGAACCGCCGGAGCCGATCGAGGTGAAGATCCTCAGTATCAACGAAATCGTGCAGGTGGAACACAAGCTGATGGCGAAGTTCCACGCGTTGGACATGCGCCCAGGCAGCGTCGTAACGCTGGTGGCCACCGAGGACGGCTTGGAGTTCGGCAACGACAACGGCACCATGGTTGTTCCGGAGGAGCTTGGCCACGCCGTACGCGTAGAAAAGCTCAACTAAGGACGTGGGGTAGCGTGGGGGTTGTGACAAGCATCGATCTATCTTCCTCTGCCCTATCCCCTTCCGCCCACATCGTCGTGACTGGCGGCGCCGGCTATGTCGGTAGCGTCTGTGCCAGCGTACTTCTCGAACACGGTTTCCGCGTGACGGTGGTGGACGATCTATCAACCGGCAATGGTTATGCAGTACCAGAAGGCGCGACCTTTATTGAGGGGGACATCCGCGATGTCATCTCCGATGTCTTTGCCGCTGGCGACGTAGCAGCCGTCATGCACTTTGCCGCCCGTTCGCTTGTCGGGGAGTCCGTAGAGAAACCCGATATCTACTGGCACCACAATGTAGGTACCAGTCTGTACCTCCTGGATCAGATGCGCGAGCACGGGGTAGATAACCTCGTGTTCTCCTCCACTGCTGCGACCTACGGCGAACCAGAGCAGGTTCCAATCACTGAAGACATGCCGACGGCACCGACGAACCCCTATGGTGCCTCCAAGCTGGCGATTGATCACATGATCACCTCGTACGCCAATGCCTATGGACTGGCCGCTACCTCCCTGCGATACTTCAACGTCGCTGGCGCACACGGAAATATTGGTGAAAACCACAAGGTCGAAACTCACCTCATTCCCTTGGTGCTACAAGTTGCCCTTGGTCATCGAGAGCACATCTCGATTTTCGGCACTGACTACCCCACTGCCGATGGCACTGCCGTCCGCGACTACATCCATATTCGAGATCTGGCGGATGCCCACCTGCTGGCCGCTGCGTCGAACACTGCGGGCAAGCATCGCATCTTTAATCTCGGCTCCGGCGATGGTTTTAGCGTGCGTCAAGTCATCGACACCTGCCGCGAAGTCACCGGCCACCCAATTCCCGCGATCGAATCGCCACGTCGCGCGGGCGACCCTGCAACTCTGATCGCTTCGTCGGCGAAGGCTAAGTCTGAGCTCGGATGGAACCCCACCCGCTCCGATTTGCACACCATTATCTCCGACGCATGGGCCTTTAGCGGACAACTGGGTGATAGGTTGCATTCCGCACAGCGTTAACTGCGTCCCAGTCCACAATCTGCATGAGTCGCTCGTACTCCCATGCGATATCGAGTCCCGCATATTCCCGGACTGTGACATAGGTTCGCTCTGGAAGCCTGTCCTCCTCCGTGGGGTCTTCTGCGGCATCCAGATCCATCTGCACATTTGCCATAACGGTGCAGGCGGATTGCACTGCTTTAGCCAAAAGCAATTTGATCTTTCCTTTTTGATGGGCGTCCAACGCCGTAACCGCAATGTCAGCTGTGAACTCATCGAATGTACTCAGCTGCGGCTCGACCGCAGAATCATCCATTTTCTCCATATCGGAAAGCATTTCCTCCAGCGTTGCCTCCGCAACCTGATCTTCTGTGCCTTCCATATCCTCCGTGCCTATCCCCTGAGCACGCTCGATACTATCGAGCCGCGCACATGCATCCTCGGTGTATAGATCGGCTTCAAGTTCCTCCAATAGTCGCGTAAGTGTGTGATACGCCAGGACTCCTTCGTCGTTAGCCGACGCCACCAGTGCCAGGATCAACATCACCCGTCGACGTACCGACCCCGTCGTTCGACGCGCAGCACTGGCAAGCATCTCGCGTAGAATCGCGCTGTTCGTGCCCAAAGACCAGGCAATAACGACCGTATGAAGGAACTCGTCACTGCAAATCGCGGCAAGGCTGTCGATGAGGTATTCGTTTTCACATTCCTCTTCCAACACCCTTGTTCCCTCCGCTACGGCGGCTATACCAATCAGGACTTGGATCAGATCGACTGTGGTGGCCTCCGCACGTTCCTGGAGCATCCATTCCGGCTCGCTCAGGTTGGCAGGATCCAGCCAGCGCTCCATTTCCTCCCGGTTACCCATACGGCGAGCCCCACTCAGCGCACTGATATCGGCCAGCTCATTGGACTCCACGCTGTCTACCGTGCCCGTCTCGCCGTCCAATACGTCGATCCAAGGCATTCCCGTCGTGATGCTTTCGACTTCTAGAGCCGATTGAACATCGACACATGCATCCTCCAGTTGGCTGACGGCAGAAGCCACACAGGCACGCAGATCTTCATCCATGTCGCCGATAGTGAGAATGATTGCCTCCGCCGCTGGGGCGTCGCAAAGAATCTTGGTAATCCCCCGCACTGCCTCGTCAATAGCCGCTGGGTGCAAGTCGCATCGTAGGACCGGACCGATTCGAAAGCGCCGGTGATGCGCGGGCAGCGGTGCGGAACTGGTGTGCTCGGTGGAAGCGACTAGGCCGATGATGACCAGCGAGTCCACGGGTGGGAATCCAAGAAGGGAGGGAATGGCAGCGATCAGCTTGCCTTTGTCTGCTCCCAAATGAACGGATGGCGGGCGCGTAGTAGGTGCACTAAGTGCGGAATCTGCGGGAATAGACTGGGGTTTCTTTTCGTTGTGTTCTGGTGAGTTCCTCATGCCACAGATCGTTGCCGAACCAAAGTTTTTTTGCGGCGACGAATCCCATACGGTGCGGCGAAGCCCCAGGGGTCTGTGGATAACTTGAAACTGTGAATATGGGTCCCAGAAATGGCGCCGTCTCGACCTGGCTTGTCCGAAGTGCCTGATAGGCTAGGCAGACGGTGCTTGGTTGGACACAGGTTCCGCCGGAAGGGAGAGCGAAACTATGCATGAGCACTTCGACAACAACGACCATCGTGGCAATGGCGAGCGGCGTGAGCGGCAGCTAGGCGGCCGGATGTACGAGCTGGAGTACCCGGCTCCGATCCAGTTCGATCGCCCCTCGATTGCCGACGAGCCCATGGGGTTGAGCGATGCCGAGGGTGCTGAGAGTGCTGAGGAGCTGCCAATGTTGGTGGCATTGCAGGGCTACGCGGATGCCGGACAAGCTGTCTCAAACGCCAGCTCTCATATCCTGGCTGCCTTGGAGCACAGCCCGGTTGCGTCGTTCAAGGTCGATGAGTTGATCGATTATCGTTCGCGACGCCCCGGTGTGACCATCGAGAACTCCAAGGTTGTGGATACGGATGATATTCGCCTGGATCTACACCTGGTAAAGGACACCCAGGGACGCCCCTTCCTGCTGCTCAGTGGCTTGGAGCCAGACCTTAAGTGGGGAGCCTTTAGCGACGCTGTGGTGGATCTCGCCCGGCGTGGTCAGGTCGGCATGGTCGCCTCTCTGTACTCGGCGCCGATGACGGTGCCGCACACTCGCCGTTTGGTGATTTCTGCGCATGCCTCGGAGTCTTCGCTGATCAAGGACTACCACACGTGGGATTCGCGGATGATCGTTCCCGGCGCTGCGGCTTTGGAAACTGAAAAGAAGCTAAACCGCCACGGGTTCGAAACGGTTGGCTTTACCGCCCATGTGCCGCACTACATCGCGGCCTCCGACTACCCGGAGGCGACTTTGCGCCTATTGGAGGCATTCAGCGAAGTCGCAGACCGCGAGCTGCCCCTTAAAGCTCTGGAAAAGGAGTTGCAACGCGTACAGCGCCAGCTGCAAGACCAGGTTGAGGAGTCCCAGGAGATCGCTACCGTCGTCAGTGCATTGGAGCACCAGTACGATGCCGAGATGGAACGGATGCGTCGTAAGCGAGAGAACAACCTGCTGCAACCGGGACAGGACATCCCAACCGGCGAAGAGCTGGGCGCAGAGTTCGAGGCATTCTTGCAGAACATGTCAGATGGCTCCGATAATGCCGACGATCCAACCGATACCGAGCAAGAGGACAAATAAAACACAGTGGGTATTGCTGCCGAACTCGCGGAACTGTTGCCAGATCTGGACGAGGTACCGGAATCTCTGATTGATGACGCGATCCTAGAGTCTTTTCTCGGTTGGACGCGTGACCGCGGCATTACCCTCTACCCTGCCCAGGAAGAGGCAGCCACAGCCCTCGTGGCTGAAGACAACGTGATTCTTGCTACGCCCACGGGCTCCGGTAAGTCCATGGTGGCCATCGCTGCCCACTTCATTGCCATGGCTCGCAAGCAGCGCAGTTTCTACACCGCGCCCATCAAAGCTCTGGTCAGTGAGAAATTCTTCGATCTGTGCCAAACCTTCGGCCCGGAAAATGTGGGCATGATGACTGGTGACGCCACAGTGAATGGCGGCGCACCGATCATCTGCGCCACTGCTGAAATCGTTGCCAATATTGCCCTGCGCGACGGAGCGAACGCGAAAATTGATCAGGTAGTGATGGACGAATTCCACTACTATTCCGAACCCGACCGTGGCTGGGCCTGGCAGGTTCCGCTCTTGGAACTCCCTAAGGCACAATTTCTTCTGATGAGCGCCACCCTGGGCAACACCAAGTGGTTGGAGGATGATCTAAGCGAACGCACTGGTCGCCAAACCACATTGGTGACGGGCAGCACACGGCCAGTGCCGCTCGACTTTCACTATGTCTACACTCCCGTCCACGAAACGGTGGAGGAGCTAATAAGCGACGGCAAATCGCCCATTTACATTGTTCACTTCACCCAGCGCGAAGCTATCGAGCGCGCCCAGGCTCTGACCAGCATGAAGCTAGTTAATGACGAAGCCAAGGCTGCTATCGCCGAGGAGATCGGTGATTTCCGCTTTACCTCTGCCTTCGGCAAAACTCTCTCCCGCCTACTGCGCAAGGGAATCGGCGTGCACCATGCCGGCTTGCTGCCGAAGTACCGTCGCCTCGTCGAGCGATTGTCGCAGAAAGGGCTTCTAAAAATTATTTGTGGCACCGATACGCTCGGAGTAGGTATCAATGTGCCGATTCGTACCGTACTGATGACGGGACTGACCAAGTACGACGGTGTGAAGCACCGCGTGCTGAAATCCCGCGAGTTCCATCAAATCGCGGGTCGTGCGGGTCGCGCAGGCTATGACACGGAGGGGACTGTCGTGGTACAGGCTCCCGAGCATGAGATTGAGAACTTTCGCCTCCGCCAACGAGCCGGTAGTGATCCGAAGAAGATCAAGAAGCTACGCAAACGCTCTGCCCCCGAGGGACAGGCAACGTGGAGTGAATCCACCTATGAGCGGCTCACCCATGCTGAGCCGGAGGAGCTTTCCAGCCAGTTCCGCATGAGCAACTCCATGCTGCTCAATGTCATCGCTCGTGACCAGTGGACCTTTGAAGCGCTACGGCATCTTTTGCGCACCAATCACGACACGCGCACTAAACAGAACAAAGCCATCTTGCGCACCATCGAGCTGTACCGGGGGCTTATCAACGCTGAAGTCGTTGAAGAATTCCAGGCACAAACTCCTAGCGGCAAGGATGCCCGCCTGACCGCCGACCTCAATCGCGATTTTGCCCTCAATCAGCCACTGTCTCCCTTCGCCCTGGCAGCCCTGGAACTGCTGGATCCGGAGTCTGACACGTTCGCGCTTGACATGATCTCTACCTTTGAGGCGGTGTTGGAAGACCCCCGACAGGTGCTTATCGCCCAGCAGAAGGCTGAACGGGGCGAGGAGATTGCGGCGCTGAAGGCTGAGGGCGTCGATTACACCGAGCGAATGGCCATCGTCGAAGACATCACCTGGCCCATGCCGCTGGCAGACGAGCTAGAGCAGGCCTATGACACGTTCTGTGAGGGCAACCCGTGGGCTCGCGATTTTCAGATTAGCCCGAAGTCCATTGTGCGGGACATGGTGGAAAAGGCAATGACCTTCTCCGACTTCGTGGCCACGTATGGGCTGGGACGCTCCGAGGGTGTGGTGCTGCGCTATCTCACCGATGCATATCGCACATTGGAGCACTCCGTACCCGATTCTTACCGCTCGGAGGAGTTCGACGACATCCTCGTGTGGTTGGGCGAGCTGATTCGCCAAGTTGATTCCTCACTCATTGATGAGTGGGTACAGATGGCGGATCCGGATGCCCCGCTGACCGAGGATCAGGTGGCCGAGCATGCCTACGGCGTGGAAAACACAAACCTGCTCTCTGCCAACCCGCAGGCGCTGACCCGTATGGTGCGTAACTACTTCTTCCGCCACGTGGAACTCTTCGCGTTCGAAAAAGAGCGCGAGCTCGCGGAAATGGACGAATACCTGGATTCGCCACCAGACTGGCCTGCCGCGATGGACGATTACTTTGAGGAATATGCCGATATAGGTGTTGACGCCGCCGCGCGTTCAAATAAATACATTCTCATCAAGCGCGGCACAGGCCCCGAGTCGGGTAGTTGGTTCGTGCGCCAGATCATCGACGATCCCGAAGGCGACCATGGCTGGGCGCTAGAGGGCGTGGTAGACCTTGCTGCAACGGATGAAGCCGGCGAGATCCGGCTCTCGGAGCTCACCGTCGTTCAGGGCTAGCTGGCAGGTTCTAGAAGTACGACTCCAGAACGCGACGGCTTTCCTGTGCCACATGATTGAAGGACTGTGCGACGATCTCCCCCAACGACGCATAGTCGTCGATCCGCGTGGAACTGGAGCGGTACGCCATGCCAATCGTGCGTCCCGCTCGCACGGCCCCTCCGGCGAACGTCGCCAGGGCGATGCCCGGCCGTTGACACTCGACTGATACTGCGGACAGCGGTACCAAGGTTGCGCCCAATCCCGCCGACACCAGCTGAATTACGGTGGAAAGGCTGGCCGCCCTGGTGACAGAATGGCGCGGATCATTGGCCATATCCACCGTCCGGCACAGTTCCAGAATCTGGTCGCGCAGGCAGTGCCCATCGTCTAGCAGCAGCAGATCAACATCCTTGAGTTCGTCGACTGCCAAATCCTTGCGACCGGCCAATGGGTGCCCCTCAGGCACCACCAGCACGAACTCTTCGGTGTAGAGATCTACCGTGTTGAGTCCGCCGCCTTCGCCCGGCATACCAAGGACGGCGACGTCGATCTTGCCTTGTCGCAACGCATCAATAAGAAGTGGCGACTTCTCTTCGACAATGCGCGGTTCGAGCTCCGGGGCAACGTCGTGTACAGAGTGTAAAACCTCCGGCAGGATATACGGGGCGACGGTCGGGATCATTCCTATTGCCATCGAACCCACGAGGCCGCCGTGAGCACCCCGTGCGTGAGAGACGAAAGTTTCGAGGCTTTCCAGGGTGGCTTGTGCAAATGGCAGCAGTCCTCGCCCCACTGGGGTGACAATAACCTTGCGAGTGGATCGTTCGATAAGCTGCACTCCCAAACCTGCCTCGAGCGCAGCGAGCGCTTGGGAAAGGGAAGGTTGGGAGATACCTAAATGGGAGGCTGCGGTACCAAAATGACCATGTTCGGCAATGGTCACAAAGGTGCGCAATTGGGCAACGGTCGGGCGATACTCTCTTTGAACCACATCTGCGATTCTACAGACATTCTTAGAAAAGCATAATTACACCTGGAAAAATAAATATAGGCGACTATAAATCAGCTTACGCGCAGTTCAGCGGTACCTTCGAAGGGCGATAGGTTCCCCAAGAACGCCTTGGAATCTCCCCGTAGGCGGACGGTGTAAGTCCCCGGCGGAACGTCCTGTGTACCCCACTCGATCGTTGTGCGGGTCTGCCCAAAGTTATTCTCGAAAGTGATGAGCGTGTTTTCGCTGGAATCGTCTGCCACTACCTTGCCACTTCCATCCTCGATCGTGACATAGCCCTCTCCATGACGCATGTTGTTATTGGGATTGGCCCCGACGAAGATAACCCGCGCATTCGTACCACTCTTTACCTCTGCGGGAGCCTCCAGCACATCACCGAACTTCTTCCCCATAGGCGGGGTATCCATCCACCCATCACTTCCGGGCACATTCGGGATCAAGCCTGTGAGATCTCCCGCAGGCTCTCCTACCTCAACTTCCTTGCCCTCCTTCAAGGCTCGCGCCATTTCATCAAAGACATCCTGGAAAGCTGAGAGTTGATAGTACCCGAAGATCGTCGCCCCACCCTCGTAGTTCTGGGCCTCGTACTCCTCCGGAGTGGTGAGGTAGTGGCCATAAGCGTTGGTGTAGCCCTGCACGACAATCGAGTTCTCAGACACGCCTAGTGCCGCGGCCACCGTCCGCTTGATTCGCAGGCCACTAGTCACCGTTGGCTCAAATCCCAGCGAAACGAGAATGAAGCCACCGAGGCGGTGAATCGCAAATGGGTGCACCTGCTGAATCATCCCGTCGATGTATCCCATCGGCAATAGGCACTCTTTAGCACCGTGGATGTCCTTAACTTCCTGTGTCGCCAACACTTTGTTGAGGTCTCGCACCCACGGGTTACCGCCCCGTTCTCCCTCGTTGAACCCCAATAGCGGCACTCCACCTCCATCTTCTTGAGAAGACGCCGCGAAGGCAGCACCCAAGATTGCCGGACCGAGCTTGTGTTCCTTTCCATCCGGGGTGAAGCGTGAGCTTGCGACCAGTTTGGGACAGTCCACCCACCTCATGCGTCCATCGATACCGCCAGCCGACCAATCCTTGCCATCAGTCTTCGTGGCCTCCATCATCCGCTCACCCAGGATCTGTGCGGATTCACGCTCACTTGCGCCCGGCCCAGAGTTAGGCGTCAAACCCATATTCGGGGTGATATCTCCCGGAGTCATGTTTGCAAACGCCGCGACAAACGGGGCTTCTTCCGGGTGACGGTGCACCACGCCGTGAGCCTCCTCTGTGGCCCATGCGGCGTATCCCTTGTTATCGCCAGCGATGTGCTTGTACTTATGCCCAAAGCTCGTCGGGTGCAGCGAGTACCAGTTAATCAATCCCACCTGCTGTCCACCGCGCGAGACGTGCAAGGTGACGCTGCGGGTATCCACGCCATTCGGAAGTTCATTCTTATCCTCTTCGGGGTTGCGGTCCCACGAGGTTTTGGATCTATTGACGCCCGCATCAGCGACCGTAGATTCCGCCACCGTCACCTCTGATGGCTGGATGTCATCATGCGCTCGGATGATGGCGGTCACGATGCCCTCGACCGTTGCCTCGAAGGTCTTCGGACGGAATCCACCGTGCGTGATATCAACCATGAGGTGCTGCGATGTACCACCCGGCGCCACGTGTGTGTGAGTGGCGGCGAGTAGCACATTGGATTGGTTGTAGAGATCGCCGTATTTTTCCTTCAGACGGCGCAGCACTTCCAAGTGGATCGACTGGAACATCAGCCCAACATCGCAGGTGACGTGCACGAGGCGGGAATTCTCGCGGGCGGCGTCGACAAAAATAAACGCCCGGGCGTATTGGCGGCGCTGAATGCCTACGGTCTTCTGCTCATCGACGGCATATCCAAACATGCCCGCTCCCCAGGGCTCGCCGGTCATGTCCGCCAAGCCTCGGCCTACATGGAAGCCCCCTCCGATAGAGGTTGTTCCCTCTTGGGCACCTGCGCCCGACGTGGCGGCGGACGCCCACACGACGGTGCCGGTGACCGCAGCCATGCCGCGGAAAAAGCTGCGACGGCTCACTTGTGATTGCAAAGGGTTGAGCGAGCTATCAGTGATGCTGTGATGGGCGTGTTCACACATTGGTATCTCGTTTCTGAAAACTACGTATATCCATAAATGGTTTTGACGAACGAAACTTTAGACTCGCCCCGTGGAAAAATGTGATGGTTTTCATACCTTAAGCAAACATTTACCCCAATCTAAGTTCTTTTGGGGGTGCAAGCGTCCCAAGAGATCGAGTTCTTCCCCTACCCCACTCGCTGCTAAAATCAACCTTTTCGAGCCATATAAACATGGGCATTCCAGGTTTCTCCGGCAAGCAAGACGGGTGATTTTTAACAATGACGGACGCGAAAGGGCCGACTTCCTCATCTCATAAGGGGCGCCCCCATCGACGTCCACGCAAGCGACGTCCGAAGTTTGTCCGCACGATCCCGCCGATCACCTACCCCGACCTTCCTGTCTCGGAACGCCGCGCGGACATCAAAAAGGCCATTGAGGAAAACCAGGTGGTCATCATCGCCGGTGAAACCGGTTCGGGTAAGACCACGCAGATTCCGAAGATGTGTCTAGAGATCGGCCGCGGCCGCACCAAGGTCATCGGCCACACCCAGCCGCGTCGCATTGCGGCTCGTAGCGTAGCCGAACGCATCGCCGAGGAACTCGACCAGACAATCGGCGAGGATTCTTCCCTGGTCGGTTACAAAATCCGCTTCGACGACACAATTTCCAAGCACACCGCGGTCAAACTCATGACAGACGGCGTGTTGCTCAACGAGATCCAGCGCGACCGGCTACTCCGCGAATACGACACAATCATCGTGGACGAGGCACACGAGCGCAGCCTCAATATCGACTTCCTTCTCGGCTACCTCAAGCAGCTTCTGCCGAAGCGACCAGATCTAAAGGTGATCATCACCTCGGCCACGATCGACCCGGAAAGCTTCGCCAAGCACTTTGCTGACGCCGACGGCTCCCCCGCGCCCATCATCGAAGTCTCTGGCCGCACCTACCCCGTAGAGATTCGCTATCGCCCTCTGATCACTGAGCGCGAAAACCCGAAGACGGGCGAAATCACGGAAGTCGAGACCGACCCTTTGGACGGAATCGTGGCGGCGTGCAAGGAGCTAATGCGCGCCGGCGACGGCGACATTCTTTGCTTCTTCTCCGGCGAGCGCGAAATTCGGGATGCTGCTGAAGCCTTAGAAGGTGAATTCGCCGGAGCCTCAGGAGCACGCAAGGTGGATGTGCTGCCGTTGTTCGGCCGTTTGTCGAATGCAGAACAGCACCGAGTCTTCCGTACCGGCCCGCGCCGCCGCATCGTCCTGGCGACCAATATCGCGGAAACCTCCCTGACTGTGCCGGGTATTCATTACGTGGTGGATACCGGTTTTGCACGTATCTCCCGCTACTCCCACCGCACAAAAGTACAGCGCTTGCCGGTGGAGCCCATCAGCCAGGCCAGCGCCAAGCAACGCTCGGGCCGATCGGGTCGAATCGCCGACGGCATCGCGATTCGCTTGTACTCCGAGGAGGATTTCGAGGCACGTCCAGCGTTCACGGATCCGGAAATCCTGCGCACTCACCTTTCCAGCGTCATCCTGTCGATGGCCGCCCTTGGGTTGGGTGATATTCAACGCTTCCCATTCCTTCAAGCACCCGATAATAAGTCGATCCGGGACGGTGTAGCACTACTCCAGGAGCTTGGAGCGTTGGCGTCAACAAAGGAAGCAACGCTAACAGACATCGGCCGGGACATGGCGCGTATCCCCACCGATCCGCGACTAGCCCGCATGTTGGTTGCGGGGCATGCGCAGAACATCATTGAGACGATCGCGGTTATTATCTCCGCACTGTCGATTCAGGACGTGCGCGAAAGACCTTTGGAAAAGCAGCAACAGGCCGATGAAATGCACGCGCGTTTCAAGGCGAACTCCGACTTTATTAGCCTGCTGAAGCTGTGGAATTATCTGCAAGAACAGCGTCAGGATCTCTCGGCCAATAAGTTTAGAAAGCTGTGCCAGCGCGAGTTCATTCACTATGTTCGCGTGCGCGAATGGATGGATCTGGTGCGCCAAATGCTCTCCGTCGTGCAAGATCTCGGCTGGAAGATTCCGAATATTCGCCACGTGCGCGAGCTCGTCTTTGAGCCAGAAGCTATCGACGAGAACCTGGTACACCAGTCAATTCTTACCGGCCTGATCACCCACGTTGGAATGAGGGAGGGAAATTCCAAACAGTTCACCGGAACTCGCGGCTCACATTTCGTCGTGCACCCCTCCTCGCATGTGTCAAAGAAGCCCCCACAGTGGCTTATGGCCGCGGAGCTGGTGGAAACGTCGCAGGTCTTTGCCCGCACAGTGGGGCCGATTGACCCCAGCTGGATCGAATCAATTGCTCCACACATGGTGAAGTACAACTACTCCGAGCCGGTGTGGTCCTCCTCGCGGGGTGCGGCAATGGTGCATGAAAAGGTTCTGCTTTTGGGCCTACCCATTGTCGCGGACAGGATGGTTAATGCCTCCAAGGTGGCTCGGCCTTTGGCCCGCGAGCTTTTTATCCGCCATGCCCTCGTGGAGGGAGATTGGAAGACTCGCCACCACTTTTTCTCCCACAACCAAAATCTGCTGGCCGAAGCTACTGATCTGGAGGATAAGGCTCGTCGTCGCGATATCGTTGTCGACGATCAAGCTCTTTTTGATTTTTATGACGCCCGCTTGCCCGAGAAGATCGTCTCCTCTCGACATTTCGATTCTTGGTGGAAGAAAGCTCGCCACAAGGATCCACACCAGTTGGACTTCACCCTTGAGGCACTAATCGACTCGCAAGAGGCTGCCAAGGCCGCCGACGAGTTCCCTGATGCGTGGCGCCAGGGCAGCTTGGAGTTCGAGCTATCCTATGTGTTCTTGCCGGGAGACCCCGACGATGGAATAACCATGCGCGTACCCCTGCCGCTGCTGGCGAATGTCTCCGAACCCGAAACACGCTGGCTGGTCGCCGGTATGCGTGAGGAACTCTCGGTCGCACTGATCCGCTCCTTGCCGAAGCCACTGCGCACCAGCGTCGTGCCAGCCAGCAATTTTGCTGCCGCTGCCCTTAAGAAGATGGTTCCCTTCGACGGCGAGTTTGGTTTTGCACTTGCAGAGGCTTTACGCGAATTAGGAGGCCGGGGCATCACGGCTCAGGACTTCGATTGGAACCGCGTCCCGGAGCACTTGCGTATGCAATTTGCCGCCATTGACCGGCGGGGAAAGGTGATCGAGAAGTCTCGTGACCTGCAATATCTCCAGAACAAACTTTCTGGCCAGGTCACTTCTGCGATTGCTCAGGCGGCAGCTCGGACGAAGCCTGCAGCTCCCAGCGATGCTGCACAGCATTCACCTCAGCGACAAAAGAAGCGTGGCGGCACGTCGAGCGGTGTGCTGGCTACCGCCGAGGCATGGACAGTAGACGGCATCGGAGTGCTTCCCGAGACAGTGGAAACGGTGGTCGACGGGCAAACTCTGCACACCTATCCCGCTATCGTCGCTTCACACAGTGGCGTGACGTTGAAAGCCTTCCCCACCAAGCAAGCTGCGGATGGGCAGCAGTTTACGACCGTGCTGAACATGATGGTCAACGCTTGTACGGTATCCCCAAAACAAATGATCAAGGGCTTGCCGCTACGTCAACGTGTGGCTATGGAGCAGATCGACGGGGGCGTCGATGGGCTAGTCAGCGATGTGGTGGCTCTGGCCTGCCGAGACATGCTTATGAAGCTGGGGCCTGTGGTGCGCGACCCAGAAAAGTGCGAAGAGGTGGTGGGTGTAGCTCGCTCTCAGGGACCCGGACGCGTGCGGCAATACGTAGTAGCCCTAGCACCCGCTGTGCTGGCCGTTGCGGACATGTCAGCGGAACTGAAGGGTTGGTCGGGAGATGCCATCGAAGATATGCGTAGGCATCTCGATTTCTTCCTGGGCAAGCATGCCATCGCCCGCAATGGCATTGAGCACATGCGCCATGTTCCGCGCTATGTGGAGGCCATGCGCGCTCGATTGGAAATGATGAAGACGGATCCAGACAAGGAAGAGGATCTGGACGAAGAGGTTCAAGAGGCTTTTGATCTCTTGGAAAAGACGAAGAAGCGGCTCCCAACGGCGAGGGCTGCCTCCCCACAGATCAAGGAGGTGCGCTGGATGATCGAGGAGTTTCGAGTCAGCCTCTTTGCACAGAACCTAGGCACAGCGCATTCGGTATCCCTGCAGCGTATCCGTAAGAAATTGGAGAAGATCCGTTAGCTGTCGTTGCCTTCAGACTCTTCAGGATGCTGGGCTAGAGACTGGCGGTGGGCACGCAGCGATTCGATTTCCTGCTCGAAGTCTTCGGCACAATTAAAAGACTTATACACGGAGGCGAAACGCAGATAAGCCACCTCGTCCAAGGTTCGGAGTGGATCCAAGATCGCCAGGCCGATCTGGTTTGCGGGTACTTGGGAGCCATGTGTCACTCGAACGGCTTGTTCCACTTCGTGTGCCAGACGCTTTAATGCGTCGTCGGAGACGTCGCGCCCCTGACATGCCCGACGCACGCCCTTGATAACTTTTTCTCTACTGAATTCCTCGGTCACTCCATTGCGCTTCACTACCAACAGAACAGACCTTTCAATAGTGGTGAAGCGGGTCTGGCATTGACTGCATTCGCGACGACGTCGGATAGAAACACCCATCTCAATGGATCGCGAATCAACAACGCGGGATGAATCTGAGCTACAGGAGGGGCACAACACCCTTCTCAGCTTAGTCGCCCCTCCCCCGACACAGAAGCTGAACTATGGGATGAGAAGAGGCGCAAACCCAAGCAGCGTGGACATCACTCCAAGGGAGACCGCGGTTCCACCAGGCGAGTGAATGATTCGCTCCGTTCGTGCGCGAACTCTATCTACCCATCCCATTTGATTGTCGAACAGGCATTCGTTTGCGCCGGAGATGCGATCCATCTTGCGGCGCGGAATCGAACGCGCAACAGGTGCAGAAGAATACCCAAAGGTGTTCGAATTACCCCTAGAATCCAGTGCTTCCCAATTAGGCTTAAGAACTTGAGGCCTACGAAGTGGCGCAACCCGATCATCAGGAAGCACACGGACATGCGATGCAGACTGGACAGTAGTTGCGGGACGAATGATCGAGGTGGTCATGTGGCTACTCCTTTACAATGCGACGTAAGGCCAATCAGCAAAGCGCCTTAGCGCCTACGTCTTATTCCCTTGGCTGTTGCCCTAGTGAACCATTCACGCCCGACAGGGAACTTCAAAAATTCTGGTTTCTAGATCATCTGTTCGAATCTCGAACACAGCACAAAATTTAGCACGCATGTTCGAACATGTCTAGACAAATCTAAACTTTTTCGAACACATATACTAGAAATGCGTTCTATTTCGGGTAGTGTGGATGCAGATCGCGAAATACCGATAAAGAGACCCCGCCGGAATGAGGTATAACCGTGTCCACCGACCAACCCACCGAAAGCCCTTCCCCTCGCCCTAAGCTTGGGCGTCCTCCGAAGTCCGAGGCTGACAAGCGTGCGGAGAAGCAAGCTCAGAAGGACGGCAAGAAGCCAGCCCTAAGCACTCGCCAGCGCCGCATTCTCGAAGTCATTCGCGATTCGACGGTCATCCGCGGTTACCCGCCAAGTATTCGCGAAATTGCCGATGCTGTAGGACTGCACTCGACGTCATCGGTTTCTTATCATCTCACCCAGCTGGAGAAGCGCGGACATCTACGCCGCGATGGCAAGCGACCTCGCGCGGTTGATGTGCGCTCCTTCGACGGCGTGCAACTCCCGGCCCAGACTAAACCCACGCCGCAAGCAGCTACTCCGCCCCCGACTTCCGACGAGGGAGAGCTCATGCCAGAGGCCACCTACGTCCCGGTTGTGGGGCAGATCGCCGCTGGCGCCCCGATCCTTGCAGAGCAAAATGTTGAGGCTCACTTCCCACTACCACAGGAGTTGGTAGGTAACGGAGAGCTCTTCTTGTTGCAGGTCGTGGGCGAGTCTATGCATGATGCCGGCATCTTCAACGGAGACTGGGTCGTGGTTCGCTCCCAGGCCGTCGCCGAGTTCGGCGATTTTGTCGCCGCCATGATCGACGGTGAGGCCACCGTAAAGGAGTTCCAAAAGGATGCCGACGGACTGTGGCTTATCCCCCACAACCCCCTGTTCGAACCTATCCCTGCCGAGGAAGCAACCATCCTAGGTAAGGTCGCAGCGGTTCTGCGCAAGATTTAACTCCCCCCCTATTGGTTCTGACGCCGCCGTCTCCGACCCACTTGGCACTAAAGTAGCGCCTATGGAATCAGCAGAACGGCGCCGTCAAATAGCCTCCCTCACCGCCATTCACGGCAGGGTTACTGTGAATGAACTGGCGGAGAAGTTCGGCGTCACCGCGGAAACAATTCGCCGCGACCTCGCGATTCTCTCTGACGGCGGTGAGCTCTTCCGCATCCACGGCGGAGCGGTTCCGGCACAGAATTTCCGTACAGACTTCACCACTCTTGCCACACGTTCAAAGGCATCTCTCGGAGCCAAGCGGTCAATCGCCCAAGCTGCAGTAAAGCTCCTTCCGGAAACAGGCAGCACCATCTTCATCGATGCAGGCACCACCACGGGCGTCTTTGCCGAGGCCATCGCCGAAGCCAATGCCACCAACGATCCCAAGCTGATGGCACCGAAGCTCAATATCGTCACGAACTCTTTCTTTATTGCCACCACATTGGCGGAATCCCCCCGTTGCGATGTCCAACTAATCGGTGGACACGTCCGCGCCCTGTCTCAGGCTGTCGTTGGCGACCTTGCCACCCGCGCGCTCGGCGTCCTCCATGCCGATGTTGCATTCATTGGAACCAATGCCCTTACTATCGTTCACGGGCTATCCACTCCCGATGCCCAAGAAGGAGCAATCAAGCGCTCTATGGTGGCAAACTCCGACCGCGTGGTCGCACTGTGCGATTCCACGAAGTTTGGCCTGGACTACCTGGTGAGCTTCGCAACTATCCAGGACATCAGTGCCGTCGTGACCGACGAAGATGCCCCGCAGCCCTACGTTTCCGAGCTGCGCAATCTCGGTATCGACGTCAGCTTTGGCAGCTAGTCTGCGGCTCTGAACTCCTGCAACTCCCCTGCCACTACATTCGGCAAACGAACCTCTAGTTTCGTTCCCTCTGCGTCATAGTCCTCTGCAATTACCGTTCCCAGTTCGTGGACTTTGGCCACGATATCGCCGCGGTCAAAAGGCACGTGCAACGTGACATGGGAATCCAGGGAATTCAGGAACAACTCCAGCTGAGCCTCCAGCTCGGCAATCCCTTCACCTGTTTTCGCCGACACAAAGACGGCATCCGGCACTCGGTGACGTAGTTCGGCGAGCACCAGTGGGTCCGCGGTATCGATCTTGTTCACCACCAGAATTTCCGGTGGCGCCTCCTGTCCGGATTCCTCGACGATCCCGCCGATCACTGTGTTCACAGCCTTGATCTGCTCCAGTGGGAAAGGATCGGAACCATCCACAACGTGCAAAACCACGTCGGCTGCCAGAACCTCCTCCAAGGTCGAGCGGAAAGCTTCAACCAACTGCGTGGGGAGGTGACGCACGAATCCAACCGTGTCGCTAAAAACCACGGACCGACCATCAGCCAGGTTTGCCCGCCTGGTGGTCGGATCCAGGGTGGCAAATAGTGCGTCTTCTACCAGTACTCCCGCACCCGTCAATGCGTTGATGAGCGAAGACTTACCAGCATTGGTGTACCCGGCGATCGCGATCTGCGGAATCGCAGAAGCATCGCGTCGCTCGCGCTTTACCTCTCGAGAGGTTTTCATTGCAGCAATTTCTTTGCGCAGCTTCGCCATCTCGGAGCGCAGGCGGCGACGGTCGGCTTCGATCTTCGTCTCACCGGGACCGCGCAGACCTACACCGCCATTGGAGCCAGCGCGTCCACCGGCCTGGCGGGACAGCGCACCGCCCCAACCACGAACGCGCGTAATGAGGTACTCCATTTGCGCAAGCGCTACCTGTGCCTTGCCCTCTTTGGACTTCGCGTGCTGGGCGAAGATATCGAGGATCAACATGGTACGGTCAATAACCTTGACGTCGAGCGCCTTTTCCAGCGCGATCATTTGGCCGGGGCTCAACTCACCATCGCAGACGACGGTATCAGCGCCGGTCTCCAATACGACAGCCTTCAGTTCCTCGACCTTGCCGCGCCCGATATAGGTGCCAGAATCCGGCTTGTCGCGCCGCTGGTACAGCATCTCCGTCACCTCGGAGCCCGCTGTTTCCGCCAGTGCGCGCAACTCCTCTAGGTTCGCTTCCACCTGCGCAATGGTGCCAGAGGTCCACACACCGACCAGCACGACTTTCTCCAGTCTGAGCTTTCGGTACTCAACGTCGTAGCCGTCCGATTGCTCATCGGTGTAGGTGCTTACGCCGCGGGAAAGCCGCCGCAGGCTAGAGCGTGCTTCGAGATCGAGCTCGCCGACTGTGGGGTCAGGTGTAGGGGCGAAGGAGTGTGTAGTGTGTTCGGTCTGTTCCGTCATTAAGGACTATTTTTACCTGTCAGGGGCACTAAATAGGAAATTTGGTGCAGCGGACTAGAGTGGTTTGCATGATTCCTGAACTTCGCAGCATTGGCATGGATTTCCCGAAGTGGCAAGAAGCGCTGGAGGCCACCTACGGCTCCGGCAGCCTCGGTGTATCAGGCGAGGTTCGCGGCGGCCAGGTTCTGCAGTTCGATGACCCCTCAGGCGCCCGCATGGTCGTCCTGGCCGTCGAGCCCTTCGGCTCCTTCGCCAGCTACTCCGGCGGGGCTGCCACCACTGCTCACCTCTCGATGCTGAATGACATCATCGGAGTACTCGATGTGGTTGACGACAGTCCGATGTTGCAGATCGCTGGGCAGCAAGCTCCCACTATCTCTTCCCTTACAGCAACGATCGCTCAGGGCCCGTTACTTGTGGACGCCCCTTCGTTGGAGTACCACCAGTTCCAGATTGGGGCTTTGGCCAGCTCCGTCCGGGTCTACGCGGATTCCACGGAGTTCGCCAAGGACGGCGGCCTCAAGGTCGGCGTGGTCGATTCAAGCGGCCTCAAAGACATCAATTCTCCGGCTACGCCTCCTCACGCAACGGCGGAGATTGCTGTTGAAGCTTCCCAATGGGGCAAGAAGGTCAATGCGTTGACCAGGCAAGAGTTCTGGACTGCCACTGTAAGCTCGCCTTTTGAGTTCACCGTCGTGCTACCAGCAGATGCCGTAGGTAAGGACATAAACCCCGCCAGCGCCACGTCACCGCTGATCGTCTCAGGTACCGTGCAGTTCACCGCCAGCACAGTCGATGCCGCCGGGTGTGGCGGAGCCTGTGGCTCCGGCAGCTGTGGCTGCGGAGGCCACTAAAGGATCGTCTGGCCCCACGCCACGATCGCCGCAGGGCCGCGGAGCACGGATCCTTCCGCGGAGATCTCTACCTGCACTTCACCGCCTGGAACGTGCACGGTCACGGTACCGGTGGCCCGTTCGGCGTCGGCAAGGGCAGCCACAGCGGCAGCGACAGTTCCGGTTCCACACGAGCGAGTCTCTCCTACCCCGCGTTCGTGAACGCGCATGTGCACTGCTCCCGCATCGTCCAGCGGAGTGAGCACCTCTAGGTTCACGCCGTTCGGGAAGAACTCTGGGTCGAACTGCACTCGCTGTTCGATCGGCAGCTCTCTAAGCTTCTGCGCGGTCAGGTTCGGCACCACAGCGGCTAGGTGTGGATTGCCCATATCCACTCCGAGTCCCGCGACCTTCATGTCGCCTACCTGCGCGGTGGACACACCCAATACCCCCGGGGAGCCCATCTCCACGCTCACAATGGCGTGTTCCTGTTTTTCACCGCTAACTTCATGCACCTCTACGAGCTTGCGGCCGGCGCGAGTGCCAATACCGAACTGCTCACCGGCCTGTACCTTTCCCTGAGAGCACAGCACATGGGCAAAGACTCGCACTCCATTACCACACATCTCGGCCAGGGAACCGTCGGCGTTGCGATAATCCATAAACCATTCCTCGCCCTTTACACCCTCCGGAAGTGCATCCAGCACACCCGCACCAATGAGCGCGTCTCCGGTGGCTATGCGGATCACCCCATCGCCGCCAATTCCGGCTCGCCGATCGGCAAGCTGTCGAACACGATTCTCCGTGAGATCCAACTCAACGGACTCATCCATGAGGACAACGAAGTCGTTTTCCGTGCCGTGGGCTTTAAAAAAGTCGATCATGCAGAACACTCCTTATTAGCTGCTCATTCCCAATGCCTCGGTGGCTTCGCGGACGGGGTCGGGAGAAAAGGCGTCAATCCAAAAAATTCTTTGATCCCTACGGAACCAGGAACGCTGCCGTCGAGCATAGCGCCGGGTGCCAGTGATGGTTCGCTCGATGGCCTCCTCTAAGGTGAGCTCGCCGGAGAAGTAGTCCAACACCTGGGCATAGCCGATAGCCTGTCCGGCTGTGGACTCGCGAATCAGCCCCTCGCCGACCAGCGATCGAACCTCTTCCACCAGCCCGTGGTCAAACATCTGGCGCACGCGCATTTCGATGCGGGGATTAAGCCATTCAGCGGGGGCATTCAACCCCAGCAGGCGCATGTTCCACCGGGGCACCGAGTCCTTCGGAGGCTGGGAAGCAGCAAAAGGTTTGCCCGTAAGTTCGATGACCTCCAAGGCGCGGACCGTGCGTCGCGGATCGTTGTCTTCGATAACGCGGGCCGCCTCGGGATCTATCGTCGCGAGGTGTTGATGCATAGCGGCGACGCCACGTTCATCCAAACGGCGCTGCCATTTTTCACGCACAGCCGGATCCGTCGGCGGGAAGTCCCACTCGTCTACCAATGCCTGTACATACATCATGGATCCACCGACGATGACGGGTGTTTTTCCCCGGGACAGAATATCTTCCACCGTCTCAATTGCCCCCGCCCGGTACTCGGCCACACTCGCAGGTTTAGTGACCGGCCAGATATCCAGTTGATGGTGCGGAATCCCCTGGCGCTCTTCCACTGGAACCTTTGCGGTACCAATGTCCATCCCCCGGTACAGCTGCATAGAGTCGATGTTCACCACCTCCCCATCCAGCTGCTGCGCAAGTTCCAAGGAGATTGCCGTTTTGCCGGAAGCAGTGGGGCCAACGACGGCGACAGGGCGAATCTGAGCGGAAGAACTCATAGAAACATAGTGTAGCGGTGCAGCTGATGTAATAATTACTTCATTGCCTTGCATAAGGCGATTGGCATGTTTTGGTTTGAGGTAGGAGTTTCCGCAATGACTGAGCCCACGAATTCTCGCCCGGCACCCAAGCCCGGCCCGAAGCCCGGATCGAAGGGAGCTCCGGCTGGGGGCGTCACAATCCCCAAGAACGATCCGGCGAAGTTCGGCCGCGTGGATCAGGATGGTGTGGCGTGGGTAAAGACCGCCGATGGTGAACGCCAGATTGGTGAGTTTAAGGCGGGCACTCCGCAGGAGGGGCTGGCGCACTTCGGCGCCCGATACGACGACCTCAACACCGAGGTCAAAATGCTTGAGGCCCGTCTGGAAAGCCACCCGGAACAGGCTCAGACCATTCGCCATGACGCGAAGATCCTGCAGCAGTCGCTCAGCACTGCCGCAGTCATCGGGGATATTCCGGCGCTCGATGCACGCCTGGAAAAAATTTCACAGCGCACCGAGACCGCGGAACAGCAGGTTGCAGAAGCTAAGCAGCAGCGCCGCGATTCCGCCCTGGCGCAAAAAGAAGAGCTGCTCAGTGAGGTCGAGGGCATTGCCGCGGCGGATCCGACCACTGTGAATTGGAAGCGCAGCGGTGAGCGCATCCGCGCCATCGTTGAGCAATGGCGCGGCATCAAGGGCGTCGAGCGCTCCACCGATGACGAACTATGGAAGCGATTCTCCAAGGCTCGCTCCGAATTCAATCGCAATCGCCAGGCGCATTTCGATCAGCTGGACCGCAACCGCGAGCGAGCACGGCTGAAGAAGGAAGAACTCATTGAGCAGGCTGAGGCGCTACAAGATTCCACGGAGTGGGGTGCGACCAGCGCCAAATTCCGGGACCTCATGAGCCAGTGGAAAGCCGCTGGCCGTGCACCCCGCAACGTCGACGATCAGTTATGGGAGCGTTTCCGCAAGGCTCAGGACGTATTCTTCGCCGCCCGTAAGGCTGACAACGCCGAGCGTGACAAAGAATTCGAGGCAAACGCGGAAGCCAAGCAGTCGCTCATCGACGAGTACTCCCCCAAGATCGATCCGCAGGCTCACGGTATAGACAAGGCTCGTAAGGTTCTCCACGAACTACAGGAGAAGTGGGAGCAGATCGGCTACGTTCCCCGCGGTCGCGTCCGCGAGTTTGAGGACAAGATCAAGTCCCTCGAATCGCGCGTAGAGGAGGCTGCGGACGCCGAATGGCGCCGCACCGACCCGGAGGCACAGGCGCGCGTAGCACAGTTCCAGGCGAAGGCCGACCAGTTCAACCGCGAAGCCGAGGAAGCCGACAAGGCCGGCAAGTCCGCTAAGGCAGAAAAGCTCCGCGGCCAAGCTGTCCAGTGGCAGGAGTGGGCAGACACCGCTGCCGCTGCCTTAGAGGATTAGTCTTCCTGCCCAGATTCCCGCGCGGATTCTTGTTCGGCCTTGCGCTGGCGGCGGGCCTTCGCGCGGGCGCGTCGATCATCCACGATGACTGCATCCTCGCGTTCTTCAATTCCCATGCGCAGCCGCTGCTGTGCAAGACGAGATTCCTCGTCCTTGTGAGCTTCCTCGCGGCGAGCTGCTGCCAAAGCTCGCTGTAGCGGATTCTTCTGAAACACCACCGCGGATAGTGCAATAAACAGTACCGTCAGGCCAAACAGACTAAACAGCAATGGCACAGCCGGCCCCTCGCCAGATGCAGTTGGCGGCTGGGTTTGGCGTACCCACACCGCAAACACGTTGTACCACCAGGCAACGCCAGCAAAAGCCCAGTTAGCCCATGCCACCAGCCACGACTTCGAAACGATCGTGCCGATGGTCAGCAGTATGGCGGTGAGGCGCAGCCAGGAGAAGATAATCTCCGGCATTGCCGTCTGCTCATTCTGCGCCACCGGGGTGTTAAAAAGCACGTCGAAGCCGCGCGCCTCGCCTGCGTGAGGCAGGAAGATCATTACGAGCGGCACAACGAAACCAAAGATGATCATGGGAAGGTAGCTTCCCAACACCACTCGCCCTGCGATCCGACGTTCCGCACCGCGCAAGTCGTCGCGGTACTGCGCCAGCTCATCCACCTGCTCTGGTGTGTTCGAGCTTTCGTTTTGGCTACTCACAGCCGCATCCTCCTGTGTTGCATCCGCCCGCTGTTGTCGGCTCGGGCTTCTTCAGACTCGGCATTCCTAGTCCGACGCCCACCGGCGCCGTCGTCGGAGTTTCGCCGAGCTCCGTCATATCCCCTGCCCGGGTGCGCCTATGGTTCGCTACTCCGCCGTCGGCGATGAGGAAGTGCGGCGCGGCGTCACTAATAACGACTTCCACAACGTCACCGGCACGAATATCACCCTCAGGGGTGAAGTGCACGAGTCGACCATCGCGGGCACGGCCCGAGCGACGGTGAGTGCGGTCATTCTTGCGTCCATCGGCTTGCACAAGCAGCTCTTGTGTAGTGCCAATTAGCTTGTGGTTTTCCTCTTCGCTGATGCGCTCCTGCAGCGCGAGCAGGCGCTCGTAGCGGTCTTGTACAACTGCCTTGGGCACCTGGTTCTCCATCTCTGCAGCTGGAGTTCCAGGGCGCGGGGAGTATTGGAAGGTAAATGCACTGGAGAACCGCGCCTTTTCAACCACGTCCATGGTGGCCTGGAAGTCCTCCTCAGTTTCCCCTGGGAAGCCAACGATGATGTCGGTGGTGATCGCGGCATGTGGGATTCGTTCGCGCACTTTATCCAGGATTGCCAGGAACTTCTTGGATCGGTACGAGCGCTTCATGTCCTTCAACACCTTGTCCGAGCCGGATTGCAGCGGCATGTGCAGCTGCGGGCATACTACCGGGGTCTCGGCCATGGCATCGATGACATCATCGGTGAACTCGGCTGGGTGAGGGCTAGTAAAGCGTAGGCGTTCGAGCCCTTCGATCTCTCCGCAGGCGCGCAGCAGCTTGGAGAATGCGGTGCGGTCGCGCTCGAGGGTCTCGTCGGCAAAGTTAACGCCATAGGCATTGACGTTTTGACCGAGCAGTGTAACTTCACTTACGCCCTGGTCCACGAGAGCCTTAACCTCTGCGAGGATCTCCCCCGGACGGCGATCCTGCTCCTTGCCACGCAGTGAGGGAACGATGCAGAAAGTACAGGTGTTGTTGCAGCCCACGGAGACTGATACCCACCCGGCATAAGCGGACTCGCGCTTAGCGGGCAGCACAGAGGGGAATTCTTCCAGCGAGTCGAAAATCTCGACCTCTGCCTTGTGATTGTGCGCGGAACGCTCCAGCAGGGTCGGCAGCGATCCCAGGTTATGGGTGCCGAATACTACGTCTACCCACGGGGCTTTCTCCACGACGGTTTGCTTGTCCTTTTGCGCCATGCAGCCGCCAACCGCAATCTGCATCCCCGGATGCTCGTCCTTAATGGCTTTCATCTGGCCGAGCGTGCCGTAGAGCCGTTTGTCTGCGTTTTCGCGGACGGCGCAGGTATTAAACACCACCACGTCCGGCGTTGCGCCCTCGTCTGCGGGGACGTATCCGGAGTCCTCCAGCAGTCCGGATAGCCGCTCGGAATCGTGGACGTTCATCTGGCAGCCAAAAGTGCGCACTTCGTAGGTGCGAGGCTGGCTCGTTTGCGTCTGAATCGTCTGAGTCACGTGGATTACCCTACCCCTTTGATCACTGCGATTACGAAAGGGCAGATGCTCGCTTGGCGACGCCGCGCTACAGGTCCGCCACTCGGGCATCCAGCGCGTGGCGCGCAAACTGCAGAGCTAGGCCTTCCGGAAACCCTCGCCTGGCCGCCACCCCGACCACACGGCGAAGTGCCTTGTCGTATTCCTTGCGATCTGCGGGCGGGTGTTTGATGGTGGCCGCCTTCTTCGTCACTAGTTCCTGCAAGATCTGTTCCTGGGAGTCATCGTCTACCTGATCCAGCGCTTCCTCGATAACAGCGGGGGCAATACCCTTGCGCTGCAGCTCTCGGCGCAGCACAGCGACGGACTTTTTCTGATTTCTCTCCCGCTGGCGCACCCATTCGCAAGCGAAGGCAGCATCGTCGAGCATGCGGCTTTCGGTACAGCGGCGGATGACCTCCTCTACGCCCTCAGGCTCGAAGTCAGCATCCAGCAGTCGACGTCGTAGCTCCTCAGTAGATCTGGCTCGGTGGTTTATTAGGCGAACAGCCTTGGCTTTGATCGGCGCAAGTCTTTCCTCTTCCGCGGCATCTACCAATCCCCCGCCTTCGCTGGGCGAATAGTTGGCAATTGCCTGCCGTAGGGCATCGATCTTCTGTTCGCGCTCGCTACTCTTCGCCGTCATCGTCGAAATTCGGGCTCAGTTCGATCGGCTTATCTTCATCCAACTGCTCGTCGGTAGCACCTTCGCCCGACTCGTCCTTCATTTTCGCGTACGGGCCGATCTTCAACTCGCGGGCGATGCGATCTTCCAACTCGGCCGAAAGATCCGGGTTGTTCTTCAAGAACTCACGGGCCTTCTCCTTGCCCTGGCCCAGTTGGTCTCCGTCATAGGTAAACCAAGACCCGGACTTCTTGATCAATCCGGTCTCCACGCCTAGGTCAATGATCGAGCCCTCGCGCGAAATACCCTCACCGTAGAGGATGTCGAACTCTGCAATCTTAAATGGCGGCGAAACCTTGTTCTTCACGATCTTCAAACGGGTGCGGTTACCCACTACGTCCTGGCCGTCCTTTAGCGCCTGGATCCGGCGAATGTCACAGCGTACGGAAGCGTAGAACTTCAGGGCCTTACCGCCGGTGGTGGTCTCCGGGGAGCCGAACATAACGCCGATCTTCTCGCGTAGCTGGTTGATAAAGATCGCCGTCGTGCCTGTCTGGTATAGCGCACCGGTCATCTTGCGCAGCGCCTGGCTCATAAGGCGAGCCTGCAATCCGACGTGAGAATCGCCCATCTCGCCATCGATCTCCGCCTTGGGCGTCAATGCCGCTACCGAGTCCACAACAATAATGTCGATCGCGCCGGAGCGGATCAGCATATCCGCAATCTCCAGCGCTTGTTCGCCAGTATCCGGCTGCGATACCAGCAGCGCGTCAGTATCTACACCTAGAGCGCGAGCATATTCCGGATCGAGCGCATGCTCAGCATCGACGAAAGCCGCAATGCCGCCTGCACGCTGTGCCTCCGCAATCGCATGCAGCGCCACGGTCGTCTTACCGGAGGACTCTGGGCCATAGATCTCAACCACGCGACCACGCGGAAATCCACCGATACCCAGAGCCGCATTAATAGCGATATTGCCGGAGGAGATCGCCTGAATTGGCGGGCGGGTATCGTCGCCCAGACGCATGATGGCGCCTTTACCGAAATCCTTTTCGATCTGCGCCATTGCAAGCTCCAGAGCCTTAGACCGATCCTTCCCCGCCGCGGCAGTCTGCTTCTTCTTCGGTGGCATAGAGTTGCTACTCCTTACATCTGCTATGTCTAGATTGCCTTGTTTTATTTGCGCATCCTGCGCTTCTTGCGTGATAGCTACCATCTTCTTTGCACCCCCGATCCCCTTAGACCGAGGGTGCTTCGAAAAGGTTCATAGATAGTTGTACTCGACCATGCGGACAACCATCGTTCCGACACACACCCTACACGAACCTTTGTTCGATTGTTTAATCAATTGCCCTAGCGACTCACAACGTAGGCGTCAATAAGAAACAACCAGCAACACTAGATATCCTCACCTAAACGGCGCTCTTCCGGAACATCGAAGTCCTCACATAAAGCGATCCATACATCGCGCGGATCATACCCCTGTTCGATTAGCGCTGCGGGCGTATCCCCCAGGGAACTCAGCACATGGGTATCTGCGATAAAAGCGCGGAAGCTATCGCCGAATTCCCCCTCGGTTAGTCGGTCAAACTCTGTTCTGCGCATAGCTCCCCAATCTACACCCCCGTCCCCCCACACTTCTTGAACAGTGTTCAAGTCTGAACGCAATCCCGATTAATATGGCATTTATGTCAACCTCCGAAACTACAAAATTCAAAGCGGTAGACCTCGCATACATTGCTGTTTTCGCCGCACTTATCATCGTCCTCGGTGGCGTACAGTTTCCCGTCGGTATCTCCGGCGTGCCTATCGTTCTCCAGAACATGGGCATCGTCCTCGCCTCTCTCATTCTCGGCTTCTGGCGCGGCGGCCTGGCCACCACCCTGTTCATCGCCGTCGGCTTCGTTGGTGTTCCCAACATGGCCGGATGGAAACCCGCCGCAGCTGCCGTCGCCGGCCCCACTGTCGGATACATCGTCGGCTACGTCATCGCCGCCTTCGTAATCGGCCTTATTGCCCAATACGCGCCGCGCAACTCTAAGGGCCGCGCCACAGTGTTCTTCCTTGCTGGCATCGTAGGCGTGATCATCCAATACATCTGCGGTACCGTCGGCCTCATGGTTCGCCTCGATTACGGCCTCGGCACCGCGCTCGCTACCAATGGCCCGTTCATCCCCGGAGACCTAATCAAGGTAACGCTAGCCGTCGCCATAGCCCTGGCTGTGACCAAGGCAGTCCCCGACCTGCTGCCGACCAAGCGCAAGGCCTAAAATGCCCGTCATTGAGTTTGACCAGGTGGGCGTCACTTTCGACGGCACCGCAGGTCAACGTACCGTTCTGCACGACATCACCCTGACATTAAGCGAACGACGCATCGGCATTATCGGCTCCAATGGTTCCGGAAAATCCACGCTAGTCCGGCTCATTAATGGCCTGGCCGATCCAACAACCGGACAGGTTCTCGTCGATGGCCTCAATGTCACCAAACGCGGACGCCAGGTGCGCAAGAAGGTCGGTTTTGTATTTAGCGACGCCGACAACCAGATCATCATGCCGACGGTTGCCGAAGATATCGCGTTTTCGCTGCGTACGATCTCCAAGAACGGCCGCGAGCGAAGCGATAAAGTCGAGGCAATGCTGCATGACATGGGACTGGAGCACCTGGCTGATGCCTCGCCACACTTTCTCTCCGGCGGTGAAAAGCAATTGCTAGCTCTCGCTTCCGTACTAATCGTCGAGCCTGAGCTGGTGATTGCTGACGAACCCACGACTCTGCTCGACCTCGGCAATAGGCGCATGATCGCCGCCACCCTGGCTAATCTCCCACAGCAGCTGATTGTGGTTTCCCACGATCTGGAACTTTTGGAGGACATGGAACGAGTGCTATGGATCGATGAGGGTACGGTACGCGGGGATGGACCTGCGGACAAAGTTATCGCCGACTACGTGGCCAGCTTCGGCGGATAGAGGCACAACCGATGGCAAAATCACTGCACATCCATGTGCCACTATCCGTCTATCACCCTGGGAACTCCCCGGTTCACCGCACACCTCCGGGCTTAAAAATTTTCTTGCTGCTCATTTTCCTGGTCGGCAGTGCCATCTGGGCTACCGAGCTATGGCAAGCCACAGTGGTCGCGGGCATCACGGCACTGTGCTTTCTCGTGGCGCAGATTCCCTTCAAACTCGTGCTGCGACAGCTTGTTGCACCGTCACTGCTGCTGGTCGCCTTCGCGCTATTGCTGTGGTGGCAACGTGACTTCTCCACAGCGCTGACCTATTTTGTCGTGATCCTCTCCGCAGTATCGATGGCCACGCTTCTAACATTGACCACGACCATCGTGGCACTCATGGACGCGGTGGAAGCAGGACTTCGCCCATTGGGCCGGATTGGCCTGCCGGTGGAAACTATCAGCCTTCTCATGGCGCTGACTATCCGCCTCATTCCCTTGACCGCTCTAACGGTCAACGAAGTGTTAGACGCAAGAAAAGCACGGGGCGCATCGCGCTCCGTGCTGGCCTTCGGCGTGCCAGTGATAGTCCGCAGCCTCTTGCGCGCCCGCCGTCTAGGCGAGGCACTGAAATCCCGTGGGGTGGGTAACTAGCTCTCGCCGCGTAGCTGACGCATACGTTCGGCGACAGCGTCCTGGCTGACGGCCCCTGCCTGTGGCTGGGCCTGTTCAATGGCTTGCGGCTGCTTCTGGCCGCTATTCATCTCCGCGCGAATCTGCTCCAGACGGGAATGACCCGCCATCTGGATACCCGCACGCTCTACCTCAGCCATACGTCCCTGAACGGAGTTCTGTGCGAGTTCGGACTGTCCGAGGGCATTGGCATAACGGCGCTCAATCTTCTCGCGCACCTGATCCAGGTTCGGGGTGCCATTGGCAGCAACGGCATCCATCGACTTCAGGGAGTCAGCGACCTTTTCCTGCATCTTGGCCTGCTCCAGCTGGCTTAGCAGCTTCGTACGCTCCGCCGCCTTTTGCTGCAGCTGCATGGAGTTACGCTCAACCGCCTGCTTGGCCTGTGCCGCCTGCTGCAAGGACTGATCGTGCAAGCTCTTCAGATCCTCTACCGACTGCTCGGCGGTCACCAGCTGGGCCGCAAAAGCCTCGGCAGCATTCTCGTACTCCGTTGCCTTCTGCTCATCGCCCTGCGAGCGAGCCTTATCGGCCAGGTTCAGCGCTTGCTTGGTGTTAGCCTGCAGCTTCTCAACTTCCTCGAGCTGGCGGTTCAGCTTCATCTCCAGCTGACGCTGGTTTCCAATCACCGCAGCGGCCTGTTGGGAAAGAGCCTGGTGCTGCTTTTGTGCTTCGGCGATGGCCTGTTCGATCTGAATCTTCGGATCAGCGTTCTCTTCGATCTTATTGTCGAAGAGTGCCATTAGGTACTTCCACGCCTTCACAAACGGATTAGCCATGGGGGTTCTGGCTCCTTTTAAGGGGTTTAAGGGTTAAAAAAATTTTCGTTTTACGCGAATGATTCTAACAAGTTTAGGGGTCGTCTCGCCCTATGTACGTGCCCGTTCCCCCGCACTCGTCGCCATGTTCGCGGCCAGTTCTGCCGCTGCGGCATCCAGAGCCATCATCGACGCTGCTTCCAAAATCACCGAAGCCACCGATACCGCCATCGCGTGGCACACGCTGGCCAGCAGCTCAGAGGAAACCTCCTTGCGTCCGCGTTCCAATTCGGAAAGATATCCCGGACTGACGTTCGCCAACGCAGCCAATTGCCGCAGCGTGAAACCGTTGTTTGTGCGGTATTCCTTCAGCGTCGCCCCCAACGCTTCACGCAGGAGTGGCTCATCCGCCGGCATCCGCTCGCTCGGACGCTCAACCGCTACCGTATCCATGACCATCGTATTGTGACTCATCAATCATCCCAACGTCTCTGGCGGCGAATTTGTTCCCGCCAGTCTACTCGCTCGCTAACTCCAACGCGCGGGTTACGCTGAACAGGCGAATCTTCGCCCTTAACTCCACAGAATCCAATCCGGCGAACTCGCCAGTCTCAAGCCTTTGGATGAATTCCGCATACAGGTTCTCCACCCGCACGCCCCGCGAGCTATCAAAAATGCCAATGAACACCTCGCCCACCGGGTGACCGTCCTGGGGATCCGGCCCGGCCACTCCTGTGAGTGCTACTCCCACATCGGCACTGCATCGCCCAGCTACACCCTCTGCGAGCTCAGCCGCCGTCTCCGCAGCCACCGGCCCGTGCTCTTTGAGAGTCTGTTCACTTACTCCCGCTAGGTCGTGTTTGGTGTCGGTCGCATAGACAATGACGCCACCTCGCAGAACCGCTGATGCTCCCGGTACCTCTGCAATAGTGGCCGCGCATAGACCTGCAGTGAGGGATTCAGCCGTGGCAATGGTTCGCCCACTGCGGGTGAACTCGGTGACCAAATGCTGTGCGGCCAGGTTCACGGGCATTTAGGCGTTTTCCTTGCGTGAGTCGAGGATGTACTGCACACCAGTGACGACTGTTTGGACAACGGCCACACCCATAACGATCATCGCAATGGTCTGTACCACCCCGCCGAATGGGAGGATATAGAGGAACACAGCCAGAGTCTGCAGCACGGTCTTTAGCTTACCGCCCTTCGAGGCAGGAACGACGTTGCCCTGACGAGCCAACACCATTCGCCAGACGGTAATTCCCAACTCGCGTACAACAACAATTGCCGTTACCCACCACGGCAGCTCGCCGAGAATATTCAGGCTGACAAAAGCCGAAATCATCAATGCCTTATCGGCAATTGGATCCGCGAGCTTTCCGAAGTCGGTGATGACCTCGTAACGCCGCGCTAGAAAGCCATCCAGCTGGTCGGTAAACATCAACAGGCAAAAAGCCAGCAGTGCCCACCAGCGGTGCGCCCGATCGCTTTCTGCCCCGGCGATCTCCCAATCCCCCGAAGTCAGAATCAACCATAGGAACACCGGGATCAGAGCAATGCGAACGCACGTGAGGACATTCGGCAAACTCACGCTATGGACAAACGTTCCAAACGAAGATCGCGGTGCTGAAGTATTCACAGATACCTATCCTACCGCGGAGGTCTCTTCGTTTTCCTGTGCGTTCTTCTTGCCCACCGTAAGGCTCAGCACTGTTGTCACAATCAGCACGCCCACAATCGTCAGCAGCGATACTTCCACGGATACCTCAGGAACCGACAGCCCCTGGCCGCCGTTAATAAACGGCAAGTTGTTTTCGTGAAGAGCGTGCAAAATCAGCTTCGTTCCAATGAAGGCCAGAATGATGAATAGACCGTAGGACAGGTACACCAGACGATCCAGCAAGCCATCCAGCAGGAAGTACAGCTGCCGCAATCCCAGTAGTGCCAGGGCGTTAGTCGTGAACACAATGTACGGTTCGCTCGTAATGCCGTAGATGGCAGGGATGGAGTCGAGTGCAAACAGCACGTCTACGAATCCGACGGCCACCAGGGCAATGAAAAGTGGCGTCAGTACCTTCTTGCCATTTTCCTTGAACCACAGGCGATCCGACTCGTAGTGATCCGAGACATGAATAAACTTGCGCACTGCCTTGATAATCATCATGTCTTGCGGATCCTGCTCCTCCTCACCGGAGATCTCATCCCACAGCAACTTGGCGGCCGTCCACAGCAGGAAAAAGCCGAAGAGGTAGAACACATCGGACCAAGCCTCAATAATCGCTGCACCGAGGGCGATGAAAACACCGCGCAGGATCAGCGCCAGGGCGATGCCGATGAGCAGTACCTTTTGCTGGTACTTGCGGGGGATCTTAAACGAGCTCAGGATCAGCGCAAAGATGAAGAGGTTATCGACGCTCAAGGCCTTCTCGGTGATATAGCCTGCGAAGAACTCCATGCCATGCTGGTGTGGATTGCCCGGTTCACCCCATGTCAGCCACAGGAACCCACCGAACAAGCAGGCCAGCGCGATATAGAAAAGGCTCCATAGCGCCGACTCTTTCATCGATGGCTCGTGGGGCGTCTTGACGTGACTATAAAAGTCGAAGACAAAGAATCCGGCTACCACCACAATGGTGATGATCCAAGTAAGAGCATTTACTTCCATTAAAAATCCTCCGGTCGTTAAATGGCGTCACTAAAAAGACCGGAGGTCTCCCCTGCCCGTTCCACCGAAGTGACGAGCCGACATGACCGGGAGGATTAAACCTGCCGTGTTGACGATCAATGTCGAGGGCGCCGAAGAATTTGGCGTAAGGGTACTCCCCTCCAACAGTCGATAACCTTACACGAGTCCGCTCGGCGGGTTCGCGGAGACCACGCGAGTGTCGGAATCTGAGTCGTCGACGCCGTCGGATTCAACGGCGGCAGACGCCTCGGCGTCCATGACCTCCTTAGGCGCATCCTCGGGGTTAGCCCCCTTGATCATCCACAGCATCGTCTCAAGCTCTTCCGGCTTCACCAGCACCTCGCGTGCCTTGGAGCCTTCAGAGGGTCCGACCACTCCGCGGGTCTCCATGAGGTCCATTAGGCGGCCGGCCTTGGCAAAACCAATGCGCAGCTTACGCTGCAACATGGACGTCGAACCGAACTGGCTGGTAACAACCAGCTCCACGGCTTGCAACAGATCTTCCAGATCGTTGCCGATATCCGGGTCAATATCCTTCTTCGCCTCTGCGGCCTTGTCCTCAGTCACGCCCTCCCTATAGTCAGGCTCGGCCTGGGTCTTTGCGGCCTCGACAACAGCGCTGATTTCCTCATCGGTGACAAAAGCACCCTGAATGCGCTGTGGTTTGCCGGCTCCTTGCGGGATGAACAATCCATCGCCCATGCCGATCAGCTTCTCGGCACCACCCTGGTCCAGGATCACGCGGGAGTCCGTCGAGGAACTAGTGGCGAAGGCCAAGCGGGAAGGCACGTTCGTCTTGATCAAACCGGTGACCACGTCGACGGAAGGACGCTGCGTTGCGAGCACCAGGTGGATACCTGCAGCGCGGGCCTTCTGGGTAATGCGCACGATCGAATCTTCGATCTCACGCGGGGCAGTCATCATCAGGTCGGCGAGCTCGTCCACCACGCACACGATGTAGGGGTACGGACGGTACTCACGCTCGGATCCCAAAGGAGTCGTGATCTCACCGGACTTGACCTTGCGGTTGAAGTCCTTGATGTGGCGCACGCGGCTGGCCTTCATGTCCATGTACCGCTGCTCCATCTCCTCCACCAGCCAGTTAAGGGCCGCGGCGGCCTTCTTCGGCTGGGTGATGATGGGCGTGATCAGGTGCGGAATGCCCTCGTAAGGGGTCAGCTCCACCATCTTCGGGTCCACCAGGATCAAGCGAACCTCGTCCGGAGTCGCACGGGTCAGCAGTGACACCAACATCGAGTTCACAAACGCCGACTTACCGGAGCCCGTAGAACCGGCCACGAGCAGGTGCGGCATCTTCTGAATAGAGTGCGCCACAAAGTCGCCCTCGATATCCTTACCCAGGCCAATGACCATCGGGTCGTGGTCGGAAATCACCTTAGGTGCTTCCAGCACGTCGCCCAGACGCACCATCTCGCGGTCGGAGTTGGGCACCTCGATACCCACGGCAGACTTGCCGGGGATAGGGGTGAGCAGGCGCACGTTGTCGGTGGCTACTGCGTAGGCCAGGTTGGATTGCAGGTTGGTGATCTTGGAAACCTTCACACCCGGGCCCAGTTCGACCTCGTAGCGCGTTACTGTCGGTCCACGGCTAAAGCCAGTCACCTGCGCGTCGACATTAAATTCCTCGAATACATCGGAGATCGCCTCGATCATCCGATCATTCGTTTCGCTGCGGGTCTTCGGCGCGTCGCCGTTGAGCAGCAGGTCCGTTGAAGGCAAGGCGTAGTCGCTGTCCTTCTTTACGACGCCCTCAGGCACATCCTCTTCCAATTCCGACTTGGGCGTCGAGGCTGGAATGGCCGATGCATCTATGCCGGAACGAGCGACAATAGCCTGTCGCACAGAATCGCGAGAATTGGCGACAGGATCCTTCTTCGCCCGTGGCTTGGGTTGTGGCTCCTTCTTGGGCTCAGACTTAGGCGTGGGTGCTGGTGCTGGAGCCTCCGTCTCGTCGTCATCCAGTAGCTCCGCAACATCCTGCACCTGGGGTGCGGGCTTCTTCGGCTGGGGCTTACGCTTGCGCTTCTTCGGCGTATCCAGGACGAGAGTCTCATTCGAGTCGTCTTCATCCTGTCTAGTCTGAACCGGGTAATTGTCCATCGGGGTTCGACGTGCCGCGCGTGTGATCTCGTGATCTACGTGACCGTATTGGTCATCCTCGTCAAAGGAGTCATAGTCCTCGGAGCCGTCGACATTGCCAGAACTCCGCCAATTTCCGACCCCCAGGAAATCAGCAGCCAGGTTGTAGATCTGCTTTACGGTCAGTCCTGTGAGCTGCAGCGCACCATAAACAATGGCCAGAAGCAGCAACGGAATAGCGAGGTAGGTGCTGAAGCCGACTGCCATCGGCGTACCAATGGCCTGACCGACCAGACCGCCCGCAGCGGATTTGCCCGAAGCGTCCGTGGGCTGTCCGGCAAAGAGGTGAATCAACCCCAGCATCGGTAGCACAATGAGAGCCGTCCCCAGCCACAGACGAGCCGTCGAGCGTTGGGTTCTTTCGACGCCCACCATCAGTACCCAGGCGGCAAAAGCCATGGCGATGGGGACGACGTATCCACCCGCGCCAATGATCCAAGTCAGTAGTCCAGCAATTCCATTACCCACTGCACCACCAACGCCGAACCACAAGGTTCCGGCAAGGATCAGAGCTACCGCGAACACTCCAATCGCGGCGCCGTCGTAGGAACCTCCAATGCGCGCTGGCTCGTTGCTCATGTTGGGATCTTCGGCACTGAAGTCGGCGTCGAAACCATCGTCCTCAGTATCCGGCGTCCAGTCGTCGCTGGCGCGAGCACCACGACGCTTGTCAAGCCTTTTCGCTTGACTCGATCGAGATCCTCGCTGGCCACCCCGCTTGGAGATCACCTGCGTTTCCGCCTCCTCTAGAAAATCTGCATCATCAAAAGTGTCAAAGTCGCTTGCATTACCGCGGGAAGCGAGGCGACGAGTCAAGCCGCCAATCCCGCGCGCTGCACCACTAAAGGCCGAGCCAAGGGAATGACCCACCACACCAAAGGCGCTGCCGGTGCGTTCAAAGTCCCCCGTGTCACCGAAGCCAGAGTAGCCTGAGCTGACCGGCGAAACGGCACGCGTGTCCTCGAACCCACCGCGCCGGCTGGAGCTCGGTCGATTGGCGTGCGAACCCCTACTGCGGGGCGCTGAGCTACGAGAGCGACTAGTGACAGACATGGCCACCACTTTAGTCGCAGCAATCACAGTAGTCACATGAGCAACACGCGCTTTGTTCTAAAAAAGATCGCTAGAAGATGTGTCGCTTAATGCGAGCTACAGTAGCCTCGTCCCCCGGTGTGAGCGTGACGTTGGCCACAGAATCGCGCCCATAGAGCCATAGCAACAGCTCCCCGGCGTCACCGCTCACCCGTACCTCGTCGGGGGTATCGGCTCCAGCCCGCACCACTGCTGCCTCCGCGCCATCCGTTCGCTCTATAACGACGTGAATGCGTGAGGAGCGCAGACAGAACTTCGCCATCTTGCTTACGGCTTTCCACAGGCTCTCTCGGGCAGAATTTGCCAAATCACGCGGAGAGTTATCTCCTCCCCCACGTCGCAGATCCTCATGGTGAATAAAGTTCTCGGCCAGGTTGGCGTATTTGTCTGCCAAACGCATTGGATTCCACGTGGGCGGGCCATTGCGGTACATCTCCACCAGCTCGGCAAATGGCTTGGACTCGTAGTCGTGACTTACGGTATCCAGTCGATTCGCCAGCCCTTTAAAGAACATGCCGGCAGCGGCATCCGGACGATACTCGCGGATCACCAAATGAACCGCTAAATCACGTGCAGTCCAGCCCTCGCACAACGTAGGTGCATCAGGACCGGACTGCTGTAGAAGATCTGCCAGCGCTTCGCGCTCTGCCTGGGAGGTACTTACGTTATAAGGTTCCATGCCACCCAAGCGTAGCGAAAAGCTAGATGGACTCGCGGGCTTCTTCCTCCTCGAGCTCTTCAACAATCTCGGAGCTCATCGGGACGACGGTCGGCACGATCATCGGCTTGCGGTTCCACTTATCAGAGATGAGCTTGCCCACCTTACGGCGGATAGCCTGGGCCATGCGATATGGATCGTTCTCTCCCTCGCCAGCCAGGTCGATCATCACATTATCGACCTTCTCCTGGATTTCCTTCAGCATGTCGCGCGCGTCGTCGGAGAATCCCTTGGCCTGGACGCTCGGCGCCTCCAGCGGACGACCGGTGCGGTTGTCGATGACAGTGGTGATCGAAATCAGGCCACCCTCAGACATCGTCGTGCGGTCTTCCAGCACGCTGCTGTCAATGTCACCCATGCGGGTGCCGTCGACGTAGAGATTACCGACGGTAATTTGGCCAACAACCTTGGCGTGACCATTATGGAGATCCACGACCACACCGTTTTGCGCCAGCGGAATGTTATTCGGGTTCACACCAGTGCTGATTGCCAGTTCCTTGTTGGCACGCAGGTGCCGCCACTCGCCGTGTACGGGCATAGCGTTGCGCGGGCGGGCAGCGTTGTACAGGAATAGAAGCTCACCGGAGTAACCGTGGCCAGAGGTGTGCACCTTAGCGTCACGACCAGTAATGACGGTTGCGCCGATCTGAGACAGCATGTTGATTACGCCAAAGACCGCTTCCTCGTTACCCGGAACCAGGGAGGAGGACAAGATGATCAGGTCGCCATCGCGAACGGTGATCTGACGGTGCTCACGGCGTGCCATGCGTGACAGAGCCGCCATCGGCTCACCCTGTGTACCAGTCGTAATCAGCACGACCTTGTGGGGAGCCATCCTTGCGGCGTCGTCCATAGAAACGATAGTGCCGCGTGGCACGTTCAAGTAGCCCATGCGCTCGGCAATTTCCATGTTGCGGATCATCGAGCGACCGTTGAAAGCAACCTTGCGGTTGGCTGCCACGGCAGCGTCCACAGCGGACTGCACACGGGAAACGTTAGAGGCAAAGGAGGCGATAATTACGCGCTGCTTGGCGTCACGCACCAGGCGCTTCAATGTCGGCGCAATATCTGCCTCGGACCCGGATACGCCCGGGGTAGTCGCGTTCGTCGAGTCACACAGGAACAGATCCACGCCTTCGTCGCCAAAGCGAGACAGCGCCGGCAGGTCGGTCGGGCGACCGTCCAGCGGGGTCTGATCCAGCTTGATGTCACCAGTGTGAACCAGCAGACCAGCACCGGTCTTCAGGGCAATGCCCAGGCAGTCCGGGATCGAGTGGTTCACAGCGAAGAAGCGCAGATCGAATGGTCCGCGACTCTCGTGCGAGTTCTCATCAACCTCGATGAGCTTCGGACGCTGACGGTGTTCCTGCGTCTTCGCCGCGATCAGAGCACACGTGAAACGGGAGGCAATGATCGGGATATCGGCACGCTGCTTCAGCAGCCATGGAATAGCGCCGATGTGATCCTCGTGGCCGTGGGTGATGACCAGCGCTTCCACGCGATCCCACTTGTCCTCCAAGTAGCTAAAGTCCGGCAGGATCAGATCCACGCCAGGCTCGCCGGAGCTCGGGAAGAGCACACCACAGTCGATAATCAGCAGGCGACCTTCGTACTCGAAGACGGTCATGTTGCGACCGATTTCGGAGATACCGCCCAGCGCAACGATGCGCAGGCTGCCCTTTGGCTGCTTCGGCGGCTTCGGCAGACGCTGTGTCAAGTCAGCACCCTGCATAGCCTTCAGAGCGCCCTTGCGACGGTCGCCCCCACGGCCACCGCGGCCACGGCCTTTATTGTTGCCGCCATTACCGCCGTTACCACCATTGCCACCACGGCCACGGCCGCGGGAGCGACGGTTCCGGTTGCGGTTGTTGTTCTTGTTGCCGCCACCGTTGTTACCGCCATTATTTTCGCCATTGCTTTCGCTGTTGTCGCCGTTGTTCTTAGCGACGCCACCGTCGTTGAAAACGGTCGCAGCCTCAGCGTTGGAGACAGCGGTGTTATCCGATTGTGCTTCCGCTTCCGCGCTCGGCGGAGCGGCCTTCCGAGTCACCTTGCGGCCTCGGGAACGTTGTTCAGTCATATTTTCCCTATACCCCTGCTGTCTGCAGGTCTTGAGCCAGCTGATCCATCTCAGCGGCGGTTGGTTCGATGATGGGAAGACGCGGTGCACCCACGTCCTTTCCCTTTAGCTTCAGTGCTGCCTTCGCGAATGTCACGCCCCCGAGGCGAGCCTGTGCCTTCTGCAGCGGCTGCAGTTGCACTGCAATGCTACGGGCAGTGGCGATATCGCCAGCGTCGAACGCATCCCTTAGTTCCTTAAGCTGTCGCGTTGCCACATGGCCAATCACGGAGATAAAGCCGGTGGCACCTGCGGCCAGCCACGGCAGGTTCAGCGGGTCATCGCCCGAGTACCACGCCAGGTCAGTGTTCTCGATGAGCTCCATGGCTGCGGCCAGGTCGCCCTTGGCGTCCTTCACAGCGGCGATCTGCGGGTGATCGGCCAGTCGGCGCAGGGTTTCTGGCTCCACCGGAACGACGGAACGGGAGGGAATGTCATAGACACACACTGGAATATCCACTGCGTCCGCAACAGTCGTGAAGTGCTGGTAAATACCCTCTTGGCTGGGACGGGAGTAATAAGGGGTCACAACCAGAAGAGAATCAGCACCGGCCTCTTGCGAGGCGCGAGACATTTCTACGGTGACAGCTGTGTCATAAGACCCGCTTCCGGCAATCAGCTTAACGCGGTCGCCGAGCTCGGATCGTACTGCTCTGAGCAGGTCAAGCTTCTCGGTCGCACCCGTGGTGGGTGATTCACCGGTGGTACCGGCCAAGACCAAAGAATCGCAGCCCTCATCCACGAAGTGGCCTGCTAGTGCCACGCCCGCGTCCAAGTCGACGGAGCCGTCCTTCTTAAAAGGGGTCACCATCGCAAGAGAGATAGTTCCGAAGTGCGCGGATCCCCTTGTTGCTGCGTTACCTGTACTCATGACTTCCCAGACTACCTTCCTTCGCGAGAATCTCACGTATTTGGGTGCTTTTCCTTGCGTTTAGATATTGTCTTGCACTCGCTGTGCGCCAAATGAGGCGAATTACCCTAAGACTCCCCTACATAAGGGCTCGTTGCCATTTCCCCGCCATCGTGCAGCTGGGTGATCGAAAAATCCTCGAACACATTCGGCGCCACTGCCTGCAGCTGCCGGAGACATGCCACCGCAATCCGGCGAATCTCCGGATCGGCGTGCTCGGCGGCGCGCATGGCGATGAAGTGTCGCCAGCTGCGGAAGTTACCACTCATAACGAAACGAGTCTCAACGCAATTCGGCAGCACCGCTCGGGCCGCCTGTCGCGCTTGCTTGGTGCGCAGTACGGCGTTTGGTTCCTCCGCGAAGTCCTCGCCGAGGCCGTCCAAAATCTCCCTGTAGGCGTCATATGCCACATCAGCGGCCTGCAAAAACAGCTTTTTGAGATCCGCATTGTTGGCTACAGCCTCAGGCACCACCACACGTGCCTCATCCGCGGGCACATATCGCTGCGAGAGCTGGCTAAAACTGAAGTGCCGGTGGCGCATAATCTCATGGCTGCAGGAACGCGAAACTCCCCGCAGGTACATCGATGCACTGGCATGCTCCAGCAAGGTGGTGTGCCCGACGTCCATGATGTGTCGCACATAGGCCGCATTCGTGGCTGTGTGGGGATTGGGCTTATCCCACGTCTCGTAGCAGGCTCTTCCTGCAAACTCGACTAAGGCCGCGCTGTCTTCAGCGTCGGTGTGCCAATCCAGATCTGCCACAGGGTGAAAAGCCGTGTGGCCAACCAGATCTATCTGTAGGGGTGCAACGGTAGCCATGAACTAGGCCTCTGCACCGCCGTCGAGGCCTAGGAACTTTTCCAGCCCAATTGTCAGGCCAGGGTTTGCACCAATCTTTTCCACGCCGATCATGATGCCGGGTACGAAAGACTCACGGTCGTAGGAATCCTGCTTGAGGGTCAGGGTCTGCCCCTTCGTGCCGAAGATGACCTGCTCATGAGCAACCATGCCGGTCATACGTACAGCGTGGACAGGCACGCCCTGGACGTCTGCGCCACGTGCGCCGTCGAGGGACTGTGTTGTGGCGTCGGGCTGCTCAGCAAGACCTGCGGCCTTGCGGGCGCGGGCAATACCTTCTGCGGTGTGCACAGCAGTGCCGGACGGAGCATCCACCTTGTTCGGGTGGTGCAGTTCTACAACCTCGGCAGACTCGAAGAAGGGCGCGGCAATCTCCGCAAACTTCATAGTCAGCACAGCGGAGATAGCAAAGTTCGGGGCAACCAGCACACCAGTCTGCGGAGCATCCTGGAGCCAGCCGCGAACGGTGTCGAAGCGCTCCTCGGTCCAGCCGGTGGTGCCTACTACCGCGTGGATGCCGTTCTTGATGCAGAACTCGAGGTTGCCCATCACTGCATCGGGAACAGTGAAGTCCACCACGACCTCAGCCTTGTTGTCCACCAACGCCTGGAGGTCATCACCATGGTCGATGGCAGCTACCAGCTCGTGGTTCTCGTCAGCCTCCACGGCAGCCACAACGGCACTGCCCACACGGCCTCGAGCGCCCAATACACCAATGCGAGTCATAAAATAATCACTCTTTCCAGCTAGTTTGCGACTAGTTCTCTTCGACCAAAACCAGGGAGATCTTGCCGCGGTTGTCGATATCCGCGATCTCCACTTCGAGCTTGTCGCCCACGGAGACTTCGTCTTCGACGCGCTCGATGCGACGGTCCCCACCCAAGTTGGAGATGTGGATCAAACCGTCCTTGCCCGGCAACAAGGAAACGAAAGCACCAAATGCAGTGGTCTTCACGACGGTACCCAAGAAGCGATCGCCGACCTTCGGCTGCTGTGGGTTAGCGATCGCATTGATCTTTTCTTCTGCCTGACGTGCAGACTCGCCGCCGACAGCGGAGATGAATACCGTACCATCGTCCTCGATGGTGATATTCGCACCAGTTTCCTCGGTGATTTGGTTGATCGTCTTACCCTTCGGGCCGATAACCTCACCGATCTTGTTCTGGGGGATGGAGATGCTGGAGATGTGCGGAGCTAGGTCGCTCATGTCATCAGGCGCGTCGATAGCCTCATTCATCAGCTGCAGGATCTCCAGGCGCGCGGTGCGGGCCTGTTGCAGAGCCTCCGCCAACACGTCGGAGGGGATGCCGTCCAGCTTCGTATCTAGCTGCAGAGCCGTCACGAACTCACTCGTACCGGCGACCTTGAAGTCCATATCGCCGAAGGCATCCTCGGCGCCCAGGATATCGGTCAGGGTGACGTACTTGTCCTTGCCGTTCTTGCCGACCTTGCCCGTCACTAGGCCCATAGCGATGCCTGCCACCGGAGCCTTCAGCGGCACACCCGCGTTGTACAGGCTCAGCGTAGAGGCACACACGGATCCCATGGAGGTCGAACCGTTGGAACCAAGAGCCTCAGACACCTGGCGGATCGTGTACGGGAAGTCATCACGGCTGGGGATAACGGGCGTCAATGCGCGCTCCGCCAGAGCACCGTGGCCGATCTCGCGACGCTTCGGGGAGCCCACCCGGCCAGTCTCACCAGTGGAGTACGGCGGGAAGTTGTAGTGGTGGATGTAACGCTTCGTAGTCTCCGGACCCAGCGAGTCGATCTGCTGCTCCATCTTCAGCATGTCCAGCGTGGTCACGCCCAGGATCTGGGTTTCGCCACGCTCAAACAGAGCGGAACCGTGAGCACGTGGAATGAGCTGCACGACGATACCCAGGTCGCGGATCGTGGTGCTATCGCGGCCATCGATGCGGAAGCCCTCCTCCAGGATGCGGCGGCGAACCACTGCCTTGGTTACCTCGTTGTGAGCGGCTCGAATCTCCGCCTCTCGCTCCGGGAACTCCGCCAGCAACTCGTCGACATTTTCCTGCATGTTCGCGGCCAGAGCCTCATCGCGCTCCTGCTTATCCGCGATGGCCATGATGTCTTCGAGTGCGTCCTTTGCCTCCGCCTCAACCGAGGCATAGACATCCTCGCCATAGGGCGGGAATAGTTCAAACTCACGCGTCTCGGCGTCCACTGCCTTCGCCAACGCAGTCTGTGCCTCGCACAGCGTGGCGATGAACGGCTTCGCGGCCTCGATACCCTGCGCCACGACTTCTTCGGTCGGAGCCGGTGCACCTTCGGCGATGCGCTCGACAACCGTGTCGGTCGCGCCAGCTTCTACCATCATGACGGCCACGTTCGGCTCACCAGCATTGGCGTTCCTGCCACGACCGCGACCACGCCCGCGGGAAGGCTTCACCGGCTCAGTGACGCGACCGGCAACAACCAGCTCGAAGATAGCCTTCTCTTCCTGCTCACGCGTCGGGAAAGCGATCCACTGACCTTCTGCATGATCCTCATCCACAACCAGTGCCATGCGCACGCCGCCAACCGGGCCGGAAACCGGCAAACCGGACAGCTGAGTGGAGGCCGACGCGCCATTGATAGCCAGCACGTCATAACGATCCTGCGGATCCATCGACAGTACCGTGACGATGACCTGCACCTCATTGCGCAGGCCACGTACGAAGGTCGGACGCAGAGGTCGGTCGATCAGTCGAGCAGCCAGGATCGCATCCGTACCGGGTCGCCCCTCACGGCGGAAGAAGCTTCCGGGAATGCGGCCGACGGAGTACATCCGCTCCTCCACGTCGACAGTCAGCGGGAAGAAGTCGATTCCCTCGCGTGGTTGGCGGGACGCTGCGGTGGTGGACAGCAGCATCGTGTCCTCATCCAGGTACGTCGTCACTGCGCCGTCTGCCTGGCGGGCCAGCAGCCCGGTCTCGAAGCGGACGGTGCGGGTACCGAAATCGCCGTTGTCGATGGTGGCTTCTGCCTCCCACACCCCGGCGTCCGGGTCGACGAGCTCTGCTTGAATGTTCTGCTTCTTCGTACTCATGATGGAGTTTCGCAATCGCCTTTCTGCGTTACCTTGCGTTGCACACCACGGCGGCTCACTTTTCGTCTGGTCTTCGGTGCCGACGCCACCACCGTGGAGATTTATTTCACTATTCGATTGGCTTTTAGTATTTAACCGGCACCAAGACTAGCACGAAGTAGCACAAACGCCCGCCACCTCGTCGCGGTAGAAGCGACTTTGAGGTGGCGGGCGTGTGATCTAGGAGTGAGCCTTAGCGGCGCAGACCCAGGCGCTCGATCAGGGAGCGGTAACGATCGACGTTGTTCTCGGCCAGGTACTTCAGCAGGCCCTTACGACGACCAACCAGCAGCAGCAGGCCGCGGCGGGAGTGGTGGTCGTGCTTGTGGTACTTCAGGTGCTCGGTCAGCTGACGGATACGAACGGTCAGCAGTGCGATCTGAGCCTCCGGGGAGCCGGTATCGGTCTCGTGCAGGCCGAACTCCTTGAGAGTCTCGGTCTTCTGTTCCTTGGACAGTGCCATGGATGAATCTCCTTGATAGTTATTTCAGTCCGCGCGAAAAGTTACAGTGGCGACTACCGCAGACCACAGTCGCTCAACCTGGGGGATATTAGCACGTGGTTCAGTGTTAACCCAAAACGCTAGCCTTAAATGCCTAGCCTTACATGCCTATCCCAGCGCCTTGCGCGTCTGGGTGACATCGCGCCCAATGGCCTCGATTAGCTCGTCCAACGAGTTGTAGGTTTCCATCCCCCGCAGGCGGTGGACAAACTCCACGGCGATGTCGAGACCATATAGGTCAGCTTCGTGGTCGAGGATAAAGCTCTCGACGCTGCGCGGTTCGTGGCCGAACGTGGGGTTAGTGCCCACAGAAATCGCGGAGGGCATGCGCTCACCCACCGGCATGGTGCCCACGGTGGCTCCAGCGGCAATGCCATGACCAGGCAGCACCGTCACATAGCCGGCGTAGACACCATCGGCGGGCAAGGCGAATTTATCGGCAAAGTACAAGTTCGCCGTAGGGAATCCCAAAGCCCGTCCACCGCGGCCTGCCCCGTGAGTTACTTCCCCAGACACCCGGAAGTTGCGACCTAGCGCCTCATTCGCCCCCTCCACGTTGCCTTCGGCAAGTGCCTGGCGGATCCAGGTAGAGCAGACCACATGGTCGCCATCCTCCAAGAGCCCCAGAACGTCCACACGCATTCCGCGCGCCTCGCCCAGCTCCTGCAGCATTGCTGAAGTGCCCGCGGCCTTGTGCCCGAAAGTGAAGTTATCCCCCACCACCACGGCCTTCGCGTTCAGAAGCTCCACCAGTACTTTGTTTACGTATTCCTCGGGGGACCAGCTGGCGATCTCCTTTGTGAACGAGACGACGACTACATGATCGATACCGTACTCATGGGCCAATTCGGCGCGTCGCCGCACGCTAGACAGCAACGGCGGAACGGCAGACGGCCTGAACACGACCGTCGGGTGTGGATCGAAAGTGAACATCACGCTCGGCACTCCTCGCTCATGTGCCAGCGCAACGGCGCGCTTTACTAGTTCTTGGTGCCCACGGTGCACACCGTCAAACACGCCGATGGTCACGACGGTGCCACCAGCGGCTAGATGCTCGGGAATTCTGTCCAGTCCGTACCAGATACTCACGTCAAGCATGCTAGTCGATACTCTGTGAGTATGAATCAACGCAGTACCCCTTCCATCCTGAGCCGCTCCGGCGTGGTTTTGGTCGATAAGCCCTCCGGACCCACCTCACACGACATGGTGGCCAAGCTCCGCCGGATCATGGGTACGCGCCGGGTTGGCCATTCGGGCACCCTCGATCCCCTGGCCACGGGGCTGCTAGTTGTGGGCGTCGAAAGAGGAACAAAGTTTTTGGCTCATGTCGTCGCGCACGATAAGCGCTACGAGGCGACCGTGCATCTCGGTATGGCAACGCACACCGACGATGCACAGGGCGACATAACCTTTACCGCCTCGCCGGAGAAGTTGGCGACTCTTACCGAGGAGCAGATCCGCGCGGCCTTCGCTACTCAGATCGGCGACATCATGCAACGCCCAACGTCAGTCTCCTCCATCAAGATCGACGGCAAGCGCGCCCATGAATTAGTTCGCGAGGGACACGAGGTCGTTTTGCCGGAGCGCCCCGTTACCATCTTCTCGCTGGAGGTACACGACGTAGTTGTTAATGACGCCCCCTCTTGCATCGACGTCAGCATTTCCGTGCACTGTTCGAGTGGTACCTATATTCGGGCGATTGCACGGGACGTGGGTGCTGCCTTGGGCGTGGGCGGTCACCTGACAATGTTGCGTCGCACATCGGTGGGGCCTTTCGACATTTCAGAGGCTCGCACATTGGAGCAACTCGACGCGAACCCCTCGCTCACGCTAAACCTGGACGAAGCTATGGTTCGCTGCTTCGCCACACGAGAGATCAGCGAGTCCGAAGGCGTCGACCTTTCCCTGGGCAAATGGCTCGAGCCGGTGGGTAACAAGGGCGTTACCGCAGCGGTCACCCCATCCGGGCACGCAATCGCGCTGATTGAGGAGAAAGGAAAGCGTGCCGCCAGTGTCTTCGTCGCCCGCCCTGCGGGCCTTGCCTAGTTTGCCGGCACAGCTGCCGCAGTAATGACCAAGCCGTTGCGGATGATCCAACGCCCCTGAATAAACGGCACCGGAACCGGACGAGCCAGCAGATACGAGGTGAAGGTTCCGTCGGCGCGCAGATCAATATCGGCCTGGTCGAAATCCAAGAAGCGATGTGTCAGAGGGAACCACGCCTTGTAGGTGGCTTCCTTCGCACTAAAGAGCACCGTGTCCAAAAGCTGAAGATCGTTGGCACGCATTGTGCGGCGAATGCGCCGTTGTTCCCCCGGCCGGGCGATGGTGTTGAACACGCCCTCGGGTAGAGGAATCGCCTTTTCCGCGTCAATTCCCACTGAGGCCCAGCGGCGGGCAGGTGCCAGCAACGCAGCGCGGAAGCCCGCTGTGTGCGTAAGCGAACCAACCACGCCCTCGGGGAACAACGGCATGCCCCGGGGGCCACGCAGAATCGGCGGGTGGGCATCCATAAAGTTCTTCAAGGCTTGGTGGGCGCACCACCGGGAATCGCCAAAGTCAGCCTTGCGACGATCCACAGCTCCACACACCAGCTCTTGCTCCTCAGCTGAGAGTGCATGGAACTGGCTTAGATCCCCGGCCTCGTTATGCAGTTCGGCGCACGCAGCACCGCGAGGCAGCAATCCGCGCGGAATGGTCGGCTGCTGTGCGCCGAAACTCTCCACGACGGCTACATCGTCGAGATCCGTAATTAGGGTTCCGTTCTGTCTCATGCTGTCACCTCCTCGAACTGCTATCGCCAACTGCTATCTACGGCTACCGGATAGGGCCATAGTTTCTTTTCCAAGCGGGGCGGAAGTGTGATCTTCCGCTCTCTCGGGTAACCGAGTGAGACCTCGGTGTGCGTTACATTGCCGAGCGAAAACTCTACCGGAATATGCAAATGCCCATAAACCACAACATCCGCTTCATAGCGTTGCGGCCATTCCTGTGTGTGCCGTGTACCGGACCAAAGGCCGATCTCCTTGTGCTTTACGTTGACCATCGTCTCGCGCACCAAAGGCCAGTGATTGACCAGGATTGTTGGCCCTTCCACTGCCGCCAGGCGCCGCACTGAGTAACGCAGTCGCTCGCGGCACCAGAGCACGATGTCCTCGTAAGGGGCAATCGCAAAATCATCCATGAGCACTATGCCTTTGTCGCGAGCTGCGGCCAACGCTGCAGTGGGCGTCATAGAAGAATCACGCCATGAATGGTCATAAAGGGTGAACAGGGGTGCGACAGTGCGACCGGCGAATGTCGGGAAAGGATCTTCCGGTGTAAGGACTCCCAGGCGCTGCGCCGTGGCGATGACGGCATCGTACTTGGCGCGGCCATGTACGCGGTCACTCGTGCGACTGAACAGCTCATGGTTGCCAGGGGTGTAAATCACCTGTGCAAACCGACTTTGAAGCAGACTGAGAGTGCGTTCGATGGACGGCAGATCCTCGGCGATGTCGCCGGCGACGATCAGCCAGTCTGCTGGATCCGTGGGGCGAACGAGATCACGTACCAGGTCCTTGTTGCCGGGAGCACGGACGTGTAGGTCGCTCACCGCCCACAGCGTGCGGGGCATCGGGTACTCCCCTCTCCAGCTCAAGTCACAAGTGTTAACAAGCGTAACACTAGTTATCCCATTTATCGCCACTAAAGCGCCAGCTGACGAACATCAAACGGATCACGATGAAGGCAAAAAGGCCCCACCACACGCCGACCAAACCCCAGCCAAACGCCCAGGACAGCCACACTAAAGGGAGGAAACCCGCTAGTACCGAGATGATCGTTGCGGTACGCAGGAATGCCGCATCCGCAGCGCCCAACAACACGCCGTCCAGCGCAAAAACCACGCCCCCAGCCAAGACCAAAAGCACCAGCAGCCACCACGGACCGCCAATGGTAGCGAGCACATCGGCATCCGTCGTAAAGATGCGCGGGATGACGTGCGCCCCCGCCGCCAAACCAGCGGCCAGAATCAGCGATGCCGCCACGGAAAACCGCAGCACGGACACGCCTACTTTGCGGGCCGCCGCAAACGACCCAGCTCCCAGGGCCGCACCCACCAGTGCCTGCGCCGCGATTGCGACGGAGTCCAAAACCAAGGTGAGAAAATTCCACAGCTGAAGCAACACCTGGTGGGCGCCCAAAGGCGCAGGCCCCATACGCCCTGCCACCATAGCCGCAGAGATAAACGCCGCCTGGAAGCTCAGGCTGCGCAAAATAAGATCACGCCCCATCGCCAGTTGAGAACGAATCACCAGCCAATTGGGAGCTAGAGACTTCCCATCCCCCTCCGCTCGCCAATGCACGACCAGAGCACCGAGGAAGCACGCCGCGGTAATACTCTCCCCCAGAACATTCGCATACGCAGATCCCACCAACCCAAAGCGCTGCACCGACAGTGGGACGATCACAGCCATCGGTATCACGCCGGCAAGCGTGAACCACAGCGGCAGCTTAGTATTCGACATCCCGCGCAACCAGCCATTGCCTGCCATGGTGAACAACACCGGGATGATGGACCCACAGGTCACTCGCATCCACTTCGTGGCCTCGGAGACCACGGCGGCGTCACTAGTAAACAACCCCATAATCTGCGGAGTAAAGGCGAAAACCAACACCGCCAGCACGGCTCCTACCGCCAGCGCGACCCACGTGGCCTGCAACCCCTCGTAGATAGCGGCAGCGCGGCGACCTGCACCGTAATGACGCGCAGCGCGAGCCGTCGTACCATACGAAAGGAACGTTAGCTGAGTAGTAACAGTGCTAAGAACAGTGGCGCCCGCAGCCAATGCGGCAAGGTCGGTAGCGCCCAGCCGACCAACGACCGCCGTATCTAACAGCAAGTACAGCGGTGTGGCCGCCAAAACAACGAGGGCCGGCCAGGCCAATCCCAAAATTTTTCGGGCATCGGCCTGGTCGGCAGTAGCGTCTTGTTTAATCAAGACTTGTACGGATCCTCGTCACCCGCCGGACGGGCGCCGGCGGACTGCGCACGCAGAGCCTCGTCCTGAGCCTTCGCTTTGGCCAGCAGCTCCTCAAAGTGCGCTGACGCCTCCGGCACAGTGTCCAGGCTAAAGCTCAAGGTCGGGGTGAAGCGCACGCTCAGCTGATCGCCAACGATTTTGCGCAGCTGTCCCTTCGCCTTGGTCAAGGCCTCCTCCGCCGCAGCGGTATCCGGCTCCGCGTCCACGGTCTTACCACGCACGGTGTAGAACACCGTCGCGTCGTGGAGGTCGCCGGTGAGGCGCGCGTCCGTAATGGTCACGAACTCCAGGCGCGGATCCTTAATCTGCCGCTCAATAGCCGTGGCAACAATCTGCTGGATGCGCTTGGCCATGCGTGCAGCACGTGCGTGATCAACCATGAACTTCTCCTTGTAACTCAAGCACCCTTAAGTGCGCGGGATCTCGACCAACTCGAAGACCTCAATGATGTCGTCGACCTGGATATCCGGGTACGACAGCACCATACCGCACTCGTAACCTGCGGAGACCTCGGTGACATCGTCCTTTTCGCGGCGCAGTGACTCGATCGTCGCCTTCTCCGCCACGACACTGCCGTCGCGGATGAGGCGGATCTGTGCATTGCGGCGAACCTTGCCGGTTTCCACCATGCAACCTGCGATGAGGCCCACGGAAGAAGCCTTGAAGATCTGGCGGATTTCCGCCTTGCCGATCTCGCGCTCCTCGTAGATGGGCTTCAGCATGCCCTTCAGCGCTGCCTCAACCTCTTCGATTGCCTTGTAGATAATCGAGTAGTAGCGAATATCTACGCCCTCGGCGTTCGCTACCTCGGTAGCCTTACCCTCAGCGCGTACGTTGAAGCCGATGATGACTGCGTCCGACGCCGCGGCCAGGTTGACGTTGGTTTCCGTCACCGCACCGACACCGCGGTCGATGATGTTCAGATCCACTTCGTCGTCGACCTCGATCTTCAGCAGCGCGTCTTCCAGAGCCTCGACCGTACCTGCGTTGTCGCCCTTCAGGATCAGGTTCAGGGTGTTGGTTTCCTTCAACACCGCATCCAGATCTTCCAGGGATACACGCTTGCGGTTCTTGGCCTGCATGGCGTTACGGCGACGTGCATTGCGGCGATCGGCAATCTGGCGAGCGGTGCGGTCCTCGTCAACAACCAACAGGTTGTCGCCAGCACCGGACACGCTGGTCAGACCCAGAACCTGTACCGGGCAAGACGGACCTGCCTCGGTAACGTCACGGCCGTGTTCGTCGATCATGCGGCGCACGCGACCGTGGGCGTCACCAACGACAATCGAATCACCCACGCGCAGCGTACCGCGCTGCACGATGATGGTAGCGATCGGTCCGCGACCACGGTCGAGGTGAGACTCGATAGCCACACCCTGAGCGTCCATATCCGGGTTGGCGCGCAGATCCAGTGAAGCGTCGGCCGTCAGCAGGACGGATTCCAGCAGCTGATCGATGTTGGTGCCCTGCTTTGCAGAGATATCCACGAACATCGTGTCGCCGCCGTACTCCTCCGGAATCAGGTCGTACTCGGTCAGCTGACCACGGATCTTGTCCGGCTGGGCGCCTTCCTTATCGATCTTGTTCACCGCAACCACGACAGGGATGTCAGCGGCCTTGGCGTGGTTAATCGCCTCTACGGTCTGCGGCATTACACCGTCATCCGCAGCGACCACCAGGATCGCGATATCGGTAGAGTTCGCGCCGCGAGCACGCATGGCGGTAAAGGCCTCGTGACCCGGGGTATCCAGGAAGGTGACCAGGCGATCCTCGCCCTCCATGTTCACGGAGACCTGGTAGGCGCCAATGTGCTGGGTAATACCGCCGGCCTCGCCGCCACCGACGTTCGCCTCGCGAATCGTATCCAACAGTCGAGTCTTACCGTGGTCGACGTGACCCATGACGGTAACCACCGGAGGACGCTGAGCCAGGTCTTCATCCTGGCCTTCGTCCTCACCGAACTGCAGATCGAAGGATTCCAGCAGCTCGCGGTCCTCGTCCTCTGGGGAGACGACCTCGACCTTGTAATCCATTTCCTCGCCGAGCAGCATCAACGTCTCGTCGGAGACCGACTGGGTAGCGGTCACCATTTCGCCCAGGTTGAACAGAGCCTGGACCAGTGCTGCTGCATCTGCGTCGATCTTCTCTGCGAAGTCCATCAAGGATGCACCGCGTGCAAGGCGAATCTTTGCGCCCTTGCCGTTAGGCAGCTTCACGCCGCCAACGACACTCGGCGCCTGCATTGCCTCGTACTCGTTGCGCTTCTGACGCTTCGACTTGCGTCCCTTACGCGGGGCACCGCCTGGACGGCCGAATGCACCTGCGGTGCCGCCGCGACGCCCACCGCGTCCACCGCGCGGGCCTCCCGGACCACCAGGGCCACCGGGGCCGCCCGGTCCACCATGGCGTCCACCACGACCACGTCCGCCGCCGAAGCTATTGTCCGACTTCGACGGCATTTGTGCGGGATTCGGGTGGCTCGGCATCATGGCCGGCGACGGACGACGACCGCCGCCCTGCTTTACACCGCCCTGCTTTGCACCGGTCTTACCTGCACCTGGCTTCGGGCCGGGCTTCTTGTTGCCCGGTCGGCTACCCGGACGCGGCATATCCCCAGGCGCTGCCTGTCCACCGCGCGGACGCGGAGCAGGTTCACCGGAAGAGAACGGGTTGTTGGCCACGCGTGGTGCGCGACCACCCGGCTTCGGGGCTGGCTTAGCCCCCGGCTTTGGTCCTGGCTTGGCACCGGGCTTCGGCCCCGGCTTTGGGCTCGGCTTTGGAGCGGGCTTGGGTGCCGGCTTCTCGCCCGGCTTCACGGTGGAGGTGGGCTTGGTGCCAGCGTTAGCAACCGGGTTGGTGCTCTTAACCGGCTTTGGTCCCGGCTTGGGGCCAGGCTTCGCACCAGGCTTCGATGCTGCCTTCGGCCCCGGCTTCGGGCCTGGCTTGGCGGCGGGCTTTGCTGCGGGCTTAGCAGGCTCCTTAGCGGACTCCTGTCCTACCCCGTAGTGCTTCTTCATCTTCTTCACAACGGGCGGCTGCACCGTTGAGGAAGCGGTCTTAACGAACTCGCCCTGTTCCTTCAGGGTGGCGAGCAATTCCTTGCTCGTCACTCCGAGTTCCTTGGCCAACTCGTGTACGCGTAGCTTTCCGGCCACTACTCTCCTTCATGTTTGCGGAGCCGTAGTGCGCTCAAGCGTGCAGGCTCACCTGCAGCCGGGCTACGTACGACTCCCGTACTTGTAGATACTCATCGCTGATGCTGCTTCATCGCGTTCTCATCAGTGTTCGTTGTTCTTCATGTCGACGTAAGTTCCTCGTCCTTTTCGTTGACGCCCACTTTCGCGGTCGTCACGTATTCTCCACTGTTACTGGCAGTGTGACGATGTAGTCACGTACAGGGTCTGCATCCACGTTGGCGGATACCCTCAGCGCACGGCTGAAAGCCCTACGCTTGACGGCGATTTCCCATGCCTCCACAGTCGGCGTGATCCATGCGCCTCGCCCGGGCAATTTCTTTTCCGGGTCAGGCACGACCTGAATCCCTTCCGCGCTTTGATGTACAACGCAACGGAGCAGGTGATCTATTCCCATCACCTGCTTTGTTGCGATGCACGTCCTTAGCGGAAGGTGCTTGTTTGTGGGGCACTCATGGGATACCACCTGTCCAGTGTATCGCGCCGCCCGCTGAAACGGTTAACTGGGTGTGTCCTCCGCGGCGGCGTCGGTCTCCGAACGAATGTCGATCTTCCAACCGGTCAGACGCGCTGCGAGGCGAGCGTTCTGCCCTTCCCGACCAATGGCTAGGCTGAGCTGATAATCCGGAACAACGGCGCGGGCGATCTGCATCTCCGGGTCGGTAACCTTCACGCTGACAATCTTGGATGGGGACAGAGCATTGCCGACAAATGTTGCCGGATCATCAGAGAAGTCGATGATGTCGATCTTCTCCCCTCCCAGCTCGTGCATAATATTGGAGACGCGCTGTCCGCGAGGCCCAATGCAGGCTCCCTTCGCGTTGAGCCCCTTTACAGTGGATCGCACGGCGATTTTTGTGCGGTGGCCAGCCTCGCGTGCCACGGAGACAATTTCCACGGAACCATCGGCCACTTCCGGCACCTCGAGAGCGAAGAGTCCCTTCACCAGCTCCGGGTGGGTGCGGGAAAGGTTGATCTGCACCATGCGGTTGGCATTGTTAATAACGTCCGTGACGAAGGCCTTGACGCGCATGCCGTGCTCCAGCTTCTCGCCGGGGATGTGCTCGGCAGGCAGGATCTGCCCGTCCTGGCCTCGCGCCTCGGTGCCTAGGTGCACGACGGTCACGCCGCGCTCATTCGCACGAGCATCAGCAGAGACCACTCCGGAGACCACACGGTAACGCAGCTCGGCGTATTCGTCGTAGCGGCTCTGTACGCGAGCGGAGTTGATGCGGTAGCGAATTGCCTCCCGGACAGCCAGCGCGCCGTCGCGACCGAAGTTCTTCGGGGTGTCATCGATACGACCGGTGACATTGCCTTCTTCGTCTTTTTCCACCTGGTAGATGGTGACCTCGCCGCTAATGGGATCAATGTCCACGTCGACTGGCCCCGTGAAGTGGCTGTTTGCGCGATACGCCTCGCGTAGACCCCGTTTAACCCCCTCTAGCAGGTCATCGAAATCAACCGACTCCTGCTTTTCGACTGCGCGCAGCGCTGCCATATCAATATTCACTTGTTTCTCCTAGTTTTCGGCCGGACTATCCTGCTGGTCTTCCGCACCCGACAATCCATAGGCCTCGATCGTCAGTCCAACGAGGTCGGCTTCTGCTGCCGGAGCTGGTGAGAATTCCACTTCTACCACCGCACCGGCGACATCTGCGAATCGCACGCGGCTTACGCTGGGCTGTTTCTTATCAGGTGTGATCAATATGACATCTTCGCCATCGACCTGCGCGATGCGGCGCAGTCCCTGCTGTGTACGCACAAGGCGCCCAATGTTGCGCACCCAGTGGCGCTGTTCTGTCAATGGAAAGTCGACGCCAGGTGTCGATAGCTCCAGGGTATACCCCGGCCCGAAGCTCATCTCGCCTTTCGCTTCCGACTCATCCAGGTGGGTCGACACCTCCCGGCTGAGTTCCTCCAGCTGATCCAGATCCGGGCGTTCTGCACGTGGGTCGGCAGTATCCACCGCAATGCGGATCGCCGATTTTGCCCCGGCTTTGGTGATCTTGATGTCCTCGACCACCAATCCGAATTCTTTAACCAGCCCGCCCAGCGAGCTTTCCAGCTGCTCTTTGTGTGGAAATGCCATGACCACGGAGTCTAGCAGGCAACACCTTCTAGTAGACTTCTAGTCCTGATGAATAAGACCAGCTCTCGCTTTCCCCGCCAGCCCCTTTCTCGCCGTCGTTTCCTCGGCACCAGCGCACTTCTTGGGGCGGGGTTGACACTGTCCGCCTGTGAAACCGGGTTGGCGTCATTTTCCAAAGAGCCAGAGCCCAACGAACAGCTTGTGCGATTGGCCGCCGCGATCAAGAACTCACAGCGAGACCCGAAGTGGTCAAAGTTCCTCGGCAAGCAGTATGACCTTGTACAGCAAGAAGCGCTTCGACAGTGCGGTGTAGACAAGGACGGTAATACACCTCAACAGTGCAAGGAGAAATTTTTAGACACCGATAGCTCACAGGCGGACCAGGGTATCTCCTTAAAGGAGGCCTACGAGCGCGCGCTGGATGGTGATCAGAAGGGGCTCGTCGCAGGTCTTTACGCAGCCTATGTTGCCGCAAATCAGAAGATGTCTCAGACCAACGCCCATCCCCCGCGCGTTTCCAAAGAAATCGCAGATGGGTTTTCTGACGCCGCTGCCGAGTTCGGCACTGTCTTGACGCTCACTTATGGCGCCATTTTTGCTACTGGAGTAGCTCTCGCGAAGGACGCCACCCCCGATGGCAGGGCGAGCATCCAGAAGATCGCTAATGAACTCCGCACGCTACGGGATCAATGCATCGACGTTCTCGAGGAGCTGGGGGCGGAAGTCCCCGCACCGGACCCCGGATACACCCAGGGCAAGGCAGATAACATGACAGCCGCGGCGGAGTATCTCTACCCCACTATCTTGCCCATTTCCGTGCAGCTTCGGCGCATCTCGGCTCGGGCAACCAACCCCCAGGCCGTGGAGTTCGCCACGGGCTGGCTCAAGGCGACTGCCTGCGACGAGGCTGCACTGGAACGACTCCAGGGTAAAGATCCGCGAAAGATTACTCTCCGCGGAGAGCCCGCTTAACCTCAGCCAACGCATCCGGATAGTCGACCTCGAAGGTCTCCCCCGTCATCCGGTTGCGGAGTTCCACCTTGCCATTGGCAAAGCCACGGCCTACGACGACTACCAAAGGCATACCCAGCAGTTCGGAGTCCTTGAACTTCACGCCCGGGGAAACCTTCGGTCGGTCGTCGAACAGCACCTCGAGACCATCGTTCGACAAGGTCTCCACCAGTTCCACCGCAGCCTCACCTGCGGCGGCATCCTTGTTGGCGATGACCACGTGCACATCAAAGGGCGCAACCGCTGCGGGCCAACGCAGGCCGGAATCGTCCAGCATCTGCTCGGCAATCACGGCGACCAGGCGGGACACGCCCACGCCATAGGAGCCCATGGTCGGTACTGACTGGCGGCCTGCCTCGTCTAGAATCTTCACATCAAAGGCCTCGGTGTACTTACGCCCCAGCTGGAAGATGTGGCCAATCTCGATGCCACGGGCCAGTGTCAAGGTACCCTTTCCATCCGGCGATGGGTCGCCTTCCAGCACCTCGGCTGCCTCCACAAACCCGTCCGGGGTGAAATCGCGCCCCGCAACCATTCCGACGATGTGGCGATCCTTTGCATCCGCACCGGTAATCCAGGAGGTGCCCTCCACCACGCGCGGATCAGCCAACATTCGTACGCCGTTGTCCGCCAGGCTCTTCGGCCCAACGTATCCCTTAACCAGGAAGGGGTTCTTCTTGAACTCTTCCTCACCGGCCAGCTCAACCTGTGCCGGCTCCATGGCTGCTTCGAGGCGCTTCATATCTACCTCGCGGTTGCCGGGCACCAGCACACCGGCCAGGGATTCACCACGCTGGTTGCCTTCCTCGTCCAGCGTCGGATCGTTAACCTTGACGACGATGCACTTCAGAGTATCGCCAGCCTCCACGGCACGACCGTCGATGGTGATGCCTTCGCTATTGGCCCACTCCACCAGAGCTTCAATGGTTTCGGCATTGGGAGTGTCGTATTCCTTGGCTTCCGGCTGCCCCTCAATCGGGCGAGTCGGCGGCACCTGCGTCACCACAGCCTCTACGTTCGCGGCATAGTCGCTGTCAGTAGAGCGCACGAACGTGTCCTCACCGTTGGCAGCCACGGCCAGAAATTCCTCGGAAGCGGATCCGCCCATGGCGCCGGAGGTCGCCGAGCAGATCGCATATTCGATACCCAGACGATCGAAAATATTTTGGTAGGCCTTGCGGTGCAGCTGATAGGACTGTTCCAACCCCTCGTCGTCCATATTAAAGGAGTAAGAATCCTTCATAATGAACTCGCGGCCGCGCAGGATGCCAGCGCGCGGACGTTCTTCGTCACGGTACTTCGTCTGGATCTGGTACAGGATGACCGGGAAGTCCTTGTAGGAGTTGTACTCAGACTTCACGACGGAGGCGAACATCTCCTCGTGCGTCGGTCCCAGCAGGTAGTCGGCGCCCTTCCGGTCCTTCAGCCTAAACAGTGCGTCGCCGTACTCCACCCAGCGTCCGGTAGTGTCGTAGGGCTCGCGAGGCAGCAGCGCTGGGAAGGATAGTTCCTGTGCGCCGATGGCGTTCATTTCCTCGCGGACGATCTTTTCAATGTTGCGCAGAACCCGCAGGCCTAGCGGCAACCACGAGTACACGCCGGGGGCCACGCGGCGGATGTATCCCGCGCGTACCAGCAGCTTGTGGCTGGGCACCTCTGCATCCGCGGGGTCGTCGCGAAGGGTGCGCAAGAAGAGTTGTGACATCCGAGTAATCATGAATCTTGACTTTACCTTTTCGCCTTGTGACTTGTGTCGATCGGTGGGGGTTTAGCTAGTCTTTGGGAATGCTGGTTGTGCTTCCCCCATCCGAAACCAAGGCTCCTGGTGGTACTCTGCCCGCCGGCGCACCGCTGCACTTCCCGGAGCTCAACCCGATCCGCGAAGAGCTAACCGAGGATCTGGTAGACCTGTGCACCGCTGAACCGGACGTTGCCCTGCAGGTTCTCGGGCTGTCCGAAAAGCTGCGCGGTGAAGTCGATGCCAATCAGATTCTCCGCACCGCCCCGACGATGCCCGCAGTACACCGGTACACGGGTGTGCTCTACGATGCGCTCGATGCGTCTTCTCTAAGCGACGCCACCACACCTCATTTAGCTATCGGTTCCGCACTGTTTGGCCTAGTGATGGCTGAGGATCCGATCCCCCACTACCGACTCTCCGGAGGCACCAAGCTGCCGCCGGGAACCACGTTGAAGAAGCGCTGGGGTTCCGCCATTACCGAGGCGCTCGAACGCGCGGAGGAGGAACACGGCCTGGTGGTCGATTTGCGCTCCGGGGCGTACCAGCAACTGGGGAAGCTAAAGTCGGCTGTCACTGTGCGCGTCGAGTCTGTGCGTCCGGACGGCAGCCGCAAGGTCGTCAGCCACTTCAACAAGCATTACAAGGGGCTGCTGGCTCGCGCCCTGGTTCAGAACCCCGTAGCTTCCTCGCCTAGTGAAGTCGCCGACATAGCCCGTACCGCCGGGTTTAACGTCGAGGAAACGTCCACGGAACTCACCCTGGTGGTCTAGAGCCCTGCCACCTCGCCGATCACATACACCACCGGGGAGGTCACATGGTTAACCTCGAAGGTTTCCGCCAGAGTGCCGAGTGTGCAGCGGAACCCGCGTTGCTGTTCCGTGGTGCCCTCCTGAATCACAGCTGCCGGGGTGTCTGCGCTTAAGCCCCCGGCATGGAGTTCTGCAGCAATGGCTGCGACATTGCGCACGCCCATGATTACGCACAGTGTGGCTTTAGAGGCCGCGAGCGCTCGCCAGTCCACTAGGCTACGAGGGCTATCCGGCGCCACATGGCCGGAGACCACGGTAAACGCATGGACCACTCCGCGCTGTGTAACCGGCACGCCGATAGCAGCGGGAACGCTCACTGCACTGGTCACGCCGGGGATCACCTCGCACGCCATCCCCGCGGCCGCGCATGCCTGAACCTCCTCGAACCCCCGCCCGAACACAAACGGATCTCCGCCCTTGAGGCGAACAACGTTCTTACCTGCCCGCGCATGTTCCACCAGCAGTTCGTTGGTTTTCTCCTGGCTCACTTGCTTGGCATAGGGCAGCTTGGCGACGTCGATGACCTCCTTAGCCTCCACGTCGCAGAGTTTGTCGAGCTCGTTGGTTGGCCCCAGGTGGTCGGTCAAGATCACGTCGGCTTGTTGCAGCGCGTGCATGCCGCGCACCGTAATAAGGTCCCACGCCCCTGGTCCGCCGCCAATTAGCACCACTTTGCCTGTCTCACTCATGAGTTCTCAGCCTACCCCTACAATGGTCAGCACCATGAATACCTTCGCTGAAGAATTCCCGGAACTCGCACTGCCCTGCGTCGGTGAGTCCTTCCCCGATCCGCAGGTACTGGTGCTTAACGAACCGTTGGCTAAGGACCTCGGCTTAGATCCAGAGTGGCTCCGCAGCCCCGCGGGCATCGATTTCCTTACTGGCCAGGGGAAGTGCTTTGCACTCGGCTATGCAGGCCATCAATTTGGTCAATTCAATCCCCGTATGGGAGATGGTCGTGCACTTCTCTTGCGCGAAGACGGCCGGGATATCCATGCCAAAGGAACTGGTCGCACCCCCTTCTCACGCGGTGGTGACGGCCATTACCCCCTCGATGCGGCGCTCAAGGAGTATGCCTTCGCCGAGTCTCTCCACGCTCTCGGTGTGCCTACTGCCCGCTCGCTGGCAGTCCTCACCACTGGCGGCACCATCATGCGCAATGGACTTCACCCCGGTGCCATTGGCGTGCGCGTCGCCAGCTCTCATATCCGTATCGGTACCTTCCAATACGCCGCACTTATGGGGCCGACAGTCACCGAGCGCCTCGTCGACTACACACTTGCCCGCCACTTTCCGGATGGTTCTTCTCCCCTCGACCTTTTTGACGCCGCCATCACCCGCCAAGCCGAACTCGTCGCCCAGTGGATGCGCTTCGGCTTTATCCACGGTGTGATGAATACCGACAACGTCGCGATTTCCGGCGAAACGATAGACTTCGGTCCCTGCGCTTTCATGGACTACTTCGCCACCGACACGGTGTATAGCTCGATCGATACCCGTGGCCGCTACGCATACGGCCAGCAGCCCGCCGTCATGATGTGGAACCTCGCACGCCTAGCTGAGGCGCTGGTGCCACTGGTGGATGAGGGCGTCAAAAAATTTACAGAGCGCCTTTACCGCTTCCAGCCGCAGTATGCCGAAGCGTGGGACGCGCAGATGGCAGCTGCACTAGGAGCGCCGGATTGTGCAGAGCAATTGCTGGACCTGTTGCAGGTCGCCGCGCCCGATTACAACGCAATGCTGGCGAACTTGACCCCCGGTGTTATTCCTCAGGGTCTGGAGTCCACTCCCGGCGCCGCTGAGTGGACGGAACGCTGGTCGGAGTACGATCCGCATCCTCGTAACCCGATCTACCTCCCACGCAATCACGGCATGCAGGCAGCGCTGGAACAGGCCGAAAAGGGTGACATGACCCGCTATCTGCTGGCGCTGGAGGCGCTGCAAAATCCCTTTGAATGGGACGATAAATACGAAAAACTCGGCCTCCATGCGGCAGTGCCGCGCGAGGAAGCCGAGTTCACGACCTACTGCGGTACTTAGACCAGCTTCAGAGCCTTCTGGGAACGATCCCACTGCTCGTTGAACAGGTTGGAGTCCTTGGCCAGGCGGGTGCCGTAGGAAGGAATCATCTCCTTCAACTTCGGTGCCCAGTCGGCGATGCGGTTGCCGAAGCAGCGCTCCAGAACCTCCAGCATCGCGGACGGCGCAATGGAAGCACCCGGGGATGCGCCCATCAGGCCGGCGATGGTGCCGTCGTTGGAGTTAATCAGTGCAGTACCGAACTCCAGGGAGCCGAACTTCGGCGCACCGATCGGCTTAATCACCTGCACACGCTGGCCAGCGGTAACCAGCTCCCAATCCTCTGCACGAGCCTGCGGCATGTACTCGCGCAGGGATTCCACGCGAGCCGCCTGATCCTTCAGAACCTCTTCGATGAGGTACTTCGTCAGACCCATCTCCTGCACGCCCACACCCAGGTAGGACGGGATGTTGCCCACACGCAGGGACTTGAACAGATCCAGGTAGCTGCCCTTCTTCAGGAACTTTGGAGTCCACCCTGCGTAGGGGCCGAACAGCAGTCCCTTCTTACCCTCGATCACGCGGGTATCCAGGTGCGGGACGGACATCGGCGGGGCGCCCACGGAAGCCTTGCCGTAGACCTTCGCCTGATGCTGTTCCACAAGCTCGGGGTTGGTGCAGCGCAGCCACTGGCCGGATACCGGGAAGCCACCGTAACCCTTGATCTCCGGGATACCGGCCTTCTGCAGCAGCGGCAGAGCCATGCCGCCCGCGCCGACGAAGACGAAGTTCGCGGTGATCACAGACGTGTCGCCGGTGTGCAGGTTCTTGGAAGTGATCTTCCACTTCTCGCCGTCGCGAGAGATGTTCTTGACCTCGTTGCCGTAGCGCACCTCCACGCCCTGGGCGGTGACAGCATCCAGGTACTGGCGAGTCAGCGCACCGTAGTTAATGTCGGTACCCTCATCGAACCAGGAGATCGCGACTGGGTTGTTGAAGTCGCGGCCCTTAGCCATCAGCGGCAGGAACTCGGCAAACTTTTCATCGGAATCGCTGAACTGCATGTTCGGGAACAGCGGGTGATCCTTCAGCGCCTCGTAGCGAGCCTTCAGGTAGTCGACCTGATCCATACCCTGAGCGAAGGAGACGTGCGGCACCTTGTTGATGAACTCAGACGGGTCGCCCAGCACATTCTGCTCCACCAGGTAGCTCCAGAACTGGCGAGAAACCTGGAACTTCTCGTTCACACCAACGGCCTTGGAAATGTCGATCTTCCCATTAACCTCTGGGGTGTAGTTCAGCTCGCACAGTGCAGAGTGCCCGGTGCCTGCGTTGTTCCACGGGTCGGAGGATTCCGCGCCCGGGGTGTCCAGCCGTTCGATGATCACCTGGCTCCAGTCCGGCTGCAGCTGCTTCAGCATGACGGACAGCGTGGTGGAGATAACACCTGCACCAATTAGTGCTACATCCACAGAATCTTTATTTGCCACTATGTATTCATTCCTTCGGAGGCGTCAAAGTTAGACTGTTATTGCGTCATATTTACTCTACGCCTATAGGCCGAGGTTTCAACGATATCCGCCTACCTGTGGCGCTAGCATGAGGGCATGGTTACTAGTCCCGCGATTCCACCATCCGCCGCAGATCTCACATTTTTACCCGATGAACTGGGCGAAGGCTTTGGACAATGCTTCCTTGAACTAGGCGCAGACCCGGATGGCGAATCCCCCATTCGCTGCACCCTGGTGCGTTACTGCCCGGGCGCCGCCGACGATTCCTTTTTCGCTCGCCCCGCCATGCTTTTTGTCCATGGAATGACGGATTATTTCTTCCAAGATCACGTCGCCCGTCATTTCCATGAACGTGGCTTCGCCGTCTACGGTATCGATCTTCGCAAGTGTGGCCGCTCCTGGCGCGAAGGCCAGACATGGCACCATGTCAGCGATCAGTCGCTCTACGACGAGGATCTCTCTACCGCCGCCGCGCTCTTGGCCGCCGCCCACGGCACGGTGGTTCCTGTCGGACACTCGACCGGCGGGTTGGATGTGACGATGTGGGCTCATCGCCTTTATGACGCCAATTCCCCTCTCCACAACTCCATCGCCGCCGTCGTCTTGAACTCGCCGTGGTTTGGTCTTCAGTTCAATCCGGTGGTCCGCTTCGCCATTAACCGCGTGCTGCCTGTCATCAACAAGCTAAGGCCCAACCTCCTGCTTCCTGGTGGCATCAACCCGGTCTACGGCAAATCTCTGCACGTCACCGAGGCCGGTGAGTGGAACTACAACCTGCGTCTCAAGCCTCTAGAACCTCGCCCCAAGTACATCCAATGGCTACTCGGCGTCGCCCGAGAAATCCGCCGCCTGCACTCTGGCAAGGGTGACACCGGCGTTCCTACGCTGATCTTCACTAGCCACACTCACCACTTTTCCAAGAAGCTCTCCCGGCAGTCCTATAACGCCGATCTCATCCTTATGCCCAGCCAGATGTGGCAGCAGGCTTCCAATGTCGCATCCCTTTCCACCACCATTGTCATCGAGGGTGCCTTGCACGATGTTTTCCTCTCCCGCCCCTCGGTTCGCGCGCGAGCCTTCGCCGCTGCCGACGAGTGGCTCACGGATGTCTTCAACGAAAGGAAGATCCATCATGGATAATTTTGACCTCATCATCGTTGGCACGGGCTCTGGTAACTCTTTGCCCAGCCCAGCCAACGAGCACCAAAGAATCGCCATCGTTGAAAAGGGCATTTTCGGCGGCACTTGCATCAACGTCGGTTGCATCCCTACCAAGATGTTCGTCCACACCGCCGACGTCGCCCGCGGTTTCTCCGAGGCATCCCGCCTAAGCCTCACCGGCTCGCTCGAGCACGTCGATTGGAAGGGTATCCAGCAGCGCGTCTTCGGCGACCGCATTGATCCCATTAGTCATGCCGGTGCGGAGTACCGCGCAGGGAACGAAACCCCAAATATCACCCTCTTCGAAGGCACTGCCCGTTTCATCGGCCCACGCACTCTGCAGATCGACGATGGCCCCACCATCACTGGCACCAATATCGTTCTCGCCACCGGTGGCCGCCCACGCATTCACCCAGCCCTCGCCGATGTGCGCTATCGCACCAACGAGGACATCATGCGGCTGGATGAACTACCGAAGTCCCTCATCATCGTCGGCGGTGGCATCGTCGCCGTCGAGTTCGCCGCGATGTTCTCTGGCCTCGGCACGCAGGTGACGCTCATCAATCGCTCGGACAAGCTGTTGCGGAAGCTGGACGCCGACATCTCCGAGGCTTTTACAGCACAACAGCAGTGGACGAACCACCTGGGGCGCACCATTACCGCCGCCAAGGAAACAGCCGACGGGCAGATCACCCTCACCCTGGACGATGGAACCATCGTCACTGGCGAGGAGGTTCTTGTCGCGATGGGGCGGGTCAATAATTCGGACACGTTGGACTGTGAAACGGGTGGCGTCCAGACCAAAGAGAACGGCCGAATAGAGGTCGACGAGTACGGCCGCACCAGCGCCGAGGGTGTGTGGGCGCTGGGCGATGCCTGCAATGATTTCGAGCTCAAGCATGTGGCCAACGCCGAGGCTCGCGTGGTGGCGCACAATCTCGCACACTCCGACGACCTGCGGAAGTTCAATCACGAGGTGGTTCCGAGCGGTGTGTTCACACATCCGCAGATCGGCGTAGTGGGCATGACCGAGGCCGAAGCCCGCGCGACTGACCGCCCCATCGCCGTAAAGATCCAAAAGTACGGCGACGTGGCCTACGGCTGGGCAATGGAAGACACCACTGGTTTCTGCAAGGTAATTGCCGACCGCACCACCGGCGAGATCCTCGGAGCACACATAATGGGGCCAGAGGCCAGCTCGTTGATCCAAAGCTTTGTCACCGCCATGACCTTCGGCATCACTGCACGCGATTTCGCCGAAAAGCAGTATTGGCCCCACCCTGCTCTGACAGAATTGGTCGAGAACGCCCTGCTGGGGTTAGATCTCGAAAACTAATGAAGGAGCCTTCGCCATGTTCGCAGTCGTCACTGGAGCCGCCTCGGGAATCGGTCGGGAGGTAGCACTACAACTGGCAGAACGGGGCTATGCAGTCGCCATCAGCGACCGCGACGAGAAAGGACTCGCCTCCACCGCCAGTGACATCTCCACTCGTGGCGGCACCGTCGCCGATCAGCGCACTGTCGACGTCACTGACGTGGACGCTGTAAAGGCCTGGGCGGAGGACATCATTGCCGCCCACGGCATTCCCGACCAGGTGCACCACGTGGCCGGCATCGCCATCTGGGGTGATGTGCGCCAGATGCCTCACGAAAAGTGGCAGCGAGTGATCGACGTGAACCTGATGGGGTCCGTGCACATGGTCGAGGCCTTCGCGCCGAAGCTCATGGAGAGCCAGCCGGTTCGCCGTCGCCGCCGCGACCGCCGGAAGTTCGTATTCGTCTCCTCCGCCGCGGGCGTTATCGGCTTGCCGTGGCACGCGGCCTATTCTGCTTCTAAGGGTGGCGTGCTCGGCATGTGCGAGGTGCTGCGCTTCGACCTAGCCCCCTATGGCGTGGACGTGCACGCCGTCGCCCCGGGCGCGGTGGACACTCCCCTGGTTCGCACCATCGACATCCACGGCGTGGACCGCTCCAAGAAGCGCATCCAGAAGGCAACGGCCCTGTTCCAGGGCCACGCCGTAACCCCTGCCAAGGCCGCTCAAAAAATTTTGAAGGGCGTGGATAAGGGCAAGTACCTCATCAACACCAGCCCCGACATCCCTATTGCCCGCTGGACGCAGGTCAACGCCCCCTGGGCTTACAAAGGCGCGATGAAGGCGCTTAACGCTGGGTTCCGATGGGCGTCAAAGTAAGAACGGCAACGAGATCGAGGCGAGCAACACGAGCGCAATAAAAGCGAGGAACGCCTTGCCCTGCCAGTGGGCGTAGTTGAAGTCCATGCCAACCCCGAAGCGCTTGTCGACCATCACGGCCGGATCCTCCGGGTTGTAGTAGAACATGCCCCACTTGTAGTGCTCGTCGTTGTCCCGCCCCTCGCCGCTCGTGTTCGCTAGCGCGGACTGCTTCCTCGCCAGAGCCACGACCATGGCCAGACAAACCGCAAACACGAGCACGAGCGAACCGATTATGGCCGGAGCCACCCAGTCCGTGTGCAGCACGGTCACAACCTGCAGGCTAGCGCACATGATGGCCACCGCAACGTTCATCACCGCCAGCCACATCGCCGTATGACGCCGAATGATCTTCTGCGAGACCTTCCCCCGCAGCGACGTATCAGCTCGGGCCGGCACGCTAACGCGCAACAATACGACCGTAATCAGCGCAAAAAGCAGCACCATTCCCACACCAAAGAACGTCGGGAAGAACACCGAACCCACAGACTTGTTATCCCAACTATCTGGTTCGAAGCCACTGCCGAAATGAGTGGCGAAGCGCTCCGGAATATCACCCCACCGCGCGGCCACGTACCCGGCCGCGACAGCAAGCACAGCCAGTGCTGCCCAGGTGAAGGCCCATGCACGCTGCGGAGATGTGTCCTCTACCGGCGTGATCTCCCCGGCCACGACCGTGCGCACGCCGTCGAACCAGCCTTCCCGCTGCTTGGCCTCGCGTATTGGCTGCCCAGCCTGGTTGAGGTTCCACATAAAGAAACCCACCGGCACGAGGGTCAGCACTGCGCCAACCACTGGCACCACAGCGGCTGGTATCGCCAGCAGTGCAGAAACCACAATCGCTGCAACCTGGCGTTTAAGGAACGTACCCTCTTGTCGCCGCACAACATCGTCGCCCCAATGTGTCTCCGGCACGCGCACGCCCAACCGTACACTCGGCGACGACAGCTTCGGCGTGTACACCAGGATCAGCCCCACAAGCAGCGTTGTCACGCAGAACACTCCTGCAAGGAATGGATCGAATGCAATCATGATGGTTCTCCTAATCCCACTTCACCGCGAGGTCATCAATCGTCGCGCAAATGTCGCCTACGTTGAACCCTTGCGCGAGTGCTCGCCGTACAGTAGCTCGCAAATCCTCGCGCAACCGTTCGCGTTGTTGCACACTCGGCTGCTCAGGGCGCGTAATCACAGTGCCTGATCGCGCGGCCGTGCGTACTAATCCGTCTTCTTGTAGCTGGTCATATGCTTTCTTCACGGTTGCGGGATTGACGCCATATTCCACCGCCAGCCGTCTCACCGAAAGCAAAGGTTGCCCGTCCTGCAGTTCGCCGGAGACGAGCCCCGCCACGATACCGTCGTGGATCTGCTGGGCGATCGGTACAGGCGAGTCAGGATCCACTGTGAGATACACGGTGCGGAAAGCCTCCTTCAGAATCTGTATTACATATACTAACACACACTGTGTTACTACGGGTAATACAAAAAAATTTCTAGTTCGCTGTTCGATTAATTACTCCTCTACGCAAAGGGGTTGTCCGGAGCGGTTTATATACTGCCCACACAAGCCAAGAAAAATTTTTTGGCAACACCACCACACCACCTGCGAACAGGCAAAAAGGGGCAATACCGTGTTCGAGCATTCCACCACCACACCCTGCTGGCGCGTCACCGATCCGTGCGATCCATTGAGTGCCGCAACATGCGAAATCAACCGCGGCCACGTCAAACTCGCCGTGGCCTGCACTCCCGAGATAGACGAGTGTGTTATCGACGTTTCCACACGCCTCGCAGTGCGCTTGGGTTTAACGGAATACAGGGCACTCACTCTGGTTGAGATCGGCCACATGTTCCGCCGATTCCCCACTATCCGTGAGGCAGCAAATACGGGCGCTTACTCTCTTGACCTGCTTCGATGCATGGCCGAATGCCTCAGCCCGGTCAGCCAGAACATCCCTGAAATCTTCGAGGAAAAAATTTTTCAAGCGATCTCCCCCACCGTGCCCAACCAGGCAATGCTAGCCAGGGCCACGATCCGCAGCCGGCTAGAAAGAATCATTCGCAAGTACGACCCCCTTGCACTCCCGGAAGACTCGGCCGACACCGAAGACGGCTCCAACAAGCGCCTAGAAATCGACGATCGCCCGGATACCACCACTGTTTTCTTCTTGACGCTACCCAAGCTCGAAGGGCTAGAACTTCAACGGACACTCAACAACGTGGTGAACAACAACTCCTGTTCCCGCGCCGAAGCGCTAATGCGCTTAGTACGCAGGCAGACCACGGCAGACATCACGCTAAACCTGTATCAAAGTACGGATCAGCCGGATGCCCAGATCTGGGCCGCAGGTGGCTGGGTCGGCTCGCAGGCAACACAGAAGTGGATGAACCGCGTCACGCACGTCCAGTTCCCCGGTGCCGCGAGCAACGAGGGCTATTCCCCCACACCATTGGTGCGAGCAAGCGTGGAGGGGCGTGACGGAACCTGCCGGTTCCCAGGATGTTCGGTTCCCGCACACAAGTGCCAGCTGGACCATGTGAAGCGTTATGACCATGAAAACCCGCAGGCTGGTGGCCCTACAGCCACCGCAAATCTTCACTGCCTGTGCAGCAAGCATCACAATGCGAAGACGACGGGCTCCTGGGATGTGACTATCCATCCGGACGGCAACGAAACCTGGACAAGCCACGGCGACGGGCACACGGTGATGACGGCACCGAACGGTCCGCTAGGACGAGAAACCTTCGCCCAGCGGGCAGAGAATCGTCGACGGGCGGCCTAGCGTGGCTCGTCGACCGGGACTCCCATGACGTCCAGCGCCGTGGCCAGGCCGTCGTAGTTTGTGACTAGCATGACGAACGCAACCTGCTCCCGCTCACTCAGCCGATCCCGCACGCGCTGAGCCATATCGGCGGAAAGCCCACGATCGCGGACGAGCTGCTCGGCGGCGTCCAGCAACGTGCCTGGACGGCCAGTAAAGCCGTGTTCGGGCTGGAACAGGGCGTCAATATCCTTAACCCCAACCCTCGCCGCGAGGGCACGGTGCTGGTCGGCTTCGTAGGCGCTGCCGCGCAGATAGGCGACGCGCAGGATGATCATTTCGGTTTCGACGCGCGAAAGGTAACCGAAGGGCATCATCGAGCCGCCGTAGAGCAGCCAAAAGAAGAACAACCGCGGGGCGCGGCCGATGGTGGCGAACACTCCGAGGTTCTTCTTCTTGGTTACGCGGGCCCCGATGCGCGTGGCGAAGGCGCCGAACGGGCCGAGGCGGCGCAGGTGCTGCTTACGCGATACAGGGCCGGGCCCCAGCGGTATAGTTTTGTCTCCCATACTTCTGGGAGGTTAGTCGGTCGACTTAGGACTCGCTGGGGATCGTGAGAACTTCGTAGCCATCTTCGGTGACCAGCAGGGTGTGCTCGAACTGCGCGGTCCACTGGCGGTCCTTGGTCTGGACGGTCCAGTCGTCGTCCCAGACTTCGTAGTCAAGGCCGCCGAGGTTGATCATCGGCTCGATTGTCAGGGTCATGCCCGGTTCCAGCAGGTCGGTGTACATGGTTGGGCGGTCGTAGTGCAGCACAACAAGGCCGTTGTGGAAGGTCGGACCAACGCCGTGGCCGGTGAAGTCCTCCACGACGTTGTAGCCGAAGCGCTTGGCGTAGCTCTCGATCACGCGGCCGATGATGTTGATCTGGCGGCCCGGCTTGACGGCCTTAATGCCGCGCCACATGGCCTTTTCGGTGCGTTCGACCAGCAGGCGGTGCTCTTCGGAGACGTCACCGGCTAGGAAGGTCGCGTTGGTATCGCCGTGCACGCCGTTCTTGTAGGCGGTGACGTCGATGTTGACGATGTCGCCGTCCTGGATAACGGTGCTGTCGGGGATGCCGTGGCAGATGATCTCGTTGAGGCTCACGCAGCAGGACTTCGGGAAGTGCCGGTAGCCGAGGGTGGAGGGGTACGCGCCGTGGTCGCACATGTATTCGTGCGCCACGCGATCGATCTCGTCGGTGGTCACACCGGGGGCGACGGCAGCCCCGGCGGCGTGCAGTGCGTCGGCGGCGATGCGGCTAGCTTCACGCATCTTTTCGATCGTCTCGGGCGTCTGCACCCACGGCTCACCAATGTTTTCTTGAACGCTGTCCTTCCATGCGTACTCCGGGCGCTCAATATTGGCCGGCACGGTGCGGATGGGGGTGGGCTTTCCAGGGGTCAATGGTGCTCGAGTCATGTCGCACCATTCTACTCCGGGCGCTTGGCTCCTGACCCGTCGAGGTTCTTGAAGAAGTTGGACGTTACCGCCGTGGCATGTTCGGACCCGCCGCCCAGCACAACCAGAGTGGCGAAAGCCAGGTCACCGCGATAACCGGCAAGCCAACTGTGCGAACCCCCATTGATTTCCGCCTCACCGGTCTTGGCGTACACCTCGCCGGCATCGGCTACGCCAGATCCAGAGCCGTTCGTGACCACGGCGCGCATCATCCGCCGCAGCTGTTCAATGACCTTGGGATCCAGCTTCTTTTTAGCATCCGTCTTGGCCTCTTCGTTCTGAGCCTTCGTGTGATGGTTCTCACCGCTGATCAGATAAGGAGTCGGTGCCCGTCCCGCAGCCACGCTGGAGGCCACCATGGCCATACCAAACGGGCTTGCCAGGTCGAGACCCTGGCCATACCCCGCCTCAGTACGGTCGAGCATCTTTTCGCCCTCGGGCACGGAACCGGTGATGGTATCTAGCCCCTCGATGTCGTAATCGGCTCCCAGGCCAAACTGCGAGGCAACGTCCTTCAGTTCGCCAGGCTTCAGCTTGGTAGAGATATCCGCGAAGGTAGTGTTGCACGATTTAGCGAAAGCATTTTCCAGTTGCGTGCTTCCCAGAGAGAAACTGTTGTAATTCGTCACGATACGCCCGCCAATATCCTGAGTGCCGGGGCAGCCGACAATGGAATCCGGAGTCAGGCCCTGCTTCTGCAGACCCGCATAGGCCGTGAGCATCTTGAACGTCGAACCCGGAGGATACTGTCCCATGAGGGCGACGTTTCCATCTTCGTCGGCCTTCTCCGACTGCGCGACGGCCAACACCTCGCCAGTGGAAGGACGCATGACAACCATCATCGTCTTCGAATCGGCGCGAGTATCCACTGCCTTCTGCGCTGCCTCCTGCACCTTGCGCGACAGAGACACGTGCACGCTTGGAGAAGCCTTCGGGTCCTCTCCCCCGACCTTCGCAACTTCATTCCCCTCGCTGGTAGCAGCGACTACCTTCCAGCCATTTTCTCCCTGCAGGTCTTCTTCAACAACGCTGCGCACGCGGGCCATGATGTCCGGCGCAAAGGACGGATCCGGGCGCACCAGGGAAGGCTCTTCGTTCATCCGCACGCCCTCAACGCCACCAAGGGCACCTTCCAAACGCTTACCTTGGGCCTGATTGACCGTCAGTACCGAGTACTCACCATCTACGTCTTTGGCCTCGTCGGCCTTCTTCACCGGGTCGATACTCGGAACCGACTTATCGGCACCACGCAAAGCGTCGAGCTCGCCGGCAATGCGCCGCATAGTTCCGAGAACATCGGCGACCTTGTCCTTGTCGACAAGAATGCGGTACTGCCTACCAGGTTCCAACAGCACCGCGCCATCGGACCCTACGACATTTGCCACTTTCGCCGGCACGCTACGCAGCTCCAGGTGTTGGTTCGCACCCAGCTCCGGGTGAAGAACCGCCGGCTGCCAGCGCACGGACCAATCGTTCCCCGTGCGAGTAAGAGTCATGGAGGACTCATAGGCGAACTTACGTCCGCCGGGCAGGTCCCAGCGCAGTTCGTACTGTGCGGTTGCCTGATTGTCCTGGGTATTGACGCCCTTCAGCTCGGTCTGCAGGCCTTCGGCCTGCAGAGACGCCCACGCCTGTGAGATAGCTTGCGTGGCCTTGTCAGGGTTATCGGTCTCCCCTCCCGCGGTGGAGGCCTCGCCGGGAATGGAAAGAGCCGCTAGGAAGGCCTGTGCGGCGTCATCAGCAACATCGGGTTTCGGGGTGCAGGCAGCAACGCCCAGAGCGAGCCCAGCCGTCGTGACGGCGGCGGTGATGGCGCGGCGAGGTGTCCAAGAGGTGGTGCGCATAGCCTCAGAGATTAACAGGGCTAATCGATAATTCCGCGCTCCCTCGCCACAGCAACCGCAGCTGTCCTATTTTTTACGTTGAGTTTGGAGAAAACATGCGCCATGTGGGACTTCACCGTTGCCTCGGTGAGGATCAAGTTCTTCGCAATTGCGCGGTTGGACAGGCCTTGGCTAGCAAGCGTAAGGACCTCCTGCTCGCGGTTCGTCAGGGACTCAAAGGGATTGGCCAGGCGACCCCGAAGCTTGCCGATGATGTTATTGTTCATCACTGTTTGTCCGCCAGCGGCCTGGCGGATGCCCTCGGCCAGTTCTTCTGGGGCACAGTCCTTAAGGAGGTAACCAACTGCGCCAGCGGAAACAGCGCCGAGCACGTCACTGTCCGTGGAGTAGTTGGTCAAAATCAACACCTGCGGGGCAGGTCTATTCTTGCGGATTGCACGGGTTGCCCACACTCCCCCGGACTCGGCGCCCTCACTGCCGGGGCCTTCGCCAAAACGCAGATCCATCAGCACAACATCGGGCTGCTCTGCGGCAGCAATTGCGACGGCTTGCTCGGGTTCACCGACAGAGCCGATGATCTCCACATCGCTCGCTCCCCGCAGCATAGCTTCGATCCCAGCGCGAACAACCGGGTGATCATCGCAGATCAGAACGCGAAGATTTCCTGGCATCCTCTACTCCTAACGGATCGGCATTTGGATAGACACGCCGCAGCCAGCATCGGGCGCGCTTTCTACATGCATGGTCGCACCGATGAGGTTAGCGCGGCGGCGTACACCAGCTAGACCTACCGGCGAGAGGCTCAGCTTTTCAGCGGCGATCTTGCGAACCTGCTCCTCATCCATGCCACGACCATTGTCGACAACATCCAGGCTCAGCAGATCCTCCTGGTAGGTCAAGGTCACTCGCGCCTGCGTGGCCTCGGAGTGCTTCACCACATTGGAAACCAGCGATTGCGTAATACGCGTCAGCTCCTGTTCAGCCTTTTCATCCAGATCGTAGGGCGCCCCCTCGACCTCAAAGCTTAGGGATTCCCCCATCGGCGTGCCGGAGCACACTCGAGCCAATGCGATAGGCAGGTCACCGCCGACCAGCGGGCCGGGCTGCAGGGCTGCGATAATGCGCCGAGTTTCCGCCAGGTTGTCCTCGGCAGTTGTGCGGGCGAGGCGAAGATCTTCCAGGATCTCCGGATCTTCCACCCGCTTTTCTACGGCCTGCAGAATCATGTGAATGGAGCTTAGGCCTTGTGCGACCGTATCGTGGATCTCCCCTGCCAGGCGCGTGCGCTCACCCATCTCCCCGGCATGTCGGCTCGCAGCCTCCCGGGCACTGGCCTCGTCGCGCAATTCCTTAAAGCCCAGGCCAACGACAGTGGCCACCACTGCGGCAACGATAGGCCCCAGGGCCTCGCCACTCTGGTAGATGGACAGGAACGTCACCACTACATTGCAGACGATTGCTGGCCACATTGGTAGTACACCAACGCATAGGAAGAACAGCGCAAAAGCCATAAATGCCGCGCTCGGAGCAACTAGTAGTAGGCACGCCCAGGTGGCGATAACCAAAGTCAGCCACAGCCAAGTGGGGCGCAGCCACAGACCCATCACATAGATGAAGCACAGGGCGGCGGCATTCCACGACCAGCCGTCCCTAATGACCGTCACGGCCATCAGCAGCACCATCAGCAGGTGTATGCCCACCCCCAGGTAGGACCACGCACGATTCAGCGCTACGACCTTGTTCGATTTAGCTTGGTGAATCATAATCGCTTCTAAGTTTAGCGAGCGCAGGGTGTAGCCCGCCTCCACCTAAAGTATGAGTCGAGGACTACTACTTTGCCCGATGTGCTTTTCTTATTGCCCGCGCAGAATTAGAAGCGTGTTAAACAATAAGTCGTTAACCCCAACCCGGGGATTCATGTTCCAAGGGATCCGCGAACTGCGCGGTTCCCGCGGCAAGACGGCGCTCATCATCACCACCGTTTTGCTGATCACCGCTATGGTCACTCTGCTGAGCTCCCTGTCCGCAGGTCTGAGCTTCCAATCCGCCTCTGCACTGGAGTACAAGGTCGGTAGCAACCAACAGCTCGTGCTCAACGATGCTGGCGGCACTGTTTCCCTCAGCACTGGTTCACTTAGTGACGCCCAAGCCCGCGAGGTTGAAAGCCGCGACGGCGAGGTTGTCACTATGGCTCGCTCGAAAGATGCAGATGGTCAGTCATTCATCGCCATGTCCGATAACGGCAACAAGCCCAGCGAAGAGCTTTACCTAGAGCACCAGCCCATCCACTGGATGAGCACCGAAGAGGTAGAAAAGCTGCCCGGCAGCTCCACCTTTGGCGTGGTCTCCAGCGACGCGGAGCCAATCACCGGCACGGTCATGTTGAAGGGCAAGGAGGCGCTGAATGCCAGCGCTTCATACAAGGGCGAGCAGTCCTCCCTGAATCTGATGATCGTACTGCTCTATGTCATCTCCGCACTGGTGCTTGGCGCATTCTTCACGGTGTGGACAATGCAGCGCCTACGCGGCGTAGCGATCACCATCGCCCTGGGTGGTACCCGCTCCAGCATCCTGACCGACGCCGTCGGCCAAGCATTGGTCGTCCTTATCGTCGGCATTTCCGCGGGCACCCTGCTCACCGTCGGTGTCGGTGGGTTCTTGGAGGGAATCCCCATGGATGTCTCCACCAACACCACTCTTATTCCGGCTGCCATCCTGCTGCTTGCGGGTCTGCTCGGCGCCGGCCTATCCATCATCCCCGTCATGAAGGTCGATCCGCGAAAGGCAATGAACTCATGATCTTCCCAGCACTTGAAGTAAAGAACATCTCCCTCGAGATCACCGACGGCACCACAAAGCGCAACCTACTCACGGACGTTTCTTTCAACGTTGACCCCGGTGAGGTCGTAGGCATCACCGGCCCCTCCGGCTCCGGTAAATCTACCCTGCTGTCCATCATCGGCTGCCTGGAAACCGCTACCTCCGGCTCCGCCGTTCTGCATGGTGAAACCACTTTGGAACTTGGCACCGTCGCGGGGCGCCAGGCTGCGGAAATCCGTCGTCGCCACCTCGGCATCGTGTTCCAGCAGCCAAACCTGCTGCCGTCGCTGACGGCTAAGGAACAGCTCATGGTGATGAACCGTCTGGATAAGCCATTCGGTATCAGCGGGAAAAGGTGGCGTCAACAGGAAGAAAAGGCCGAGCGTTTGCTGAAGGAAGTGGGCCTGGAAGGGCGCGAGGATGCGAAAGTCTCCGAACTTTCCGGCGGCCAGCAAGCTCGTGTAAACCTGGCTCGCGCGCTAATGAATGACCCCTCCCTGCTGCTGGTTGATGAGCCGACCGCGGCCCTGGATACCACCAATGCACAGCGAGTCACCGAATTGATCGTGGATCTGGCGCGCGAGCGAAACACGCCTGTGCTCTATGTCTCCCACGATCGGGAGCAGCTGGCCACGCTGAACCGCCGCATCGAGCTAGTCGACGGCAAGGTCCGCGAGGTAGAAATAGCGACTATTTAGTCACTCGTACATCGGCCTTCTGGCCTTCGACAGCCTCAAGGCCCTCCTCATCGGCGATGCGCATAGCTTCCTCGATGAGGGTTTCCACAATCTGATCCTCGGGCACGGTCTTAATGACCTCGCCCTTGACGAAAATTTGTCCCTTACCGTTGCCGGAGGCCACGCCCAGGTCGGCGTCACGGGCCTCGCCCGGGCCATTCACGACGCAGCCCATAACGGCCACACGCAGCGGGAACTCCATGCCCTCGAGGCCCGCAGTGACCTCGTCGGCCAACTTGTACACATCCACCTGGGCGCGGCCACAGGACGGGCAGGACACGATCTCCAGTTTGCGGGGGCGCAGGTTGAGCGACTGCAGGATCTGGTCGCCCACCTTGATCTCCTCCACAGGGTCGGCGGAGAGAGACACGCGGATCGTATCGCCGATACCCTCGGCCAGCAGCGCACCGAAAGCCACGGAGGACTTGATAGTTCCTTGGAAAGCCGGGCCTGCTTCCGTGACTCCCAAGTGCAGCGGGTAATCCGACTTAGCGGCAAGCTGGCGGTAGGCCTCCACCATCACGACCGGGTCGTTGTGCTTGACGGAAATCGCGATATCGCCGAAACCGTGCTCCTCAAACAGGCTGGCCTCCCACAGTGCAGACTCCACAAGAGCCTCGGGCGTGGCCTTTCCGTACTTTTCCATGATGCGCTTGTCCAGCGAGCCGGCGTTAACGCCAATGCGAATCGGAATGCCAGCGTCCCCAGCGGCCTTGGCAACTTCCTTGACCCGACCGTCAAATTCCTTGATATTGCCCGGGTTCACGCGCACTGCAGCACAACCAGCGTCGATAGCACTGAAGATGTACTTCGGCTGGAAGTGAATATCCGCAATCACCGGGATCGGGGACTTCTTGGCAATGGCGGGCAGAGCCTCGGCGTCGACGGTTTTAGGGCATGCCACGCGAACAATATCGCAACCGGAAGCGGTCAGCTGGGCGATCTGCTGCAGTGTTGCGTTGACGTCGTGCGTCTTCGTCGTGGTCATCGACTGCACCGAGATGGGGTGATCGCTGCCGACCCCTACCCCGCCGACCATCAGTTGGCGCGTCTTGCGGCGCGGCGCCAAAACCGGAGGCGGACCGTCGGGGATACCCAGGGAAATACCAGACATGAACGAAGACAACCTTTCAGTCGTGAATGCCGTTAAACTGCCTTCCGATTCTACCGCGAGAATCTAGAAGATCCGGATTGGGTTCACTACATCGGCGATGATGACGATGATGCCGAATACCAACAAAACCGCTGTGGCCGCATAGGTCAGGGGCATGAGCTTGGTGTAGTCAGCAGGACCACCCGGTTGCTTACCGCGCATACGGCGGAAGAAATCCCGAATCTTTTCGTAGATCACTACGGCAATGTGACCTCCGTCCAGCGGGGGCAGCGGCACCAGGTTAAAAGCGGCGAGGAAGAGATTCAGGCTCGCCAAGGTCAAAAGGAAGCTCATCCACTGCTGGTACTGCACCAACTCGCCACCAACGCGAGAAGCACCCACAACACTCATGGGAGAATCATCGGCACGGTGGCCACCGAAGATGGATTCGACCACGCCGGGCACGCGCTGTGGCAGCTCAATGAGTCCGTGGAAAGTGTCATTGACCATTCCCCCGGTAAAGGCCAGGGTTCCGCCGACTGCGCTGGCGGGATTGTAGTGATTCATCACGAGCTGTGGACGCTTCGCCCGAATGCCGACAGCACCTGAGGTCATGGTGTTGCCCGCGGAGTTTACTCGCTCAACAAGTTGAATCTGGAGATCCAAATTCTTGTGCTGACCACCGCGATCGACGACTGCGGGGACGGTAATGCGATCCCCGACCTTCTTGCCGTCGTCGCTTGCGCGCTCGGCCTCGGCAGCAATGGCCTTGGTGAAGGCTTGGAAATCTTCTGTCTCTTCGCCGTTGACAGAAAGGAATGTATCGCCGGTCTTGACGCCCGACTCCGCCGCCGGACCGTCACCCGTACACTTCTGCAATGTGCCGTCCGCATTTTGCTTTGCCGGGGCGCACTGGGTGGATTCCACGGTGGGAGTAAAGACCACACTGCGATCCGGCAGTCCCCAGGCCAGAGCCACTCCATAGAGAATTCCCAGTGCCAGAAGGATGTTCATGATGATGCCGCCGAGCATCACGAAGATGCGACGGTGCGCCGGTTTGTCGTACATGGCGTACGGGCGCTCCTCGTCGGTCATTTCATCCAGCTTCGTCATGCCGGCGATGTCACAAAAGCCGCCGAGGGGTATGGCTTTCAGCCCGTACTCAGTGTGCCCCTTGCGGAAGCTAAAGAGCGTCGGGCCAAAGCCGATGAAGTAGCGCCTCACCCGCATGCCGGACATACGGGCGGCGATAAGGTGCCCAGCCTCGTGCAGGGCGATGGAAAGGGCAATGCCTAGGGCGAAGAGAAGTACCCCTAGTCCGAAAGCCACGTGGCCATCCTTTCGTGTGCCTTCGCGCGAGCTTCGCGCTCCGCGGCTAGCACATCCTCCAAGTCATTGGGTTCGGCGGACAGGTGCTGGCAGGCCTCCATGGTTGCTGCGACCGTATCCACGATGCGGGGGAAGCTAAGCCTACCGTTTAGGAACTCGACAGCAGCTTCCTCATTCGCTGCATTATAAACCGCCGGCATGGTGCCGCCGGAAGTGACTGCCTGGCGCGCCAACATCACGGCCGGGAAGACATCATCGTCCAAGGGCTCGAAGTGCCAGTCGGTGGCACCGGAAAAGTCCAGCTTGGGTTGGGCGTCGGCAATTCGATCCGGCCAGCCGAGAGCTAGCGAGATCGGCAGCTTCATCGATGGTGGGGAGGCCTGAGCGATGGTCGCACCATCGATGAAAGTAACCATGGAGTGCACGATCGACTGCGGGTGAACGGTCACTTCGATTTTTTCCGCGGGAATACCGAACAGGAGGCTTGCTTCAATGAGCTCCAGGCCCTTGTTCACCATGGTGGCCGAGTTCAAAGTATTCATTTGCCCCATAGACCAGGTGGGATGGTTGGCGGCTTGCAGCGGAGTGACATCCTCCAACTGCGCACGGGTATAGCCACGGAACGGGCCGCCGGAAGCAGTCAGAACCAGAGAGTCCACTTCGTCCACCTGCCCTGAACGGAGGCACTGAGCCATTGCAGAGTGTTCGGAATCCACGGGAATCAACTGGTCCGAGTCCGCGGCCTTCAACACCAGCTGGCCGCCAGCGACGAGCGATTCCTTGTTAGCAAGGGCGAGTTGGGCCTGCGTGCCGAGTGTCGCCAACGTGGCGTCAAGCCCCAAAGAACCGACGAGGGCATTAAGGATGACGTCGCTCTCCCCCAGCGTCGGGCCGATTTCCTCGACCAGCATGCGGGCGGAGTCCTTCCCGCGGATGCAACGGCTGCCGAATTCCCCGTCCAACCAATCCGCCGTGCGCGCCGAGGCCACAGCAACACATTGCAGGTCCAGGCCAAACTCGCGCACCTGCTGCGCCAAGACGTCGGGTTTGGAGCCGTGTGCGGAGATGCCTACAAGCTCGAATCGATCCGGGTTATCCGCTATGACCTCTAGTGCCTGTGTGCCGATGGAACCGGTGCTGCCAAGGACTATTACTCGCTTTTTCACGCGGCCTATTCTATTTCTTTTCTTCTGGACGCCCCGCCTCCACACCTAAATTGGGTACTTTCCTGGGCACGCACACGTCCGGATAGGGAAAAACCGGGCACGATGTGTCAAAATACGAGAGATAGAATTTTTTTGACCTTCAGGAGGAAACGGTGGCGCACCACTCTAAGGAAGCTGAAGTTTACAACGGCGTATCCACCGCGGACGTTCCGTCTGCGGCTTGGGGCTGGAGCGAGCTTCCGCGTCGCGGAATCATCACCGCCGGTGTTATCGGCGGCCTGTTCTTGCTGGGCATGCTGTTCGGCAACCACAAGGGCAATGTGGAAAACATCTGGCTGATTGCCCTGGCAGTTGTGGTCTTTCTCGGTGTGGGTCTGTGGGCTACTCGTCCGTCTTTGGGCAAGCCCCGCAAGACTGTGACCTCTCACAACAAGCCCGAGGGGCACGTAGAGCCAGTATGGTCCGCTGACCAGCTAAACCTGACGGGCGCATACTCCAACCTGTCCGACGATGAGCTGCGTGCACAGAACATCGATCCGGCATCGGTAACCCGCTAGTTTCTAGCTCCCTCTTTACACTGCGCAGGCTTCCAACAGCCTGCGCAGTTTTTTAGCGTTCCTCTGCCGCTAGCTGGCCACAGGCAGCGGCGATTTCCTGCCCCTTAGTGTCACGCACCGTACAGGGCACGCCTTGAGCCTCCACACGGCGGACGAACTCATCCTGCCTTTCCTTTGGCGAGGCATCCCACTTCGAGCCTGGAGTTGGGTTCAGTGGAATGACGTTCACATGCACCTTGGTGCCCAGCGCCCCACGCAACTTCTTGCCCAGTAGGTCGGCGCGCCAAGGCTGATCATTCATATCGCGGATCAAGGCGTACTCGATGGAAACGCGGCGTCCGGAGGTGTCGGCGTAATAACGGGCAGCATCCAGCACCTCCTCCACAGACCAACGGTTGTTGACGGGAACGAGTTCATCGCGCAGCTCGTCGTCCGGGGTGTGGAGGGAAACCGCCAGTCGAACCTTCATCTGCTCGTCCGCCAATTTGCGAATTGCCGGGGCCAGCCCCACCGTCGAGACAGTGATGTTGCGCTGGGAAATGCCAAAGCCATCCGGAGCTGGAGCGGAGATCTTGTGGATCGTCTCCACCACGCGCTTATAGTTCGCCAGCGGCTCACCCATACCCATAAAAACAATATTGGAGAGGCGCCCGCCCTCGTCCTGCATTACCTCAGCGGCTGCGCGAGCCTGTTCCACCATTTCACCGATGGATAGATTACGGTCCAGTCCGCCCTGCCCCGTCGCACAGAAGGGACAGGCCATACCGCAGCCGGCCTGAGAGGAAATGCACAACGTCGCCCGATCCGGGTAGCGCATGAGAACGCTTTCCAACATCGTGCCATCGTGCAAGCGCCACAAGGTCTTCCGCGTCTCCCCGTCGTCGGCCTCCATGTTGCGGATGGGCTGCATGAGCTCAGGGAACAGCGCCTCCTTCACCGCTGCGCGCTTCGCCTCGGGCAGATCCGTCATCTTCATCGGGTCGCCCTGCAGGCGGCCGAAGTATTGACGCCGAATCTGATCTGCCCGGAACTTCGGCAAACCGAGCTCCTGGACCTTCTGCTGCAAGGTCTCCGAATCGAAATCCGCCATATGCGCCGGCGGCATTCCCCTTTTGGGTGCTGCAAACTGAAGTTTCACTGGTGTAGCCATTATGCGCCCCATTATTGCACGGGCCGGGGGTAACCCTCACATCGCTGAAATCTGAACCCAGGGTGCTTTTGCCGTTGAATGGTGGGTATGAACGAGAACTTAAATCAGCAGCCCAAGCCGACACCGCAGTCGGCGTCACCAGAAAACACGCCAGAACCGGTACAACGACCAACGTCGGCACCGACCCCAACACCAACTCCAACACCAACTCCAGCACCGGTACAAAAGCCAGAGCATCGCGAGGTTAAGAAGTCCCTGGCGGGCACCACGTGGGTCGGATTGATCGTCGGTGTGCTGCTGCTGATTGTGTTGCTCGTTTTCATCCTCCAGAATCAAGAATCCGCCGAGCTGCAGCTCTTTGCATGGACGATGACCTTCCCAATTGGCGTGGGCATGCTGATCGCAGCGATCATCGGAGCACTGATTATGGCGCTGGTTGGAGGCGTGCGCATCGTACAGCTACGAAAGCAGGTTCGGGAGTAACTACACTTCCGCCTTCTACACACCGCTGAGCATATTCAGCACGACCCAGGTGATCATCGCCGATGGCAGCATGCCATCCAGGCGATCCATGAGGCCACCGTGTCCCGGCAGCATTCCTGACATGTCCTTGATGCCGAGATCGCGCTTGAACTGAGACTCCACGAGGTCACCGAGCGTGGCGCAGCAGGCAAGGCCGGGCCCGAGTAACAAGCCGATCCAGAACGGGCCGGAAAGAAGCAAGGTCACACACGCCACGCCAATGGCGGTGGATAGAATAAGCGAACCGACGAAGCCCTCCCAGGACTTCTTCGGACTGACGGCAGGCGCCATTGGGTGGGATCCGAAGAGCACACCAGCGATATATCCACCCACGTCGGAGCCGACAACGCACAGCATGAATGTGACAATGAAAGCCCAACCGTCAATGTGATCGCGCTGCATTCGCGAAAGCATCGCGGCGAAGCTGCCGAACAGCGGGATCCAGGTCAGAACGAAAATGCCGACCGCGGTATCCCGCAGGTAGTTATGCGGTGGTGAGGAGCGCCCATAGTGGAAAAGACGCGTGACCATTACCATCAGCACACTGATAACAAAGCCCGCCAGGGCTCCCGTTGGTCCGAAAGGCCAGGATAGCCACACGATCACCTGCGCGCCTAGGAAGAGCACAGGAAGGTTCAGTACATACCCGCCCTCGTACAGACGTCGCCATACTTCGTAGACGGCCAGCGACATGGCAAGGGCGACCAGGGGGTACCACGCAAAGGGCGTGAACAGCCCCGCGATGGCAATGGCCCCTAGAAAAACTCCAACGGCTATAGCCTGCTTGAGGTCACGGCCGGGACCATTCTTTGGTTTCGGGCGAGCAGAGATGGGTACAGAGCCTTTCTTGCGCGGGCACAAAAGAGTGCAGGAGAGCTAAACCTCCAGCAGTTCCTTTTCCTTAGCCTCAACCAGCTCATCGACGCGTTCGACGTAGCTGTGAGTGATCTTCTCCAGATCCTTCTCGGCTGCGCGAACCTCGTCTTCGCCGGCCTCGCCGTCCTTCTGGATCTTCCCCAGCTGTTCCATGCCCTTGCGGCGGATATTACGGATGGCGATCTTTGCATCCTCGCCCTTGGACTTAGCCATCTTGACCATGTCCTTACGACGCTCCTCGGTAAGCTGCGGAATGGTCACACGCAGCACCTGGCCATCGTTGGTGGGGTTGACGCCCAAGTCGGAGTTGCGGATAGCGTTCTCGATCTCTCCCATGGTGGACTGCTCGTAGGGCTTGATCAGCAGCATGCGCGGCTCCGGCACACTAATGGTAGCCATCTGGGTGATCGGGGTGGGAACCCCGTAGTACTCAGCTACCACGCCGTTGAACATAGACGGGTTCGCGCGACCGGTACGAATGGTCGTCAGGTCTTCGCGGGCGTGCTCCACAGAGCTGGTCATGCGCTCTTCGGACTCAAGCAGAATATCGTCAATCATGTTTAAGAATTTACCAGCCTATGGTGGGGAAAGTGTTGAGGTGTAGGGGTCGTGTTGGCACTAGTTTGCGCTGACATTGCTGTCGACGAGGGTGCCGATGCGCTCGCCGACGACGGCACGGGCAATATTGCCCTCGGTCAGTAGATTGAACACCAGAATCGGCATCTTGTTGTCCATGCAAAGGGAGAACGCGGTGGCGTCGGCAACCTTTAGGCTCTTTTCGATAACCTCCCACGGAGTGATCTCGTGGAACAACTCCGCATCCGGGTTCGTGCGCGGATCGTCGCTGTATACGCCGTCGACAGCCTTGGCCATAAGCAGCACCTCACAACCGATCTCCAAGGCACGCTGAGCAGCGGTGGTGTCAGTGGAGAAGTACGGCATACCCATACCTGCACCGAAGATAACAACACGCCCCTTCTCCAGGTGACGAGATGCGCGCAACGGGAGGTACGGCTCCGCCACCTGCGTCATCTGGATAGCGGTCTGTACGCGGCAGTCCACGCCTTCTTGCTCCAGGAAATCCTGCAGAGCCAGGCAGTTCATGACCGTGCCGAGCATGCCCATGTAATCGGAGCGGGAACGATCCAGGCCCCGCTGCTGCAATTCAGCGCCACGGAAGAAGTTGCCACCGCCGATTACCACCGCTACTTCCACGCCGGACTTGGAGACCTCGGCGATCTGACGCGCGACATTCTGCACAACATCGGGATCGATGCCGACCTTGCCACCGCCGAACATCTCACCTCCCAGCTTCAGCATGACGCGCTTGTAGCCTTCACGGTTTTCGGCTGTAGTCACCGTAGTTGCTCCTTAGTTTCGACAGTTTCGATTTTTCGACGTGGTTCAAACTGGTGGCCAGTTTACCCCACCTCTACAACAGAAAAAGTCCCCGGCACCCTATCGGTGCGGGGACTTTTGTAGCTAAGCCTGGTGGCTATTTAAGCCTGGCCAACCTCGAAGCGCTTGAAGCCCTTCAGGGTCACGCCAGCCTCGTCCATAACCTGCTTAACAGACTTCTTGGACTCGGTGACAGACGGCTGATCCAGCAGGCAAACGTCCTTGAAGTAGCCCTTCAGGCGACCCTCGATGATGTTCGGCAGAGCCTTCTCCGGCTTGCCTTCCTCGCGGGCGGTAGCCTCGGCGATCTCGCGCTCCTTGGCGACAGTCTCGGCCGGAACTTCGTCGTTGCTCAGGAACTTAGCCTTCAGAGCGGCAACCTGCATAGCGGCAGCCTTAGCTGCGCCCTCGTCATCGCCCTCGTAGGAGACCAGTACGCCGACTGCCGGCGGCAGGTCTGCGGAACGGTGGTGCATGTAGACGGCAACCTTGTCACCCTCGATGGTGGTGGCGCGCTTCAGCTCCAGCTTCTCGCCGATCTTTGCGGACAGCTGCTGCAGGGCGTCGATTGCCTTCTGGCCATCAACCTCGACTGCCTCGAGCTCTTCGCGGGAGTTAGCCTTAGCCTCTGCAGCGGCAGCCGCGACCTTGTCGGCGAACTCGATGAACTCGGAGTTCTTAGCGACGAAGTCGGTCTCAGCGTTAACCTCGATCATGGTGTTGCCGGAAACGGCAATCAGACCCTCGGAAGCGGAGCGCTCTGCGCGCTTGCCGACGTCCTTAGCACCCTTGATGCGCAGGATCTCGATGGCCTTGTCGAAGTCGCCTGCGGCTTCTTCCAGGGCCTTCTTGCAGTCCATCATGCCGGCGCCGGTGATCTCGCGGAGCTTCTTTACGTCTGCAGCGGTGTAGTTCGCCATGTGGGGCGATCCTCCTTCTGGTGGAAGTGTTTCATAGTGGCTGAAATAACAGTTTTTAAAATCAGTCCTGTTTTCCAGCCTAGGTTACAAGTAACGCCCACGCCCGTCGGACACGGGTCTAAAACTGTGTCCCATACGGGGGTGGGCGCTATTCGCTGGCCAAAAGCAGCCTATGCCTCGGAAGACTCGGTCTTCTCAGCCTCTGCCTCGGTAGCCTCGGCCGGTGCCTTCTCGGCGTCGCCAGCGGCTTCCTTAGCAGCAGCCTCCTGGCGTTCAGCGCGAGCCTGGCGGCCAGCCTCAACAGCGGAGGAGATGATGCTGGTCAGCAAAGTTGCGGAACGGATTGCATCGTCGTTGCCCGGGATCGGGTAGTCGACAACGTCCGGGTCGCAGTTGGTGTCCAGGATGGCAACAACCGGGATGTTCAGCTTCTGTGCCTCGGAGACAGCGATGTGCTCCTTGTTGGTGTCGACGATCCACAGTGCGGACGGGGTCTTGGTCATGTCCGCGATACCGCCCAGAACGCGCTCCAGCTTGTTGCGCTCGCGGGTCAGCATCAGAACTTCCTTCTTGGTGCGGCCCTTGTAGCCGTCCTCAGCTGCGTCCATTGCCTGCAGCTCCTTGAGGCGGTGCAGACGCTTAGCAACAGTCTGGAAGTTGGTGAGCATACCGCCGAGCCAGCGGTGGTTGACATAAGGCATGCCCACGCGCTCTGCCTCGTTAGCAACGGCTTCCTGAGCCTGCTTCTTGGTGCCGACGTACAGGATGTTGCCGCCGTGGGCAACGGTCTCCTTGACGAACTCGTATGCCTCGTCGATGTAGGTCAGGGTCTGCTGCAGGTCGATGATGTAGATGCCGTTGCGGTCGGTGAAGATGAAGCGCTTCATCTTCGGGTTCCAACGACGGGTCTGGTGACCGAAGTGGACACCAGCGTCCAGCAGCTCGCGCATAGTAACAACAGCCATGGTGTTACAGGGGCGTATCTTCTTCTAGCCGACCATGTGGCCGGCGCCGCCCCTTCCTCGCTTTCAAAGTTTAGGGTTTGACGGTTTTCTTCACGATGCACTCGACACTCACTGTACGTGGGTGGCTTATGCACCATCCTGGCAGATATTCCCCGATGTAGCTGTGGCTCGCCATGTTCGCCCGCTTACGGGACCGTGCTGGTGAGCCATTGTGTGGGGTGCGAATTATCTACGCGTAGTCAGTAGCCTTGCTTCACCCCGCGGTCTTCGCGAAACCACTTGCACTTCCTTGAGCGGTGCAGAGACGAATCCGGACATACTGCGCTTGCAACACTACCCCCTTTCACGCAGCTAAAACAAGTCCACTACACCGCGCGTCGCACGCAATCTGTGGACAACTTTGACTTATCCACAAACTCGTTCGCTTACTCTTTCTTTTTGGTGACGCCCCCACGCATCATTTCTAACCATGACCCATTGGTTCTCACGTCTTCTGTACAGCGCTTTTGCAACGGTTTTCCTGTTGTATGCCGCTCCCGTGTCTCCTGCCGTCCCCAGTGCTTCATTTCCGGAGCATTCCACCCAGATTGTGCGTTCTCATCGTCTACCCACTTCCAAGGATGCGACAGTTCTCCGTGCTGCGGACATACCCGATCAGGCGTGGAAGCCCGGGCACCGGGGTGTGGATCTCCAGGCAACTCCCGGGCAGGTCATCGTGGCGAGCCGGGGCGGCATTGTAACCTTTGCCGGCGTGGTGGCAGGCACTCCTGTGGTTTCCATTAGTCACTCGGACGGTATCCGCACGACGTATGAACCGGTGCTGGCTCGGGTAAAAGCAGGACAACAGGTACACCGGGGTGAGCCCATCGGCGTGCTTGCGGATGCCACAGCCCTGCCGGACTATGCCCGTACATCACCAGGACTGTCGTGGGGCGCGCGTATTGAGGGCAAGGAGCGAAAGTATATAGACCCGATGACGCTGCTCGGCAGTGTGCGCGTCAGGCTCTGGGATGTGCCTGGTTAAAAACAGCCTTCAAACGTTCGGTACCTACGTGGGTGTAAATCTGCGTGGTGGACATATTTGCATGTCCCAACAGTTCTTGGACGACGCGCAGATCAGCTCCGCCTTCAAGGATTGCAGTGGCTGCAGAATGTCGCAGACCGTGGGGGGAAAGTTTCGGACCGGGTCCTGCCTGGGTGACTCTGTTCACCACGTTGCGAACCTGACGGGGGTCGATGCGCTTGCCGCGCACTCCGACGAAGAGCGCCGAAGTTTCTTTTGCCATTTCTTTGCGCACGGATAGCCACTGCTCCAGCGCTGACACCACTGTGGCTCCGAAAGGAACGACCCGCGTCTTATTTCCCTTACCCGTGACACGCAGGAGGTTGTTGGAAAAGTCAACGTCGTCGACATCACACCCTGTCAGCTCAGAAACGCGGATACCCGTGGCGTAGAGGAGCTCGACCATGGCCCAGTCGCGAATGCCGGTAGGTGTTGCATCTTCCGGCTCGGTGCGCAGCCCGTCGAGCAGCTCGGAGGCCTGGTCGGCGCGCAAAACTCGCGGGAGTGTGCGCTGCGGTTTCGGGGCTTTAAGTGCGGCAACGGGATTGGCGCTAACGAACCCACGGTGTGCCAGGAAGGCTCCAAAGCCCCGCATGCTGGAGGCGAGACGGGAAAGGCTTGCTCGACTTGCCCCGCTGTCTACCGCCCAGCCGAGAACATCACGAGCTCGGTCGAGATCAAACTCCTCGATCCGCTCCAGCCCCTCCAGGGCGTTATCAAGGTCTCGGCGATACGCGCGAATGGTGTTTTCGCTGCGCCCCACCACATGGCGGAGGTGCTGTTCATAATCGTCCAGTGCGGCACTCAACGATGCCTTGTTGCCGACGGGACGGGAGTTGCTCATGTGACTAATGTAGCCGGTCACTCAACCCTAATCCAGCAATCCGCCTCTCTGCGAAGCCTGCCCATCGCTTCCAAGTCGCGTAGGCAGCGGATCACCGTACGAGCTGGCAAACCGGTGGCCTCCACCAATTGAGACAGCCGACCTTCGCTCCCCCGGCCGGAGGGCAAACCTGCGGCGTCAAAAATGGCTGTCTGCTCCCAGCTCAGAAGAGACGAGCGATCTTCTTCGGCAAACCCCAGACTCATCTGCTCCCCCAGGGGGCTTAGATCTTCAATCAAGTCTCGGGCGCTGACTGCCAGCGTGGCCCGCGAGGTGCGAATACGGTCGAGGCACCCCAACGACGCATGCGAGGTCACCGGCCCAGGCACCGCGAAAGTTGGTTTAACGAAAGCCTCCGCCCAGTTCAAAGTGTTGAGCGCCCCGCTCCTAAGGGGCGCCTCCACCACCAAAGTCGCCTGGCCAAGTGCTGCGGCGATGCGGTTACGAGTAAGGAAACGGTGGCGCGCAGGCGGAGTGCCAGGAGGATACTCACTGATCACCAGTCCCCCTGCGGCAATGATGTGCTCGAATAGCTCTGTGTGAGCCTTGGGATAAGGAATATCCAAACCGCAGGCCATCACCGCCACCGTAGGCGCTTTAGACTGCAGAGCCGCCCGGTGGACAAGTGCATCGATTCCCACCGCACCCCCGGAGATCAGGCTAAAACCCGCATCGGCCAGATCTCTAGTGAAAGACTGCGTGACCTGCTCGCCGTAGCGCGTCGCCGCGCGTGTGCCTACGACGGTGACGGAGCGTCGCACGGCAACATCCAGGCGAATATCTCCACGCACCCACAACGCAAACGGCGCGGCGGCCTGTCCGCGCACGGAAGAATCATGGTCGGCACCTGAATTGGCCATTCGCATGAAGCTGGCGCTAAGTTCCTCCGGCCATTCATCGTCCTCGGGTGTGACAAGTCGCCAGCCGCGCGCAGCAGCCAGCTCAATGTCCTTTGATGGATCCTGTTCATATCGCTGTGAAGTCGCGTCGGCCAGTTCATCGGGCAGCCTGCCACCCCGGCGCGCCAATGCCTCGGCGACCACTTTAACCTGCGACGCCCCAGCCTTTTCCCATCCTTCCGGCCAGAGCAAGTCCAGCACATCAGTCCGGGAAGCTTCCACGACGCGTCGCAGATAGGCCCACTCATAGAGATTGTCAGTGGTTGTCATGGCTTATGCCACCTCCGTTAGTTCCTGGTCTGCTCCGAAGAGCTCCACCGCGTCGCTGATATGCCCCAGATGTGGCGCGGGTGCAGACTCCAAATCCGCGAGTGTCCACGCCACACGGATGGTGCGGTCAACGCCCCGCTGGGTGATAGTGCCTGTTCGAAGCATGTCCTCGAGCAGCAACTCACCGGCTTCATCTACTCCCACCTCCCGCAAATCCTTTCCGGGTACCAGGGCGTTGCTGGCTGTGCCCCACCGCTGACGCGCACGATCCCGCGCTGCAGCTACCCGCTCTGCCACCACCGCGGTGGACTCAGACGAGTTTTTAAGCCCCGCTATCTGCGGTCGCCCCGTAGTGCGGGCAAACACGTCCACCCGATCGCGAAGCGGGCCAGAAAGCTTCGCCTGATATCTGAGCCGGGTTCCGGAAGGACATGTGCAGTCAATGGCCAGCTCTGCCCCGCACGGACAGGGATTCGCGGCTAATACCAGCTGGAAATCCGCGGGAAAAGTCGAAATCCGTTGTGCACGCACAAGCTCTACCCGGCGCAGCTCCATGGGCACGCGCAGAGTGTCGAGGCAGTCCCGGCGCGCCTCACTGACCTCATCGAGAAATAGAACACCGTGGTGTGCGAGACTCACCGCTCCGGGAACTGGCACACGTCCTCCACCAATCAATGCCGCTGGAGTCACAGAATGGTGCGGGGCGATGAAAGGCCTTCGGCCAGCAAGCACCTCCGGAAGATTCCCCTTGACCCCCGCTAAAGAATGCACGATGGCAGCCTCCACGCGCTCGCTATCGCTCATTGGCGGCAAGATTCCTGGCAACCGCTCGGCCAGCATGGACTTGCCGCTTCCCGGAGGTCCAATAAGCAACAGGTTATGTCCGCCTGCCGCAGCAACCTCCACTGCCCGGCGTGCCGCCGGTTGTCCCAACACCTCCGCCAGATCCCCCACCTCACGGGGAGGCACCTGTTGCCCTGGTTGTGCTTCCGGTAAGTCTCCGCCTCTTAACCACTCGATAACGCTAGCGAGATTGCGGGCTATCAGCACCGTTACCGCAGACTCCGCTGCCTCCGCCGCAGCGGCAGCCTCTGCCTCATTGCCCGCCGGAACCACAACCGTGGAAAATCTCTCCATCGCCGCGGCCAATACGAGAGCAAACACCCCTTGTACTGGGCGAATCTGCCCATCGAGTCCCAGCTCCCCCACTAGGACAGTTGCAGACAGTCTGCCAGCCACCACTGCGTCCTCCGCAACCGCGGAGAGCATCGCACACACCATCGCCAGGTCGTATCCCGCCCCCTGCTTCGGCAACCCAGCTGGTGACAGACTCATCACCGTCCTCGACCCCGGCCACGCCACGCCCGAGTTCTTTAACGCCGAGCGGATGCGATCCTTCGCCTGCACCACCGCGGTATCCCCCATACCCACAATCGAGATGCCGGGAAGCCCCCTGCTCACATCACATTCGACGGTAATAACCGTCCGCCGCGTCCCCTCCAACGCCAGCGCCGCATGCCCTACGGCCATCGGTCACCACACCCCCTGGACATGCTCCCGCACGCCCTGCGGACCAACGTCGATCACATCCACGCGCATTCCCCCGGAAAAGCGCACCCCCTCGCGATTCTGTTCCAGCCACAGGCCAGCCACGGTGCGTATCCGCCGCAGCTTCCGCGGACCGACTGCTGCCACTCCGCCCCCATCGGAGTCCGAGGTGCGATACTTCACCTCGATAAAGGCGAGATCGCCCTCAGGCGTGCGTGCAACTATATCCAACTCCCCGTAACGAGTATGGAAATTGCGTTGCAGTACCTCATATCCCGCCCGCTGCAGATACTCCGCGGCTAGGTTTTCCCCTGCGTTACCCACCCGCCGCTTGTTCACCGTTGGCACTGTCGCTTCCCCTCACTTCCTCGCGTCCCCTACCTTTTCAATCGGCACCGGCTCTTTCACGGCCAGCACCTGGTTCACAAGTGTGGAGCATTATCCACGCGAGGGGGCGTCGCCAAACAAGAAGGGAAAAGCAAAAGCCCAGGGGTCTGTGGATAACCTCTGGGCTGTGAATAAGAAGGGAAAGTTACTGGTTAGTCTGGCAGTTGCAGCTCGGGCTTGTCGAGTTCCTCGATGTTGACGTCCTTGTAGGTAATGACGCGAACATAACGGACAAAGCGGGCAGGCCGGTACATATCCCACACCCAGGCATCGGACATGCGGACTTCGTAGTACACCTCGCCGCCGGAGTTACGGGGAATCAGCTCGACGGCGTTGGCCAGGTAGAAGCGGCGCTCGGTCTCCACCACATAGGAAAACTGGCTGACCACGTCGCGGTACTCGCGGTACATCGACAATTCGACGTTAGCTTCGTAGTCGTCTAGTTCCTCAGCGCTCACGGACTTACCCTCGATCCTTTCCCTCTAGCCACTGCCGATGCGCAGCGGCCACGTTCTTGTAACTGTAGCGGTGATAAGGGGTGCCACCATGCAGACTCACCGCGTTCATGTGTGCCTTGGTGCCATAGCCCTTGTGACTAGCCAAACCATACCCCGGGAACTCTTCGTCGAGGGTTCGCAACACTCGATCCCTGGAAACCTTTGCCAGCACGCTTGCCGCACTAATGCATTTCGCCATCTGGTCGCCTTTGATCACTGGCAGGTGCGGCATAGGAAGTCCCGGCACCTTGACCGCGTCGGTCAACACATACCCCGGCTGAACGTCCAATGCCGCGACTGCGCGACGCATGCCGGAAACATTGGCGTGCTGAATACCAAAACTGTCGATATCCGCGGCGCTGATGTGGATAATCGAATACGCCACGGCGACATCCTTGATGACCTCAAAGAGGAGCTCGCGGGTCTTCTCAGTCAGCTTCTTCGAATCGGTGAGCCGCTCCAGCCCCGCACCGTCTAAATCAGCGGGGAGGATGCACGCCGCAATGGAGATCGGCCCGCAGCAGGCGCCACGACCGGCCTCGTCCACCCCCGCTACGGGCCCCAGCCCCGCGGCTTCTAACTCGCGTTCCAAGGAGCTTTAGCCCTGGATCGGCAGGGAGTCCACGCCACCGATACGGTTAACTGGCAACAGAATGGACTCGACCTCGCCGACGATGTTTTCCACCGGGATGGTGCCCTGGTGCTCATCCCCCATGTGCGCGCGAGAATCCAGGGAGTTGGTGCGGTTATCGCCCATAACCCAGACGGCATCATCCGGCACGGTAACCGGGCCGAAGTAGTTACCCTGGCATTCCTTAGATCCCATGGTGGGGTCGATCGGGTTGACGGGCGGATCCATCGTGTAAGAATCATCGACCTTCTTACCGTTGACCATGATTCCCGGGTCGCCCTCCTGGCACTGCACCGTCTGCCCACCGGTGGCAATCACGCGCTTGACCAGGGTATTTTCATCGGGAGCGACAATGCCGATGGTGGCGCCGAGGTTCTGCAGGCCACGCACGACACCATTGGAACTGCGACGGGAAGTGTATTCTTCATTCCACGATTCGGTGCCCACGAAGACAATTACGTCGCCCGGATCAGGCATCTTGTTGCCACGATAAGCCAGTTTGTTGACGAAGATGCGGTCGGGCGTACATCCCTGACAGCCGTGGAGAGTGGGTTCCATCGACTCGGAAGGAATCAAGTACATGCGGCCAACGAAGTTGTTGAACGCTCCTAGCACTAGCATCGTCACCAGGATGATGATCGGCATTTCGACCCACCATGGGTAGGTCTTCTTCTGCTTCTCTTTCTTCTTTTTGTTAGGTGACGCCCCATCCTCCGGCTGCGCAGCGGCCTTCGGTTCACCATTGGCGTCTTCCGGGGCTGGGCGCTGGGTGGGGTACTCGCCCGGCTGGCCAGGGAGCTGCTGGGGATCGTTCGGTTCCTGTCGATGAGTCACAAATAGCCAGGATACCAGTGGCAGGAAAAGCAAAAAACCCAGCCACGAAACTGTGGCTGGGTAGTTAGCACTTAGAGGGTAAGTACTAGCGGCGCTCCTTGATGCGGGCTGCCTTGCCGCGACGCTCGCGCAGGTAGTACAGCTTCGCACGGCGAACCTTACCGCGGGACAGAACGTCGATGTGGTCGATGTTCGGGGAGTGAACCGGGAAGGTACGCTCCACACCAATGCCGAAGGAGATCTTACGGATGGTGAAGGTCTCGCGGATGCCGGAGTTCTGACGACGGATTACAACGCCGCGGAAAACCTGCAGACGGGACTTGCTGCCCTCGATAACCTTGACGTGAACGTCCAGGGTGTCGCCAGGGCGGAAATCAGGAATGTCATCGCGCAGCTGAGCTGCGTCAACCTTGTCAAGAATGTGCATGGATAAAATCCTTTTGCTCGTCTGGATAGAGGATCCTCGCGGCTTTTCGCTTGTTCCACGCGCCTACGGGTTCGTACCCACAACAGAAATTAACTCGAGTAGTATGCCATCGTTCAGCGGCGTTTACCAAATCCGGCGTTTTTTAGTGCAGCGGCCATGCTGCCCTGTGGCTGGCGCTTCTTTCTGCCCTGCTTGCCGCTGGCCTTTGGCTCATCCTGCAAGCGTAGGGAAAGCCCGATGCGGTTGCGGGGCACATCCACGTCGACCACGCGCACCTTTACAACCTCGCCAGAGCTCACCACGTCGTGTGGATCCTTGACGAATTGATTGCTCATTGCGGAGACGTGGACAAGGCCATCCTGGTGGACGCCGACATCCACGAATGCACCGAAGGCGGCAACATTCGTCACGGTGCCTTCCAGCACCATGCCGGGGCGTAGATCCTTGATGGTCTCAATCCCTTCGGCCAGCGTGGCGGTCTTAAACGTCGGGCGTGGATCGCGCCCGGGCTTGTCCAATTCCGCTAAAACGTCCGTGATTGTGGGAATTCCGAATGTGTCATCGGCGAAGTCTTTGGCGCGCAGTTTGCCTAGCACGGCGGTGTTGCCCACAAGCTGTGGCACCTGCACGCCCGTGGATTCAACAATGCGCCGAACCAATGGATAAGCCTCTGGGTGGACTGCCGACCCATCCAGCGGATCAGCCGCACCATTGATGCGGAGGAAGCCCGCGGCCTGTTCGAAAGCCTTCGGCCCCAGACGGGGAACCTTCAGCAACTCCTTGCGGGACTTAAACGCCCCGTTTTCGTCCCTGTAGGCCACAATATTTTCGGCCAACGTGGGCGTAACACCTGCGACTCGGCTGAGCAACGGGGCGCTGGCAAGGTTGACATCCACACCCACGGAGTTCACTGCATCCTCCACCACGCTATCCAACCCGGCGGCCAGCAGAGCCTGGTTCACATCGTGCTGGTACTGGCCGACACCGATCGACTTCGGGTCGATCTTCACCAATTCTGCCAAGGGATCCTGTAGACGTCGAGCGATGGAGACAGCCCCACGGAGGGAGACATCCATATCGGGGAACTCCTGTGCGGCCACCTCTGAGGCGGAGTACACCGATGCGCCGGCTTCGGAAATGACGACCGTCTGGGGCTTCGTCCCCTCGGCCAGCCCGGCAATTTCCTTTGCCAATTTCTCGGTTTCGCGGCTGGCGGTGCCGTTGCCCACGGCTAGCAGTTCCACGCCGTGCTTGTTCACGAGGGCGCTCAAAATGGTGCGAGCTTTATCCCACTGTCCGGAGTGTGGATAGACCACAACCGTATCCAAAACCTTGCCGGTGCTGTCCACGACGGCGCATTTCACTCCATTGCGATAGCCCGGATCCAGCCCTAAGGTCGCGCGGTGGCCAGCCGGTGCCGCCAAGAGCAGATCCTTCAGGTTCTTGGAAAAGACATTGACTGCAGCTTCGTCTGCTTTTTCCTTAAGGCGCATCCGCGCATCCACCGCAGAGCTCACGGCCAGCTTGGTGCGCCAGCCGAAGCGAACACACTCGGCACGGAACTTATCCGCCGCGTCCCCCTGCGACCCCAACCCGGTGCGGTCAGCGATGATTCCCTGGTAGAACTCGTCACTCTCCCCCGGGGCGAAGTTAACACGCAGCACGCCCTCGTTTTCGCCGCGCAGCAGTGCTAGCACGCGGTGGCTTGGCAAATCCCCGAAAGGCTCATTGAACTCAAAGTAATCGCGGTACTTCTGGCCTTCCTCCTCCTTGCCCTCGATGACCGCGGATTCGGCGCGGCCCCGGCGGAAGTACTCCTCGCGAATCTCCCCCACCACATCGGCGTCGGTGGAAATGTCCTCAACCACGATGGCTCTGGCGCCCGCCATCACTGCGGCGGCGTCAACAAAACCTTCTTGAACATAGCTTTCCGCCAGTTCGGGACTACCGCCGGCGAGGAGCTTTTCGACCAGTTCCCCGAGCCCCGCCTCTCGCGCGATGGCAGCCTTGGTGCGACGGGACTTCTTGAACGGCAGGTAGAGGTCCTCGAGCCTTGCCTTCGTGTCCACTTCCAAAATTTTTTGCCGCAGCTCATCGGTCAGCTTGCCCTGCTCGTCAATGCTCTTCAGGATTGTTTCCTTGCGCGCGGCCAGCTCGCGCAGGTAATCGAGGCGCTGCTCTAGCTGGCGCAACTGGCCATCATCCATGCCACCGGTGATCTCCTTACGGTAGCGGGCGATGAAAGGCACGGTCGCCCCACCGTCGAGCAAATCGATGGTCGCTTGGACGCGAGAAACTTCCACCCCAAGTTCGTGGGCAATGCTGCTAGCGATGCTATCGGTCATTCCCCACATTCTAGAGGGGCTACTGCTTGCCGAAGTCCTCGCCCCACTCCGGGGCGTCGTTGGTGAACTCAGTCAGCTCCGGCTGCAGACCCTATCCTTTAAACCACCCCGTTACCGCCGGGGCGATGTTCGTGTAAACATGCTTGTGCTCTTGGTACTCGGCCAGTCCGGTGGGGCCAAGTTCTCGGCCATTGCCGGACTGCTTCATTCCGCCCCACTCTGCCTGGGGCAGGTAGGGGTGGAAATCATTAATCCAAATGGTACCGTGACGCAGCTTGCGCGCGACCCGTTCAGCCCTTCCGCCATCCGTGGTCCACACGGCGCCAGCCAGGCCGTACTCCGTGTCATTGGCAATGGCGACGGCCTCGTCCTCAGTGGTGAAGGTCTCGATGGTCACGGTGGGGCCGAAGGCTTCATCGTGAACGCAGTCCATCTCCTGAGTGCAGCCATCAATGATGGTCGGCAGGTAGAACACGCCCTTAGTCAGGTCGGTGTTGCCCGTCGCGTGGCTACCCTCGTTGTCCTCAGCAGTCGGGATTCGACCACCGCAGAGAATGTTGGCGCCCTGCTCACGTGCATGATCGACGTAAGCGGCGACCTTGTCCCGGTGGTCGGCAGAAATCAAGGCGCCGGTCTCGGCAGCCTCATCCAGCGGGCCACCGATCTTGATCTGCTCAGCCTTGGCCACGAGTGCCTTGACGAATTCATCGTGGATGGACTCCTCCACCACGATGCGGGAGCCCGCGGAGCACACCTGGCCCGAGTGCACGAATGCGCCGTTGAGCGCGTTATCTACTGCCGCGTCGAAGTCTGAGTCGGCAAAAATGACATTCGGGTTCTTGCCGCCCAGCTCCAAAGCCACGCGCTTGACGGTCTCCGCCGCATTCCGGGCGATTAGCTTGCCGGTAACAAGGCCACCGGTGAAGCTGACCATGTCCACGTCCGGGCTTTGCGAGAGGGGGTTGCCGCAATTGGCGCCCGCGCCGGTGATCAGGTTCGCCACGCCTGCGGGCAGTCCCACCTGATTCAGAACTGTCATCAGCATCATCGCGGTGTGTGGCGTCAGTTCCGCCTGCTTCAGCACAAAGGAGTTACCCGCCGCCAATGCCGGTGCAACCTTCCAGGCCACCTGCAGCAGTGGATAGTTCCACGGAGTGATCAGGCCGCACACGCCGACGGGTTCGGCGTCGATACGAGAGCGAACATTCGCATCACCCGGATCGACCACACGACCCGCCTGGTGCTGGACGAGAGTGCCAAAGAACTCAAAAGAGTTGGCAATGTCATCCATGTCGATCTCTGCTTCGGCCAGGCGCTTGCCGGTGTCGGCTGCTTCTGCACGGGCGAAGTCATCTTTGTTCTCGCGGATCTTCTCAGCGACCTTCAGCAGCAACTTGCCACGCTCGACAGCGGGAACATCCGCCCATACACCGGAATCGAAGGCAGCGCGGGCGGCAGCGATGGCCTTGTTCGTATCTTCGTCGGAGGCCTCGGAGACCACTCCTACCGTGGTGTTATCAGCGGGGTTGATGATGGTGCGGGTCTCACCGTTGTTGGCTGGCACCCACTTGCCGTTGATAAACAGCGAAGCGGGGGCGCCTTCATTGTGGTGTACCCCGGCCAGCAGATCGCAGGTAGTCGGGTCGAAGAGTGCAGCGTTCATATTTGAGGTTCTCGCTTTCCGATTGTTCTTACAGTCGAGTGAAAGGTTTTAGTCTTCGGTCCAGGCACGCACGGGGTCGGCACCGTCGGACATGTCCGAGGTACCTGGCAAGTCGCGCTGCATGTGCAGGAACTCTAGGTGACGCTCGTAGAGATCCAGGACGTTATCGATCAATTGCTCGGTCGTGTAGCCGTAAATGTCGTAGCCGAGGGAGCCCGTGTTATCGAAGACCTCCAAGCGGTAGTAGTTCTCCCCATTGCTAGTGCTGCGAGTAAAGCTCGGCACCGGATGTTCCATTGGGTAGATCTGGTAGCGGAAATCTTGTTCTTCGCCCAGGTGCAGGGTGAGATCCAGCTGGTTTACCGGCAGGTTGGGCACTTCGGCAGCCACCAGCGTAGTCTCGATTCCCTTGTCATTCAGTTCGCGGGCGACGGATGCCAAAGCGGGCTGGGCGACGTTGACCAGATATTCATTGGCCTTGGAAGCGCTGGGCCACGTGGAGGCTCGCGAGAGGCGCTTGCGCCAAGACTGATTGTCCCCAGATCCACTCGAGCGGCCGGACATGGCGCTGTGCAGGGAAACGCTGCGGGCTTCTGTCGCGTAGCTCTCCAGGCGCAGCGAGCGCCATAGTCCAAGCATGATGAGGTAGATCACGATGGTGAACGGAAGCCCCATCACGATGGTTGCGTACTGCACTGTTTCGACGCCATTAACTTGCAACATGACAAGCGTCAGTACACCGACCAATACAGCCCAGAAAATGCGGGACCACTTCGCCCCGTCCTGGCGGGAATCTTCGATCTTGGAGGTGAAGTTGGCGGTCACTAGAGCGCCGGAGTCGGCAGAGGTGATGTACAGCAGCAGGCCGATCAGTGTGGAGAGAACGATCAGTACCGTGCCGCCACCCATGTCCTGCAGCAAGGCATAGAAACCTTGTTCCGGATACTCCATCGTGTTGTTGGCGAAGTCCATATCTCCGCTGATAACGCGACGCAAAGCGGTATTACCAAACAGGCTCATCCACAGCAGGATGAATAGGAAGGGAATGGTCAGCACGCCGACGACGAACTGTCGCAGGGTGCGGCCACGGGAGATGCGGGCCAGGAATAGACCGACAAAGGGAGCCCATGCCACCCACCAGGCCCAGAAGAACAGGGTCCAGGCGCCCATCCAGGCCTTGGTGGATTCCGGATCCTCGGAGAAAGCAAACGTGTCCATGGTCATGCCTGGGAATGACGAGACATAGTCACCGATATTCATGACGAGGGCGTCAAGAAGGAAGGCAGTCTGGCCGGTCACCGTGACGTAAACGACCAAGCCAATGGCGAGCAACACATTGATTTCGCTCAGTCGCTTGATGCCCTTGTCCACGCCAGAGACCGCAGAGAGAGTGGCCACGCCGACGGCGAAAATGATCAGGCCGGATTGTACGGCGACACCTTCGTCCCAGCCGAAGATGAGGTGCAGGCCATAGGTCAGCTGCACCACGCCGATACCGAGAGAGGCGGCGATGCCGAAGACGGTGCCCAGAACTGCGGCAATGTCCACCGCACCTCCGATGGGACCGTGGATGCGCTTGCCGATCAACGGGTACAGGGCGCTACGGATAGCTAGAGGCATGTTCAGGCGGTAGGCGTAGTAGCCGAAGGCCATGCCCATCAGGGCGTAGAGAGCCCAACCGGTGATGCCGTAGTGGAAGAGAGCCCACACGACGGCTTGCTCGGCAGCTTCCCGGGTTTGTCCATCGCCGACGGGCGGAGCCATGTACTGAGTGACAGGCTCGGCTACGGCGAAAAACATCAGGTCTACACCGATACCAGCGGCGAAGAGCATCGCCGACCAGGAGAATAGGCGGAATTGCGGGCGAGAGTGGTCTGGCCCAAGGCGGATCGAACCGGACTTGGAAAAGGCGACCACGAGGACGAAGATCACAGCGACTGTTGCGGTGACGATGTAAAACCAGCCGAGGTTGGTGGAGATCCAGCCAGTCACCGACGCCAAAGTGTCCTTGGCTTGCTCCCGCCCCACGAAGGCATAGAGCGCAACTGCGAGGATGCCCAAGGCGGAGATGATGAACACAGGCCAATTGGTCTTAGGGGGCGTTACTTCACCGGGCGAATAGCTATCGCGGTCATTAACATCAAAAGAGCCGACAATGACACGCGGACCGGAGGCCTTCTTCCTTCCCACGATGCGCCGGGCTTTGAGGTCGTTTTGTGCAGGCGGCCCGGTGCTTGTGGCACCGTCAGTCGATTCGGGCCGGGAGTCGTTGTCGGAATTGGTCATGTAATTCTCCTCGATTACTTCCCGCCAAAGGGAGTTCATTTTCTAAGAAATACAATTTTCTAGACTACACAGCTATTTCTAATATGCCAGCCGAACCCCTCATATAGGTGCCATTCTCACCTCACTAGCGAGGTGTGCCAAAATTAGGCTTTACCTGCTGCCTAGAAATCCTATTAAGAAACTGGCATACTAGATTTTGTTCAGTCATTTAACTAGGAGGTAAGTGAATAGATGGGCTTCATCGACAAGCTGATTCCAGGTAAGAAGAACGACACCGAAGGCCAGGTCGTCGAAGATCGTCGTCGCGATATTGTCATCGTCGGCGGCGGATCCGCAGGTTCGGTTTTGGCCAACCGACTTTCCGAAGACTCCACCAAGGACGTCATGGTTCTAGAGGCCGGACGCCCCGACTCCCTGTGGGATCTGTTCATCCATATGCCCGCCGCATTCTCCTTCCCTATCGGCGACAAGCACTACGACTGGGAGTACGAGTCCGAGCCGGAGCCAGAGATGAACGGTCGCCGTATCTACCACGCCCGCGGCAAGGTGCTGGGTGGCTCCTCCTCCATCAACGGCATGATCTTCCAGCGCGGCAACCCGATGGATTACGAAAAGTGGGGCAACCTGCCAGGCATGTCCAACTGGGGCTGGAGCCACGTCCTGCCCTACTTCAACAAGATGGAAACCGCGCTGGCCGCTGACCCTGATGACCCACGTCGTGGCCACAACGGTCCGCTGAAGCTGACCCGTGGCCCGGCAACCAGCCCACTATTCCAGGCCTTCTTTAAGTCCGTCCAGGAAGCCGGCTACAACCTGACCAACGATGTAAATGGCTACCGACAGGAGGGCTTCGCACCCTTCGACCGCAACATCTTCGAGGGCAAGCGCCTCTCCGCGGCTCGTGCGTACCTGCACCCGGTAATGAACCGCAAGAACCTCGACGTGCGCACCCGCGCATTCACCACCCAAGTAATCATTGAAAACGGCAAGGCCGTGGGCGTGGAATACCAGTGGAAGGGTCAGACCCACCGTGTCTTCGCCGACAAGGTCATCCTTTGCGGCGGCGCCTTCAACACCCCGCAGCTACTTGAGCTATCCGGCATCGGCGACCGCGCAGTGCTGGAGAAGGCAGGCGTCGAGGTCAAGAAGCACCTGCCCGGTGTGGGTAACAACCTGCAGGACCACCTCGAGGTCTACGTGCAGTACAACTGCACCCAGCCGGTCAGCTCCCAGCCCTACTACAAGATGATCAACCGCCCGTTCATCGGTCTGCAGTGGCTGCTGACCCGCCGTGGCCCGGTTGCTTCCTCCCACTTCGAGGCCGGTGGCTTCGCCCGCTCCAACGACGACGAGGCCTACCCGAATCTGATGTTCCACTTCCTGCCGATGGCGATCCGCTACGACGGCTCCCAGCCGGAAGGCGAGCACGGCTTCCAGTTCCACGTCGGCCCGATGTACTCCGATACCCTGGGGCACGTACACATCAAGTCCAATGACCCGAAGGAAAAGCCGGAGATCCTGTTTAACTACCTGGCCACCGAGCAAGATCGCCGCGAGTGGGTCGAGGCAGTGCGTACCTCCCGCAAGCTGCTTGATACCCCGGCAATGAAGGAGTTCACCGACGGCGAGATCTCCCCCGGCGCTGCTGTGCAGACCGATGAGGAGATCCTGGAGTGGGTTCGCAATGACGCAGAGACTGCCCTGCACCCCTCCTGTACCGCCAAGATGGGCCCGGCAGACGACGAGATGGCCGTTGTCGACCCGGAGACCATGCAGGTGCACGGCGTTGACGGCCTGTACATTGCCGATGCATCGGTCATGCCGATCATTACCAACGGCAACATCTACGCTCCTGTCGTCATGTTGGCGGAAAAGGCTGCCGACCTGATCAAGGGTGAAAAGCCACTGGATCCGATCGACGCTCCCTTCTACCGCGCCAAGCAGGACATGCCGCTGTACGCGGAAGGCGAGAAGGTTCGCGACCACGTCAACGCCATCCCCGGCGCTGACCACTAGGAGCGTTTAGCCTTCTAGGCCGTCAAGGTACGCCCGGTCTGCTTCGGATAGCTCCACGCTACCCAGCAAGTCAGGGCGTATTTTTTTGGTCCTGGCGAGGGATTGCTCCCGGCGCCATTGGGCGATCTTGGCATGGTTGCCGCTAAACAATACGTCGGGCACGTCCAGACCACGCCACTGCCTGGGACGCGTGTAGCTAGGCCCTTCTAAGAGACCATCTTGGAAGGAATCCTCCTGGTGGCTAGCTTGGTTACCCAACACGCCAGGGATCAGCCTCACCATGGCTTCCGCCATGACGAGCACCGCTACCTCGCCGCCAATCAGTACATAGTCACCGATGCTGACTTCCTCCACGCGATAGCGGTTCTGTGCATCCTCCACTACGCGCTGGTCAATGCCCTCATAGCGGCCGCAGGCAAACACGACATGCTCTTCCCTACTCCACCGTTCAGCCATGTCTTGGGTAAACGGTCGCCCTGCCGGTGTGGGCACGATAAGCAGCGGTTTTGTGACGCCACCTTTTCCCCCGCTTGCCACCTCAGCATCGATCTCGGGGGTTGCGGACAGCAGGTTGCGTTTGTGTTCCGCGGAGGTTTCCAGGTCGGCTGTGGCAGCTGCCGGACCGGTTCCCGCCGCCACATCATCAAGTGCTGGCCCCCACACCTCGGGCTTCATCACCATGCCCGGGCCACCGCCGCAGGGGGTGGAGTCCACCGACTGGTGTACGTCGTTGGTCCAGGCCCGCAGGTTGTGCACGCCGACGCTTAAGATTCCCTGCTCGATGGCCTTGCCCAGCAGAGCATGGCGCAGAGGTTCGAGGTACTCAGGGAAGATCGTTACAACATCCAGGCGCAAAGCTAACTCAGCTCCAAAAGCCCCTCTGGCGGGGTCAGTACGATTACTTCTTCTTCCAGATCCACCACCGGGACGATCTCATGACGGAAGGGCACTAGTACTTGCTTTCCAGCTGTGGGCAGCTGGGATTCGGCGTCAATAAGAATAGCGAGCAACTGCCCGGCTGGGGTGTGCTCGACGCCGACGACCTCGCCGACCAGATCCCCGAGCTCGATCGCGTCTCCTTCGGCATCCGTGCCGGGCGCGAGAAGATAGGCGTTCAAACCCTCGAGTTCGTGGTCGTAGAAACCGTCATCATCCTCGTCGTGGATCGGAGCGGCAAAGAAGCGTACGCCGCGTAGCGATTCGGCGGTGGTGCGGTCAGTGATTTCCTCGAACGTGACCAGGAGGCGCCCCTGGTGAGGGCGATAGGCGCGCACGGTGAGCTTCAGCTCCTTACCCGCCTGCTTACCTGTGAGAACCTCGCCGGTGGCGAAACGCTGCTCCGGGGTGTCCGTCGTGGGATCGACAACAACCTCTCCACGCACGCCATGGGGTTTAATTACCCGACCGATCTGCAGCTCCATTGGCTAGATGACGCCCTGGGCGAGCATAGCGTCTGCCACCTTACGGAAGCCGGCAATGTTAGCGCCGATGATGTAGTCGTCTTCCTTGTCGTATTCCTTGGCTGTGATGTCGCAGGACTTGAAGATGCCGCGCATGATGTCGCGCAGTCGCTTATCCGTGTAGTCGAAACTCCAGGAATCGCGGGAGGCGTTCTGCTGCATCTCCAGTGCGGAGGTTGCGACACCACCAGCGTTGGCTGCCTTGCCCGGGGCAAAAAAGATCTTGCGCTTGCGGAATACCTCAATGGCTTCCGGAGTGCAGGGCATGTTTGCGCCCTCGGCAACATAGCGGCAGCCGTTGTCCGCCAGTATCTTTGCGGCTTCACCGTCCAGCTCATTCTGGGTGGCACATGGTAGGGCTACGTCTGCCTCGACCTCCCAGATATTGCCGCCAGCGTGGTAGGTCACGCCATCGGTCTCCTTGGCGTAATCGGACAAGCGGGCGCGACGAACCTCCTTCACGTCCTTCAGCAGCTCGATGTCCACGCCCTCCGGGGTGAATACATATCCAGAGGAATCGGACATAGCCACGACGGTCGCACCAAGCTCCTGAGCCTTCTGAGCTGCGTAGATCGCAACATTACCGGAACCGGAAACAATCACCTTCGCACCGTCGAAGCGATCGCCGTGAGCCCCCATCATCTCCTGAGTGAAGTACACGGTGCCGAAGCCGGTAGCTTCAGTACGCACGAGGGATCCACCCCAAGTCAGCCCCTTGCCGGTGAGTACGCCGGACTCGTGACGGTTCGTCATGCGACGGTATTGGCCAAACAGGTAGCCGATTTCCCGGCCGCCCACGCCGATATCGCCGGCAGGAACGTCCACTTCTTCGCCGATATGATTGTGCAACTCCGTCATAAAGGACTGGCAGAACGACATGATCTCACGGTTCGACTTTCCCTTCGGGTCGAAGTCGGAACCGCCCTTGCCGCCACCGATGGGCAGTCCGGTGAGGGAGTTCTTAAAGATTTGCTCGAATCCCAGGAACTTGATGATGCCCAGGTTTACAGACGGGTGAAACCGCAGGCCACCCTTGTAGGGCCCCAGCACGGAGTTGAACTGCACGCGGAAGCCGCGGTTGACGCGAACTTCACCCTCGTCGGTGATCCACGGCACGCGGAAGATGACCTGGCGCTCTGGCTCGCACATGCGCTCAATCAGCGCGTAGTCAGCGTAGTGCTCGTCCTTCTTCAGCACATACGTCAGGCTGTCTAGCACCTCGGCGACAGCCTGGTGAAATTCGGGTTCACCAGCGTTGCGCTGGATGATCTGCTGGTAGTAACCACTGACGGTTTCTTCGACGTTCATTGAGGGATGCCTTCTTTGCCTCTAGCGAAAACTCCACATCCGGGCTTGCAGCCGTTTCTGTGATGACAGTCATTGAGTCTACTCCCCATGACCGACAACACATTCAAGCGGTAGTTATGGGGGCACTACCTTCGGCCAAGATCAAAGAAAAGCCCAAGAGAAAACCCCAGGCGAGCAATGAATGCTCATACCTGGGGTGAAAAAGCGATTGGCGGCAGAATCGCCTGCGCTTTTACTCTGCGGACTCAGCCTCAGCTTCGCCCTCGGAGTCAGCAGCCTCAGCCTTCTCGGCCTCCTCAGCTTCCTTAGCAGCAGCCTCTTCAGCAGCGGCAGCCTCGGCAGCAGCCTTGGCCTCTGCTTCTTCCTTAGCCTTGCGCTTCTTCTCGGTGATAGCCTCTGCGGTCGGGCCATCGGCAGCCTCAGCCAGAGCCTCGTTGAATAGATCCAGCTTGGACTTCTTCTCCTCGGCCACCTTCAGGGTGCCCTCTGCACCCTCGATGCCCTTGAACTTCTGCCAATCACCGGTGACCTTCAGCAGAGCCAGAACAGGCTCGGTCGGCTGAGCACCAACGCCCAGCCAGTACTGTGCACGCTCGGAGTCGATGCGGATCAGGGAAGGCTCCTGGGTCGGCTGGTAAATGCCCAGGTTCTCAATAACCTTGCCGGAACGCTTGGTGCGGGAATCCTGAACAACGACGCGGTACTCCGGGGTACGGATCTTACCCAGGCGCTGCAGCTTAATCTTGACGGCCATGTGATGGCTCCTTTTCTTCTAGTTGGTCACTGGGCAGTTCAGACACTCCGTCAATGTCAACGGAGCCGGTTCAACCCTTGGTATTTTTGCTGCGCGTGACCACCGGCCGACCGTGGTCGGGGACGGTGTTACACAGACAACCCGGATAAGTGTAGTAGCGGTTACCGACTGGAACCAAATCCGTCTAGTGCCCCTTTACTGTCTGCTTCTTCCAGCCGAGTGCGATAAACTCCCGGCGATCTCCAGCGACATAGTGCTCGACCAGTCTCAGTGCTTCGTCGAGGCTCTTGGTCTTCCGCTGAAAGTTTTCGATCTGTCCGAAATCGTGGCCCCATCCGACAATAAAGCTGGTACGAAACCTTCCACCGTCGTTGTAAACTCGAATGTAATCGCCCTCTACCTGCGAATCGAGCACCTGGATAAAATCGCCGTTCTTTCGCAGCTTCACAGCCCGCAGAACGTGAAGGTTCTCTGGGCCAAGGGGAACAGGCTCGAAGAGGTTCGACTGCATTTCGAAACGCGTGTTCCCCTGCCACGGTACCGGGGATTGGCCAAAGCCATGCCATTTCACAGAGCCTAGAAGTGCCGACGGCGCTTGGATAAAGATCTCAAAGGCCGCACAAGTCTCTCCATCCGTCAGACCATTCACCGCGTAGTTCATTCCACCCGGCACCTCATAAGTCAGCCGGTACCCTTTTCTACTTTTCTTCACGGTAAGTGCAAATTCTTGAAGCGCGGCGTTGGCCTTTACAGCTGGCGTTCCTGCCGCCATTTGGATGTGCTTGCTCACCTCCACCAATTCGTCGAGTGCCAGGTTCCTTACTGATTCCGCGAACGCCGCGCCCGATGGTTGTACCCAAATCTGGGTAACGGAGCTATGGTTCGATTTCATCATCATGCTGTATTCCAAGGAATCTGTCCCGGTTCGAGCATGATTCAAGAAGACATGCCTGCCGTTAAGAACGACGGATATCCCGTACTTCATTGCAAGGTGCAGAATCGTGGCAAAGGTTCCGACAAACACCGCCCGCTCCACCCACACGCGCGTCACGGCAAACGACTCTAAAGCGGCGCCCTGCGGCCCTGAGAATCGCACGCTGTCAGACCGCTCTGCCTGCAGGGCATAGACAAATGCCTCCATGTCGCCGGACGTTAAATGATTGTTCTGCGCTAGCCACCTCTGAAAGTGCAGAACGGTCGAATCTGCCCAGGGTGCTTCGCGTTCCGGTAGCACCAAGAGGCTCACCTCAGCCACGCCTTGCGGAGCAAAACGCTCCTCCATGGACGGCACGAATGCCTGGAAGGCACTATTCACTGCGGCTGCATCGGCAGCCACGTACCAACGGGCAAACTCGACTGTTTCCTGTCCACTAGTGAATGTTCGAGTCGCAGCAAAACCGTTGTCCCGGCTCAATGTGGCGAGCCATTGACCCTGATGGGTTTGGCCGAATGTCAAGCGCTCCCCAGGCTTATCCTGCAGTGGCATCATGGTTCCCCGCGGAAGTTCGATCACGGCGTCGAAGCGGCGAAGCGGCAAAGCCTGTCGCTTTTCTAGAGTTACTTTCTCCATCGCGCCTACTGCTTCGTCCTCACGCCACGGGAGCTGACCGAGGTATGGGCTGCGATCCGCGAATGCGAGCAACAGCTCTTGTGCTTCGTCAAAGTTCCGGGCACGAAGCTCGAGGTTCTTTTTAGGGTCGCCAAGGACGGGCTTCGCAAACTGCCACTTTAGCAACCAACTGCCGTCGTGCTGGAGCTGGGCGGACAACGCTTGACTAGGACGGAAGAAACTCCGCCCGATTTCAACTCTCAGCCATGCGTCATTCAGATGGGGGCTCCGCAGGGCATCTTCAAAAGCTATGTCCAAGGTTCTTGGCGAGACCTCACGCCAGTAACTGCCGAGCGAGTTCGTTAATCTTGCTCCACTTCCGACCTGAATGTCGGAGCCGACACCATTAGCAAGTAGTCCTCCATCGGCATCGAATACAAGCGCATGGTGCTTCAATGCGATTTTGCAGATGCCTCGGATACGTTCCGTATCAAGCGGATCTACCGGAACCTCTACTCGTAGCTGTGACACAAACTTCTGTTTAAAGAGCTCTTCGAGATCTCGGCAAATGTCCTCCATCTCTGATGGCGGAACACGCAGATCCATTTGATCGTTGGCATTGAACTCTTGGACAAGCTCGTGGTGATTTTTGTGTGTCTGGGGCTTGGGGAGATAGACAAAAAGCGGGGTTTGTGCCCTCCTAGGCTCTACCCGAATTTTCCTCTTTTCCAGCATTGTCCAGTGATCGCCGACGAACTCCTTGTAGATCTTGGTGGTCTCGTCGACATCGCTGGCGTAGACAGCGCCGCGTTCGGTTTCGCCGTTGTTGTAACCCCATGTCGTCATGACCCAGCCGGGGTTATCGGCATGCTCGATCCTTAGGAAGTCTCCGGGAGTGCGCACATCCGTTATCTCGATCCAGCCGCCTGGGTCATTAGACGCAAACTCTTTAAGCGACTGAGAGAACTTTCGGTCATCCAAGCGGATGGGGTGGTTCAGGGTCGGGGTGCTGATCTCGAATGGAAGGTTACTAGCACTCCTTATATCCCCGGAATGTATGTCCCAGTCAATGAACTCGTCAAGCTCTAGCGGTTGCTTCGTTACCTGCTCGAAAAGGTCGAGGACTTGTCCTTGCGACAGCTTTTTAGCTTCCTTCAAAGACCAGCCATGAAAACGCCCTTCCTCTACAATCTCGGATGTATAGGCCTTAATGCTGAAGTTGTCGAGAATCTGGCTGTCCGGCTCAACAATGAGAATTTGCCGACACCCAGGGTGTTCTTCGGATGTGTAGGTTAGCCGCAGTTGCCAATCCGAGTAGCTCAGTGTCATTGCTTCTTCCATCGCCTGCAGTGTGGCGATTTCCCACCGGTTTCGGCACTGGCTCGACCCGAAAAGTTCTGCTGTACTTCGCCACTCCCCTTCACCGCGCCGTCCGGACGGATTGAGCAATACCCAATTCCCATCAACAACCAGAGAAACACCGTGCCGCATGGCGACGGCCGTCAGAAGGTCGAAGGTACGAGCCGATTCCTCTTGTGGAACCTTCATCATGATCTGCCCACGCTCTGCAGTTTCTGGGTCGATGACTTCAAACCACGAAGCAAAGTCCCGCATTATCTCCTGCAGAAAACTCTCCACGGAGCCGACAGCTTGAAAGCTACGGCTCATCGCAAACTCATGGATTCTGCAGACTGAGGAGTTGGTCCACGGCTCATCACGTTCTGGAAGAACCACCGCACTCACAGTGTGCATCGGCGGTTCAGGTATCTCGGCGGTCTCTGGAAAGTAGTCAAGGAACATGCCTCGCTCATTGCGGGTATAGGCCTCCGCGATCTCCAACAAAGTTTCGGAGTTATCAAAGGTCTTTTCCAAGCCACCTGACGTAGACCGTTTCAGAGCCGCACGCCATTTTCCTTCAGGGGCTCTTCCCAGCTCCAGCGAAAACTCGGGCTGGTCATGAAGACACAGCATGGATTTTTCGGGAAGATCGCGGAATGCCCCGAGCCGTCGCAGTCTGTATTGCATGCGCTGCTTAAGGTCGCATGTCGCAATACATAGTTCAGGTCTCAGCACACTCCTCAATCGCTGCGAAGGAACCGACCAGTAATGCTGGAGAATTGTCGGGCAGCGATCCGCGAAGGCGAGGAGCATCGCGCGCGCATCCACATACCCGCCAGCCCGACGCCATTGCACATCAACAAGCTCACTGCTGGTTTTTGCCCATACCACTTCGATCTCGCCGTTTTCCAGCAGGTGAAAACGCATCGAATGCCCGAATTCATCGGGGCGGGGCTCATAACTGGTGACTCTCACCCATACCCCCTCGGTGGTGCTGGCACGCAACGCATCTGCGAAAGCACGATCCACGGTGTGCTCGTTGATCTGAGTCCACACCGTGCCCAGGGAGTTCGTCAGATAAAACTCTGGAGCAATTGCACCGTTGATACCGCTGGCGTCGACGAGAAGATCTCTGGTACCCACATAGGCATTTACGCGGTGCTTAACCGCTGCGAGTCGAATGTCGTGTACCGCGAATGGATGTTCGGTATCTACGGTGGCGCTGATCATCCGGCGGGCTGGGAAGTCTGCTTCCAGGATGTCCCCCAAATCCTGGGCAAAGTGCTTCATTGCTGGATCCGGCGTGCGTCGCAGCTCCTCGAGATCCGCGTCCTGCAACAACGCCGCCTGAACTTCGTGGTTGTTGGCGATGCGCGAAGTGGGCCGGATGAAATGAAGCTCAAATTCCATGTAGCCCAAGTTACCGACTTAGGCGTTATCCCACCGGGCGAATGAACCGCTACTTCTTGGGGAATTTCATCTTCGACAGATCGATCCCCTCGAAGCCTGGGGGCAGCTGCTCCTGCATCTTTTCCAGATCCTTCATGCTGGGCATGCCGCCACCCATACCCGGCATTCCACCCATTCCCGGCATTCCACCGCCCATGCCCTTGCGCATGTTCTGCTTCTTCTTTTTGGCGTTCTTGCCCTTTTTGCCCTTGCGGTGAACCTTCTGTTTCTTGGTAGCCGAGCGTCCACCCAGGCCGAACTGGCCGGCCATCTTGCCCATCATCTTCTTGGCCTCAAAGAAGCGCTCCACCAGCTTGTTTACGTCGGAGACGCTGACGCCGGAACCATTGGCGATGCGCTTGCGGCGGGACGCGTTCAGAATCTTCGGGTCTTGGCGCTCTGCCGGCGTCATGCCGCGGATGATGGCCTGGATGCGATCCAGCTCTTTTTCGTCCACCATGTCGGCCATCTTCGACATCTGGGAGCCACCCGGCATCATCTTCAGAATGTTGCCCAAGGGACCCATCTTGCGGATCATCAACATTTGCTCGAGGAAGTCCTCGAGCGTCAGGTCGCCGGAGGCCATGCGCATGGCAGAGTCTTCGGCCTTTTCGGCGTCCAATACCTGCTCGGCCTGCTCAATCAGGGTGAGCACGTCACCCATGCCGAGGATGCGGTTGGCCATGCGGTCCGGGTGGAAGACGTCGAAGTCTTCCTGCTTCTCGCCGGTGGAGGCGAACAGGATCGGCTTGCCGGTGACCTCGCGGATAGACAGGGCGGCACCACCGCGGGCGTCACCGTCCAGCTTCGTCAGGACGACACCCGTGAAATCCACGCCATCGCGGAATGCCTCGGCAGTCGTAACGGCATCCTGGCCGATCATGGCGTCAATAACAAAGAGCACCTCGTCGGGCTCCACCGCATCGCGAATATTGCGCGCCTGGCGCATGAGCTCCTCGTCGATACCCAGGCGACCCGCGGTATCGATAATGACGATGTCGTGCTGGCTGCGATAAGCCTCTTCGATACCGCGCTGGGCGACGTCGACGGGATCGCCGTGGCTGGTGCCCATCTCGTGCTCATGGGAATCCAAGCTGGTTCCCGGATCTGGGGCGAAAGTCTTTACCCCGGCGCGCTCACCGACGATCTGCAGCTGCTGCACCGCACCTGGACGCTGCAGGTCACAAGCCACAAGCATCGGAGTGTGGCCCTGCTTGGCTAGGTGCAGAGCTAGCTTACCGGCCAGGGTCGTCTTACCAGCGCCCTGCAGACCGGCCAGCATAATGACTGTCGGCGGGTGCTTGGCCAGGTTCAAGCGGCGGGTTTCGCCACCTAAGATCTCCTTGAGCTCCTCGTTGACGATCTTGATGACCTGTTGGGCGGGGTTGAGAGCCTCGGATACCTCTGCCCCCGCGGCGCGTTCCTTAATGCGCTTAATGAAGGCACGCACCACCGGTAGGGATACGTCTGCCTCCAACAGCGCAAGGCGGATCTCGCGAGCAGTGGCATTGATATCAGCCTCGGACAACTTGCCCTTGCCACGAAGGCCCTTCATGGCAGATTGCAAGCGGTCTGACAAAGACTCAAACACTAGTGAGTGCTCCCTTGTAGGTATCGAAAGGTGGCTTTTAACTCTCCCAGCTTAGCCAGAGGCCAACGGAACAGTCACATTCAGCCGGCCATGTTACAGTGCGGCCTCCCCGCGCTCGCCGGTGCGTACGCGGATCACCTCGTCTACCGGTGTGACCCAGATCTTGCCATCGCCAATTTTTCCGGTGCAGGCCGCGCCGACGATCGCGTCGACGATGCGGTCCACTGACGCGTCTGCCGCGACGATCTCTAGCTTGACTTTCGGCACGAAGTCCGACGCAAACTCGGCGCCGCGATATACCTCGCTGTGTCCGCGCTGACGGCCAAAGCCTTGAGTTTCGCTGACGGTCAACCCGTGGATTTCAATGGACTCGAGTGCCTGCCGGATATCAGGCAGTGTGAAAGGCTTAATCACTGCGGTGATGAGCTTCATTCTTCTTCTCCCTTGTGCGGGGCGTTGTACAGACTACGGATGTGCGAACTGGATGTGACTTTGAGGTCGTAGGCGGACTCGCGGTGCTCCACCAAGTCGATGCCCGTATCTTCATCTCCGTCGTCGACCCTCCAGCCGATGGTGGCCTTAATAAGCAGCGCCAGCAGATACGTAATCACACCGGAAACTACCATCGCCACGACAGCGATCACGATCTGCACAGCCAGTAGCTTGAGGCCATCCTTTCCACCGCCGGTGAGCAGCCCATTGTCCTTGGACAATAGTGCCAACCCAACGGTTCCCCACAGTCCAGCGGCTAGGTGTACGCCGACAACGTCGAGGGAATCGTCGTACCCGAAGCGGTATTTAAGCCCGATAGCCATACATGCGATGACGCCACCTACGAATCCGAGAATGATGGAGGTCAGCGGCGTCAACGTTCCCGCTGCCGGGGTGATCGAGACTAACCCTGCGACGGCGCCAGAGGCAATGCCTAGCGACGTTGCGGCGCGGTCGCGGATCGTCTCACAGCACATCCATCCGAGCATCGCAGCTGAGGCTGCGACAGTAGTGTTCACCCAGGAAATCCCCGCAATACCATCCGCGGCGAACGCCGAGCCTCCGTTGAAGCCGTACCATCCGAACCACAGCAGCGCCGTGCCGAGCATCACCATCGGCAGATTGTGAGGGCGCCCCACCTTCGTTGGGAAACCGGCTCGTTTACCGACGATCAGCGCCAAAACGAACGCTGCCGTACCCGCGGAAATGTGCACTACAGTGCCACCGGCGAAGTCGATCGGGGCGATTGTGGCCTCCCCTTCGGTCGTGCCGAACATCCATGCGGCGATGGAACGCTCACCATCGCCAAGCAGGCCACCGCCCCACACCATGTGGGCCAGAGGGAAGTACACCAACGTGACCCAGGCGCCTGCGAAGGCCAACCAAGCGGCGAACTTCACGCGCCCCGCTAGCGCACCGGAGATGATTGCAGTGGAAATGATGGCGAAGGTTACTTGGAAGCCAATGTCGATGGCATTCGGGTAGCCGTTCGCACCTTCGATGGGCTGGCCCGCGGCGTCAAAAAATTGGCCAGAAAGTCCGAATGCGGTGAAGGGGTTACCGAACAACCCCGCGATGTCCTCGCCCGCGTAGGACATTGACCAGCCCCACAGTACGTACAGGACGGGGACGAGGGCCATCACACCGAAGGACATCATCATCATGTTCAGGACTTGACGGCGTCCCGTCATTCCGCCGTAGAACAATGCGAGTCCGGGGGTCATGAGCAGCACCAGCGACGCGCTGATGAGCATCCACGCTGAATTTCCGGAGGAAAGTACAAGTTGGTCTGGGGTCATGGTTTCATCCATATCTGTGAGTCTCAGCACTTGTGAGGCAAAGACTAAGCAGTCCCGATTACGCATTCGGTAGCTTAAAAAATTTTTGAGACGCAGATCACTGGATTTCTGACCCAAAAACGCAATCAACCCCGCACGCGTCACACATGCGGGGTTGACTTAAAAAATTTTTTGTATGGAAGCTGCCCGGCGGGGTGGTTTTTCTACCCCAGCGGGGTTCTAGCCCACAAAGGTTCTAGCCCAAGAGTGCGTCCACGAAGCTTTCCACTTCGAAGGGGGCAAGGTCGTCCGCGCCCTCGCCAAGGCCCACCATCTTCACGGGCACGCCGAGCTCTTCTTGCACCTGGAAGACAATGCCGCCCTTGGCAGTGCCGTCGAGCTTGGTGAGAACCACGCCGGAGATGTCCACAACCTCGCGGAACGTGCGCGCCTGCATGAGGCCGTTCTGGCCGACAGTTGCATCCAGCACCAGCAGTACTTCGTCGACCTTGGCCTTCTTTTCCACCACGCGCTTGACCTTGCCCAGCTGATCCATCAGGCCGACGCTGGTGTGCAGGCGACCGGCGGTATCGACAAGTACGACGTCTACGCCCGCGTCGATGCCCTTCGCCACTGCGTCGAAGGCCACGGATGCGGGGTCTGCGCCCTCGGCGCCACGGACTGTTTCTGCCCCTACTCGACGCCCCCAGGTCTCTAGCTGATCAGCTGCAGCCGCACGGAACGTATCGGCCGCACCCAGAAGCACCTTGTGTCCCATACCGATGAGCACACGCGACAGCTTGCCTGTGGTGGTGGTCTTGCCAGTTCCGTTGACGCCCACCACCATGATCACCGCTGGTTTGCCGTCGTAGGGCATGGCCTTAATGGAGCGATCCATGTCCGGCTTGCAGGCATCAATGAGCGCTTCACGGAGCATGGCGCGAGCTTCCTGCTCGCTGGATACGCCATTGATTGCGATGCGCTCGCGAAGGTCATCAACAACCTTCATGGTCGTCGGGGTACCTAAGTCGGCCATAAGGAGGGTGTCTTCAATTTCCTCCCATGCGTCTTCGTCTAGGTCACCGGCGCTCAAGATACCCAGCACGCCACGACCGATGACGTTCTGGGACTTGGACATGCGGCCACGCAGCTTGCCCAGGCGCCCCTGCACTGGGGCGATCTCCTCGCGCTGCTCCGCTGGTGCGGGCTCTTCTGGTGCGGGCTCTTCTGGTGTGGTTTCTTCCACCGGTTCCGGTTCTGGCACCGGTTCCGGCTCGGGCGTTTCTACTGGTTCCTCAGTGGGTTCTGGTTCCTCAGTGGGCTCCGGCTCTTCAGTTGGCTCGGGTTCTGCCACAGGTGCCGGGGTGGGCACCGACTTCGGAGCTTCCGGTTCTGGGGTTGGTGCCGGTTCGGGGGTTGGTTCCGGAGTTGGTGCCGACTGCTTCAGCTCCTGGTCAGGCCGCAACTCCGGCTGCTTGGCTTCCCCACCACCAGCGGTGAAGTTGAAGCCACCCTGCGCCTTGTAATCGCCGCTGCTTGGCTTCTTCTGCTCGATCTCCTCCTTCTTTTCAAAGGAGACCTGCTTCGCCTTCTTCCGGCGTAGCCCCAGAACAACGAGAATCGCCACGATAATGGCAAGAACCAAAAGTCCAATAAGGACCCACATCACAACAGTATTCATAGCCTCCAGTGAATCAGAACTTCAGCATCGATGCCGACTCATATCTTGTTTTTCCACTTTCGGTCTAAGATGTGACTTCGTGCCTGAGTATGTTCGCAGCATCCCCCTCACCGGAACCTGGCCGGAAGTAATCACTTGGTTCCTGATTCTCAGTACCCTCATTGCGCTTCACTTTTCACTTCCCAACGATCCCCCGGGACGTCGCAAGAGGGCAATTATCTGGTCCATTATCGTGACCGTAGTTCTGACCTGTGGCGGCCTCGCGGCGTTGCTGTGGGGCACCACCACTCCGTGGTCAGAAATCGGAATACGCCTCGTGCTAGGCGCAGCCGCCATCATCCTTGCTGGAAACATGGCCGCATGGTGCGTAAAGGCGTCAATAAAAAAGATCTGGACGCTACTGCTCGTCGCGGTACTCGCCGTCGGCGGCGCGGCAGTGGCAAATCAGTCCTATGAACTCTATCCGGACGTCGGAGAGGTAGACCCAGTCGAGCTGCGAACCTTTAATAGCGTGGACGAACTCCCGAAAGCGCAGTCAATCCCGCTGAAGGAATGGCGCAAGGCACGGCATGACAACCTCCCTACGGAGGGCAGCATGCTCAACGTCTCGGCACCGAAGGAAAAATCTCAGTTTCACGCACGCGACATGCGCGTGTACCTGCCACCGGCCTGGTTCAGCTCCCCGCGGCCGCAACTGCCTGTGCTCGTGCTGCTGGCGGGCATTCCAGGAGATCCCGACCAATGGTTCGACACCGGTGACGCCAACACCGTCGCCCGCAAATACCAACAGCAGCACGATGGTGCGGCACCGATCATCATTTCTGCCGATGCGACGGGTGGAACATGGGAAAATCCAGTGTGCACCGACTCGAACAAGGGCAAAGTGCAAACCTACCTGACGGTGGATCTGCCCCACTGGATCCAACAGAACCTCTCCCCCAACCCCGACCAGCACACCTGGACCCTCGGTGGGCTTTCCTACGGGGGAACCTGCTCATTGCAGGTCATAACAAACCACCCGGATGTCTACGGCAGTTTCGTCGACATCTCCGGCGAGCGGACTCCCGACGACGGGATCGGACACGACTCCACTGTGCAGGACTTCTTCGGTGGATCGGAAGTGAGGTTCAAGGCGCACAACCCCGAGGACCTCATGAAGAAACACAAGTACCCGCGCACCGCGGGCATGTTTATTGCCGGGCGCGCCGACTCGGAGGCCACCAGCGACCTCAAGCACCTTCACAAAGTGGCAGTGAACGCGGGAATGAAAGCGAGCTACAGCGAGGTCGATGGCGGGCATAACTTCAAGACCTGGCGATCCGGCCTCAAACTAGCCTTTCCGTTTATTGTCCGCCGGGGTGGGCTGGAAAGCTAAGCACTCCGCGGATCGAGCGGCCGGTCAGCAGCATGATAAGCCGGTCCACGCCCAGGCCCAGGCCACCAGTTGGTGGCATGCCGTTTTCTAGAGCATCCAGGAAGGCCTCATCGACTTCCATCGCCTCCGGGTCGCCACCTGCTGCCTTCAATGACTGAGCTTCCAGGCGATCGCGTTGTTCCAGCGGGTCGGTGAGCTCCGAATACGCTGTGCCAAGTTCCACTCCCCAGGCCACCAAATCCCAGCGCTCGGCCACGCCAGGCTGGCTGCGGTGCTGGCGAGTCAATGGGGATACGCTCGTCGGAAAATCCGTGTAAAACGTCGGCGTAGTGGTTGTGCACTCCACCAACTGTTCATAGATTTCCTGCACAATCTCGCCTGCATCCCACCCCGGTTGGGTGGCAATGCCATGGGCCGCACAAAGCTCCAACAGCGTCTCGAACTCAGTATCCGGGGTGACAGCCTGGTCGACTTTTTCGCTAATGGCCCCGTAGACGGTCTTCACTGGGAAGTCCCCAGCGATACTCACCTCATTGCCCTGCGGATCCATCACCACTGGCTCGCCCCGGTAGGCAGTCGCGGCAGCTTGGATGATTCGCTGAGCCACCACCCGCATCGTCTCATAGTCACCGTGCGCCTCATACGCCTCCACCGTGGTGAACTCCGGGTTGTGCGTTGCATCCACCCCTTCGTTACGGAACACGCGTCCCAGCTCGTATACCCGCTCCGCCCCCTGGGTCAGCAACCGCTTCAAATACAACTCCGGTGCAATGCGCAGATAAAGATCCTGGTTGGCCGCATTACTACGAGTCTTAAAAGGTCGCGCATTGGCGCCACCGTGGACACGCTGCAGGATCGGTGTTTCCACCTCCACAAAACCCAGCCCATCCAAGGTACTGCGGATCGCGGCATTCACCACGCTGCGAGCACGCAGACGCTCATTGACCTCCACAATGCCAGCGCCCCGGCGCTGCAAGGGGTGCAGCCCCTTTGCCTCAATGTCGATACTGCGCACCAGCAGCGAAGGCTCACCGGAACGCGACTGCCCGCGAGTACCCGTCGCCGCAATCAGGTCACCTAGATCCAGTGCCCGGACACGTGCGCTGAGTTTCTCCTCCGGCGCCTCCACAATGATCTGGCACTTCCCCGACGCATCACGGAGGTCAATAAATGTCAGCGCACCGAAGTCGCGCTTCGCCACGATCCTTCCTGCTACCCGCAATTCCCCGGCACCGGTGGCGTCACTACCCTCTGCAACCTCGACACACTGAGTAAGGGCAAGGGCAGAACCATCATCGGCCCGCTCCGCGACAGGCCACGGCTCCGCGCCTGCCACCCGCAACGCCATGGCCTTCCTGATACGCACCGCAGTTTGCTCACTGGCGGACTTTTTATTGGCATCCGTGAGCTGCTCCACGTAGTTCAACGCCTGGGCAGCCTCCGGTTGGCCGGTGGCCGCCTGCTCACGGTGTGTCTCTTCAGAGCGGCTGAAAAGCGCACCCACCGTCGGCACGAAGCCCTCGGCAATGCCGGAGGCGAAACCGACGCGCGCCATCGACAGCGAATCCGGATAACACACATAACGTGGAATCCAGACGGGCTTGTACTTCTGGTTAGAGCGGTACAGCGTTTCCATCTGCCACCACTTCGACAAATACGACAGCACCCGACGCGCTTGCCTGCGAATCGGCCCCACGGCCACGGCATCTTCGCTGGCGAACAGCTCACGGAAAACAGCAAAGTTAAGAGAGAGCTTCTGCAGGTTCGCCTCTGTACACAACGCGACGATCATTGCCTCGACCGTGCCATTCGGTGCCTTAGGACTGCGGCGCATAAGGTCCAGCGAGGCACCGCTTAGACCCCACGGGATAAACGAAAGCACCGCCACTGTTTCTTCGCCCACCAGCGCCTCGGCCAACAGGCAGTCTTTATCCTGCGGATCGCCTAACCTTCCCAGCGCCATAGAGAAACCACGTTCGTCGGTGGTGTCGCGCCATTTGTCGGCAAGTTCTTCGACGTGCTGCATCTCTTCGGCGCTGAGCTCGCCGTGGCGGCGAATCCGCACGCGCACCCCAGCCTTGTGCGCGTGCGCCCGCGCTTGCCGAACCTCACGCAGTTCGGATAGGTGGAAGTGCTGTGTATCGATGACGGCCTCGTCCCCCAGGTGGATCGAGCTCAGCCCGTGTCTTTCGTAGGCTCTCGTTCCTGGTTCGGACGCCCCCATCACAGCGGGCACCCATCCAAATGACCGTGCGCGTTCCAACCAGGCGACGATTGCCTCATCCCAGTACCTGGGATCGCCAATCGGGTCAGCTGACGCCAGGCAGACGCCAGCCTCGATGCGGTACGTCACCGCTGCCCGGCCTTTAGGCTCATACACAACTGACTTATCGCGCCGGGTAGCGAAGTATGCCAGGGAGTCGTTGGCGTTGAAGCGTCGAATGAGGGCGCGTATGGCTTTTTCATCCTCGGCGCTGATACCGAACTCGTCACGGTGCGAGCGCAGCAACAGCAGCCCAGCCACCAGCAACACCAGTGCCGCGAGGGCGGAAACGAGGAAGCTCACGAACTTCGGCGGATGCCCGACTACGTAGGTGTGGTTAAACAGGGAGAAACCGGCGGAGTGGTTCAAAGCCCACAGTGTGCTCCATTCCGGTGCTAGGTCGCCGTGGAAGAAGTGCACCAGCACCAGGGCAATAAGGAAAACCGCAACGGTGCCTCCAAGCCACACCAGAAACGCAGTGAGGATTGCTCCCTTCACGGTGTGAGTGTAGAAGTCCCTGCGCTGCCGCAGCATCAAAATTAACAGCAGGAGCTGCACGCCCATGCCAGTAATAAACAGCGAGTGCGCCCACTGCGGGCCTTCGTCGAAGTACTGCGGCAGGCACAGGAGGATGACGTTACTAACGTTGAGAACCAGCAGCGCGGCAACCGCCACCACCCAGGCAGCGCGCTTTGCTTTGTATAGCCCGACTCCCAGCACCAATAGTGCGGCGGACCATGCGACGGAGGGCACCGGTACGGGGAGAAAGACGTTGTCCATCACCACCAGCAGGTGGCGGACGTGCACGCGCGCTGCCGTGGATATGCTGAGCACCAGTGCTATCAGGGCATAGGCGCACAGGATGGTGCCGATAAAACGCGGGAAGAACTCCGGGGTCGCTGCGTCAACCTGTGTTCTATCGCTTCTCCATTGAGCGTTTCTGCGATAAACATTCACTCAACGAATTATGCACTTCCACCTATACGGTTGGGCCAAACACGCCGCGCACCATCGCATCTGCCATCACAATATCTCCGGTTACCAGGTCCGGAACCAAGCGCGCCATGGCAGCCCATCCGGGGTAGGCACTGAGCAGCTTGCCGAGGCTGGACATCTTCTTGTGTGCGTACATGCGCGTAGCCAGAGCGAACACCATGGAAATCACGGGAGCCAATGCCCAACGGTTTTCCGGGTTGTCGGTATCTACTCCGTCGAGCTTGTCGAAGCGCACGCGTGCAGACAAGTACAGCTGACGGTTGGCTGCCTTGACCTTACGCAGAAGGGTTACGGCGGTCTTCATGAGCTCCGGATCACCCAGCAGCTCGGAGAGCTCCTGCCGCTTATTGAAAGTCTCAAACACAGCGATCAGGCGACTATTTTCTTCGCTCAAAGCTCCAGGCACCACACCGGCCTTACCGAAGAACATATCCAGCACGGCCTTTTGCTGCGCGGGGTCCATGTGCGCGATCTGCACGGTCGTGTTGTCGATGCAGGCTGTATCCAGGGACACATCGCGGCCGGTATCCACCGTTTGCACTACAGGTTGCCCGGCGATCTTCTTAAGCTCTTCTTTTAGGCGCTTGTCTTGTTCTTTCTCTTCTGACGCCCCCTCGGTATCCACCAGCGATAGGTCGCCCAAAACCTCAAGGGCTGCGATCCACGGGGTGTTCGAGCGTTCGACGTCGGCTCCCACCAAGGTGGAGTGAACCAGCCCGGACAGGATGAACTGGGCGGGACGATCCGCCGCGGACACGAGAGATTGGGACATGGCGTGGACGGACTCGCGGGGATTGTTCGTCAGCGCCGTACGCAGCTTATCCAGCACGTCGAAGCGTCCGCGCAGCCAGCCGGCCTGCACGTCCCACAGCGTGGACAAGGTGGCTGCGTCGCAGGGAAGCTGGTCGGACTCCCCCGCCAGGAAGGCAGAGAGCTGCACCCACGGATCAGTTTCGCCATCTAGTCCACTGCCTTCGGCGCCAGCACCGTAGTAGCCCTCGGCCTCGGCAACTGCACTGTGCGGGCCGGCGGCGACGGGTGCGCGAAGGTAGTTAAAGCGATCCCGGCCGAATAGCTGCACGCTCAAAGGACCTGCGCCCACTAGATCTGCGGGAAGCTCGCCGTGTGCGATGGCCGCGCTCCCCTTGGGGGCGGCAGTCAGTTCCACGAAGGATGCCGCTTGCCAGGGGGCGGTGTTTGGCCACACCCAAGCTCCAGCACCTGGGGCGCCGAATTGCACAGGCACGTCCTCGGAATCACTCAGAATACGCAGCGTGGAGCCATCGACGTCGGCCGTGTAGTTAAAGGCAGGCACGATGCGCGCCAAACGCACACTCACGCGACGGTCTTCGACAAACTCCAGTTCGATGGATCCAGAGGCCATCGTGGCTAGGGAGGCTTCTGCACTGGCGAGGTCTACGAACCAGGTCACCTCGTCGATGGTTTGTAGTTTCAGGGTGCGCACCGGCGCGCCGTGGTGGTTGCGGATCACTACGCGTGCGTCCCCCATGAGAGCCAGGTTTTCCGCCTTCGAACCCATACCTGGGCGCAACCCGGGGCGCACGCGGAACCGGGTTTGGGTGTCGATCGCACGGGCGGAGATTTCAATGGGATCGGTGCGCCACATCGGGGCTTCGCCCCGCATCGTCAGTTGGTAGCGCAGTCGGGAAGGCTTCACGATGACGGGCAACGCGTCGCCGGCCTCGGTCTCCACGACGGTCGTGCTAAAGCGATCCGTGGGGCCGAGTTTCTGCGGCGAAATTTTCTCGAAGGGCTTTTCCCCTGGCATCAAGCGCACTGTCACGGGGCTTAAGCCTCCAGCCATGGGCAGGCGGGTTTGGGTGCTGGGGCCGCCGAACTCCATCTCCAGAGAAAGCCCCTCCACCAGGGCGTATTCGTGACGGAAGGATTCGTTGCGGGGGCCACGCAGACGCACCAGGTACTCGCCCACCCAAGGGCTATCCCACGCCTCGGGGTCAAAGACGTCGAATACGCCGCCTTCCGCTGGCACTTCCAGCGGTTCTTCCTCAGATACCGCCTCGCCGGTTTCGCCTGGTCCCGCATAAGACGATACCGACAGGTACCAGATCTCCTCCGCACCGGAGATTGTCGGTGGGAACTCTACTTGCAGGCTTTCGGAGTGGATGACCTTACCGCTAGTGGTCTCCACGCCACCGACCACGTCATCGGGCTCCACGAACTGGGCGCGCTGGCGCGGATCCACCGCGCGCACTCCAGCCATGGAGGGGCTATGTTCACCGGGCTTGGCGATGTGCAGACTCAGGCATTCGCTGAGGTCCAGCAGGCGAATAACCCAGCCGCTCCAACTCTTCATGGGTTGTTCTTCCATCACCGGGATGTCCGCCCCGGTCACCGGATCCACCGCCGTGGTCTCGGCGGGCACGACTACATAGACCTGTTGGTGGTGCAGGGACACGCGCCCTGTCAGGTCCGCGCCGCGAATGGTGAATACCAGTACTGGATCTTCGGTATCGACCAGCGGCAGCTGCCAGTGCTGGCCGTCGTTGGCGTTGCGAACGCTCACCTTGCGCAGCGGCTGGCGGACGGGAATATCCAGGATCTCGGAAACCGCCCTCCCGGCGTTGTCGGCGTGCATCGTGCGAAACGCCGCGGGCGCACCATCGAAGTCGACTCGCCAACGCACCTCAGTGTGTACCTGTCCCCCGGTTTCCAGGGACTGTGCGGGAAGTCGCAGCACAACGCGCTGTCGGAGTGTGTCTAGCTGTAGGCGCGGCTGATCTTCGCGGTGCGCCACTCCCACGCTATGACGCCGATCCTGCGTGCCTACCGGCCTTTCCCGCAGCTCCTCAATCACATCCTCCTGGATGAGTGCCGGTAGCTCCACTGGCGGGAGGGTGTATTCCCAAGTATCGGGGTGGACAGCGGCATGGGAGACGACCTCCACGATCGGAGCGATCAGTTTCTCTGCGGTCTGAGGCAGCGTGGCGCACAGTGGACCAACTTGGCGGGGTTCGTCAGCCAACTCGGCGACGATCCCCTCGGCGATGCTGGAAGGGGTTGCATCGGTGTCTTCCGCCCGTCGATTTTCCACCAGCTCGATCAACTCGGGCACCCAGTCCGAGGCAATGCCAACGTGAGCGAACAAACGTCCGAGTTCGCCATCTGGCCCTCCGGATACGGCATCCATCGGATCCAGCCCGGCGGCGGAAAGCAGCTCTGCGAAGCGTCCCTCGATCAGTTGGGTACGTGTGGGCGTCGGCTCCAAACCAAGGCCGTACCAGTACTCCGCGGGCAGCTCCGAGACCTCATTGAACCGCGCGGCGCGGGACAGCAACGTGGCAATCGTCAGCGCGGGACATGCCTGCAGCAAAGCCTCTTCGGTGGAACCAGCAGCGACCTGGCGGGCGATAAACGTGCCAAAGAAGCGACTCAGTCGCTCCAGCTCGTCGCCGTCGATATCCAGTTCTACGAAGAGTTCCACCTCCGCCAGCTTCCCGGCGAGAGCCGCCTCGGTAGACGAGGCCCATGGCAAGAGGGAATCTTGTAGGTCGGAGATTGGACTGGCTGGAATCTTCTCACTGGAACTCACGCGACCATCCTACGCGAGGGCTCAGCCGGTCTTCTCGGGAGCCATCCTCTGCGAAATCACCCTGGTCACACCGTCGCCGCGCATGGTCACGCCATAGAGAACATTCGCCACATCCATGGTGGGTTTCTGGTGGGTAATCACGATCAGCTGCGAATCCTTCCGCAGCTCCTCGAACAGGGCGATCAGGCGCCGCAGGTTCACGTCGTCCAGCGCGGCCTCGACCTCGTCCATCACGTAGAACGGACTCGGGCGTGCCTTGAAGATGGCCACCAACATCGCCAGTGCCGTCAGGGACTTCTCGCCACCCGACAGCAGCGACAGGCGCTTGACCTTCTTGCCCGGCGGGCGGGCTTCGACCTCAATGCCGGTAGTCAGCATGTCATCCGGGTCGGTCAGCACCAACCGGCCTGCGCCACCCGGAAACAGGGTGCTGAATACCTGCGGGAAGGCCACCTCAACGTCCTCCCACGCCTCGGTGAACAGCTGCAGGATCGTGGCATCCACGTCGGCGATGACCTCGTGCAAGTCATTGCGAGCCCGCTCCACATCGTCCAGCTGCTGGGCCAGGAAGCTGTAGCGTTCCTCCAGCGCCTTGAACTCCTCCAGCGCCAGGGGGTTCACCTTGCCCAGCGAGTTCAGCGCCTTCTCCGCCTTCTTTAGCTCGGCCTTGGTGGCGGTCGCGTCGAAATCTTCTGGCAGTTCTTCGGCCAGTAGCTGCTCGGCGGTAAGCCCCAGCTGCTCCATTGCACCCGCCACGGCTTGCTCGATCTTCACCTGCGCCTGAGTACGCGCCAGCTCGGCGGTGTGCGCGTTGTCGTTCATTCGCCCCAGCTGCGCGGTCAGGGCAGAGACCTTGTCGCGCTGCTGTGCCATCGTGGTCTGCCACTGCTTGTGCGCTTGCTCGGTGTGCGAGCGGTTGGTCTCGGCGGTGGCCAGCGCGTCGCTGATTCGGTCGGCGATTCGCTGCGCCTGCTCGCGCACGCAGGTGGCCATTTCGCGCGCGGCGGCACGGCGTACTTGTTGCTGTTGGTGGTGCTTGCGCGCGGCCTCTTCCGCCCGGGCTTGCCGCCGTAGGTTCTCAGCCTTGCCGCGAGTGGATTGGGCGCGCTCCTCCGCCGTGCGCTGCGCTAAGCGCGCCTCCATTTCCATTGCCTTGACCTGTGATAGATGCAATGCGGCGGCATCGCGCTCAGCCGACGAGGGTTCGGTGGTGTGTTCCTCGTCATCGACTCGCGCCACGCGATCGGCCAGCTCGTCGAGCTGTTCGGTGGCCTGTGCCAGGCGCTGCTCGGCGGACTGTTGCTCGGCGGTGCTGCGCTCAAGTTGGCGTTGTGCGGCCTCGCCCTGTTTTTGCAGCGCACTGAGGCGCTTGGCCGCCGCATCGCGCAACGCCCTGTGTTCTTGTTCTGCCGCACGCGCCGCAGCCGCGGCAGTACGTAAATCACTTGCCGCATCGAGTGCGCCAGACAGCGCTGCCTGCAGGTCGTCTAGTTCCTTCTTTTTCTTGGTGACGCCCTCTGTTTCCGCCGCGATTCTATCCGCCAACTCGACAGGGGTCGTGCCGCCAGAGCCGCTGGCGACCCAGCCGGCGCCGTAGACGGAACCGTCCTTCGTCACGGCTCGCAGGCGCGGGTCGGCGGCTACAACCTTGCGTGCATCACTGGCGCTGTCCACTGCCACAACATCCACCAGCAGAGCGGTCAGGGGCCGCAGCAGATCGTGGGGAACGTCCATCAGGTCAAGTAGCCATGTCCCCGCAGACACCTCGGTTTCCAGGCGGAAGGTTGCCCCCGTCCCCTCTGCACCTTCTGGAGTCGTAGGATCCAACAGCACCGCGCGGCCTTCGCGGGCATCAGTGAGGGCGGAGATGAGGGCGTCGGAAAGAGGGGCGACAATTCCCGAGCTCGCCGCATCGCCCAACACTGCGGCCGCGGCGGCACCCCATCCGTCGCGAATATGCAGGTGCTCGGCTAGGCGGCGAGTAGCGATGCCCTGCTTGTCGGCAGCGCGGACGACAACCGCAGCGCCATCGGTGGGGGTCAGTCGGTCTTGCCAGGCGGCGATGGTGGCTTCGGCGGTTGCAATATCGCGCTCTAGTTGGAGCTGCTCGGCGCGGAGTTGTTCGGCACGCTCTTCTGCTCCGGCGGCCTCGCGGTCGGCCTGGGCGCGGGTTTCCTCCAGGTCGCCCCCGGAGGCCTCGGTTTCGCGCAGAGCTTCCTCGGCTTCCGTGATGTCTTCTAGCAACCCGTCGAGAGTTTCCTGTTGCTCGGCGGCGCTATCCTGCAGTCGCTCGACCTCCGCGACGGCGTTGTCGCGCTGAGTAGCGGCGGCCTCGTGCTGAGCCAGCAGGCGAACCACGCCCTCGCGTCGATCGGCGATGGCGCGGACTTGTGCAAAGTGTTCTTGCTCGGCAGCGCGAGCTGCTTCCTCGGCTTCGGCGACCTGTTCGGCGATGGTTTCCAGTTTTTCGGCCGCGATCTCGACGTTCTCTTCAAGCTCCGCCTGTTCTTCGGCGGCGCGCTCGGCACGTTCCAGCAGCTCCTGCGGGTCCGGACCGGACCATTCAGCAACCTGAGCCTGTTCTGCACGGTCGCTGGCAATACGCAGAGTGGCGGAGTTCTTTTCCTGCACCGCGGATAGCCGGTACCAGAGGTTCTTCGCCGCCTCGGCTTCCTCCAGGGCGGTGCGCAGTTCCTCTTCCGTCACGGCGAGTGTTTCGCTGTGTTCCTCCAGCTCCGCCTGTACTTCGGCGCGCTGTTCGGCCAGTAGCTCACTGCGGCGCGTGGAATCGTTGAGTTCCTCTGATAGCTGCTTGACGTTGTGCGCGGCCAGCTGCACGCGTGTACTGCGGATGGTGGCCTGTACCGCAGACGCCTTCTGCGCAGCTTCTGCCTGCCGCGCGAGTGGCCCGAGCTGTTTGCGCAGCTCATCGGTCAGGTCGTGCAGGCGGTCGAGGTTGGCCTGCATGTTAACGAGCTTGCGCTGCGCCTTTTCTTTTCGACGCCGATGCTTCAGCACACCCGCGGCCTCCTCGATGAAGGCACGGCGTTCTTCGGGGCGGGATTCCAGGATCTGCGATAGTCGGCCTTGTCCGACGATCACGTGCATTTCGCGGCCGATGCCGGAATCGCTGAGTAGCTCCTGGATGTCCATCAAACGGGCTTTAGCTCCGTTGATCTCGTACTCCGAGGCCCCGTCGCGGAACATGCGACGGGTGATGGAAACCTCGGAGTACTCGATGGGTAGTTTGCCATCAGAGTTGTCGATGGTCAGTGTGACTTCCGCGCGCCCCAGTGGCTTGCGGTCCCCCGTTCCGGCGAAGATGACGTCTTCCATTTTCCCGCCGCGCAGGGTCTTCGCCCCCTGCTCCCCCATGACCCATGCCAAGGCATCCACGACATTGGATTTTCCGGAGCCATTTGGCCCCACCACGGCGCAAATGCCTGGCTCTAGTTTCAGGGTCGTCGCGGACGCGAAGGACTTGAATCCTTTGAGCGTCAACGACTTTAAGTGCATTGCTTGATGCTATCAAAGCGATCCGGCGCTAAGCAGCTTCCTGCGCCCTAAACACCCAAGTGTTTTGCAACACGAAGTTGAGAACCGTAGCGACGGCCTGGGAAACGAACCACGACCAGAACAGTGCGTGTGGTAGATCTGCTCCCCAATGTCGCATCAGAGCATCTACGACAACTGCTGTTATGAAGCAAATGGTGTAAACCACCGCGGCACGAGCCTTCTCAGCTCCTGAACGATCCCCCTGGAACGTGAAAAAGCTGTTGAGGTAGTAGGCAACCGTGCTTCCCACAATGTAACTGCAAGCGCGCGCGACGAAGCCAATGACTCCGAGATTGAGCAGCAGTGTCCTCGTCCCGAAGTCGAAGCACGCCCCGACCACGCCGACAAGCGTGAACGTAGCGAGTTTCCTGGTAAGTGCAGGCGATTTCATCCGCAACTAGTTGGTTATTGCTCCGTTATGAGCCTCGCGGCGCTGGCACTCCGGGTCCGTGCCATCCCAGCACTCGACGTTCTTAAGCTCCGGCAGGCTGTCGCGGTGGAAGATCGGATCCAGGCCCGCGGCCTTCTGCTGGGAGAAGTCGCGCAGCAGCTTGATGGCCACACCACCCAGCGGAACGATTGCGCAGAGGTTAATCAGGACCATCGTGGCCGCAAAAGTGTCAGCCAAGGACCACACCAGCGGCACCGTGCCGATGGCACCGCCGAAGACACAGAGGACAACAAGTACACGGAAGGTATTCAGCTTCGCCTTGGACTTGGTGAAGTACTCCACGTTGGCTTGGGCAAGGTAGTAGTTGCCCAGCACAGAGGAAAACGCCAGGAAGAACAGAATGATCGTGATGAAGTGAGTACCCCACTCGCCTACCTCGGCGGACAGTGCACTCTGAGTCAGGTTGGCCGTCTGCACGCCTTCGCCGTAGGCCGGGTCAGAAAGCAGAATGATGAAGGCGGTGATGGTACAAACAATCAGGGTGTCAAAATATACGCCCAGAGTCTGCACCAGGCCCTGCTTTACAGGGTGAGACACAGCAGCGGTAGCTGCTGCGTTCGGGGCGGAGCCCTGGCCGGCCTCGTTGGAGAACAGACCACGGCGCATGCCGTTCATGAACGCTGCGCCCAAGGTGGCACCGGCGATCTCCTTGATGCCCAGGGCGTGCTCGACGATCGTTCCGAACATGCCCGGAACCTCAGTGATATTCATGGACAGCACCACCACACCCAGCAGAATGTAAGCGGTAGCCATCAGCGGCACGATCACCTGGGTGGCGTTGGCGATACGCTTCACGCCACCGAAGATCACCAACGCGGTCAGCGCGGCCACCAGCAGGCCCGTAGCGATCTTCAGCCAGGTGGCATCGGGCGCAATATTGGGGTTCAGGGAGTGCAGGGAGGAACCCGCGGCCTCCGCGATGGAGTTGGTCTGCACGGCATTGTACACAAAGCCATAGGTGATGGTGATGGCGATGCCGAAGATTAGCGCCAGCGGCTTCGCTCCCAGCCCCTTCGTCATGTAGTACGCCGGGCCACCGACATACCCCTCCTTGTCGCGGGACTTCCACAGCTGAGCCAAAGTGGCCTCAACAAAAGCGGTTGCGCCGCCGACCAGGGCGACTATCCACATCCAGAACACTGCACCCGGTCCGCCGAGGGTAATCGCGATGGCCACACCCACCACATTGCCTGTACCCACGCGAGACGCCGCAGAGATACTGAATGCCTGGAAAGCAGAGATGTTCTCTCCACTCTTGCCCACCGCAGGTTCCTTGACTGAGCGGAACATGTCCGGAATCATGCGGATTTGCACTACCAGAGTGCGGATGCCGAAGTACGCGCCGGCTGCGAGGAGGAAGACGGGGATGATCTTCCACACATTTTCGTTGAGCGTATTCGCCACGAAATTTTCAATTGTTTCCATGGCGAGAAATTTACCTGAAACGAGTGCCAAAAATAAATGCACGCGCCTATTTTTTCACCCATCACCGCAGTTCAGGAAGTTCTAAGTTATGTCAGTCCCCTAGGTCTGACATGCCGCACAATAGTGTGTGGAACGCCCACCGACAACAACCCGCTTGATCGGCTCCCCGCACCTCTTGCAGGCTTCGCCTCCGCGCCCGTACACGTTCAGCGAGCGCGAGAAGTAGCCGGACGCACCGTTGACGTTCACATACAACGAGTCGAAGCTGGTTCCGCCCTGTTCAAGGGCACGTTCCATCACTTCTGCTGCTGCATTGAGAACGCGGTACAGTGTCGGTCGGCTAAGCAGCGCGGCACTGCGTCGGGGCCGCACTCCAGCCAGAAACAGCGCCTCGTCCGCGTAGATATTGCCGATTCCCGAGACGACCTCTTGGTTAAGCAACACCGTCTTAATAGCCGCGCGTTTGGCCTTCATCCGTTCCACCGCCAGCGCGGCATTGAACGCAGGTTCCAAAGGATCTGCGGCAATGTGCTGGACATTGCGGGGTAAAAATTTTTTTGACGCCCCCTCGGTCTCCTTTGCCCACGGGTCTGCCACGGCCTTTTCCAGTCGCCACTCGCCGAAGGTTCGCTGATCCACGAAACATAGCTCGCGGCCGTCCGAAAGTCCGGCCCGAATGCGCACATGTCGGGACTGCACCTGGCCGGGCTCGGCCACGAGCATCTGGCCACTCATGCCCAGGTGCACTTGTACGAGGAGATCTTGGCCAAAATCCATCCACAAAAATTTTCCGCGGCGTTGAACGGCGGAACAGGTGGCGTCACGAAGAAAAGAAACAAGCTCCGATGGATCGCCGGAGCGAACGGCGCGCGGGTGACAGACCTCAACGTCGGTGAAGCGACGGCCGACCAGGTGTTCTTCGAGGCCGCGGCGGACGACCTCTACTTCGGGTAGCTCAGGCACGCTCGTTGAGCTTCTGCACGGCCTGCTTGGCGGCAGCGTGCTCGGCGACCTTCTTGGTGTGGCCTTCGCCGTGGGTGACCAGGTCGCCAATGGTGACGGTGGCGTAGAACGTCTTATCGTGCTCCGGCCCCTCGCCGCGTACCTCGTAGGCGGGCAGCGGCAGCTTCAGTTCAGAGAGCTTCTCCAGCAGCACGGTCTTCCAGTCCATGTTTAGGCCAGTGGTGGGAGCCTCGGTAATCATGTCGGAGAACAGGCGCAGCACTGTGGCGCGAGCAATCTCAAAACCGTGGTGCAGGTAGATCGCGCCGAGCATGGACTCTACGGAGTCCGCCAAAATGGAGTGCTTGTCCTTTCCTCCGGTCAGCATTTCGCCGCGTCCGAGCAGGATGTACTCCCCCATTCCCAGGCGGCGGGCCACACCGGCCAAGGCGTACATGTTGACCACTCCGGAGCGCATCTTGGAGATGTCGGATTCCGAGCGATCGGGGAACTGACGGTACAGCTGCTCCGCAACGGCCAGGCCAAGCACGGCATCGCCCAAGAACTCCAGACGCTCATTGTTGGGCAGGTTACCGTTTTCATTGGCGAAGGAACGGTGCGTCAGCGCCAGACACAAAAGGTCATCCGGAAGGTCCACGCCCCAGGCTGCAAGCAGCGGGGTGTGATCGGACTTGCCGTAGGCGGCGTTGAGGGCGGCCTCGCCGGTTAGTCGGCGTTTACGAGCCATGTGGTTTTATATTGCCTTTCTCGATGCTTTAGAGGTTCTTGAATTTTTCCAGCCCGGCCCAGCGCGGGTCCGGACGATCCTCTTCCTCAGCTTCCTCGCTGATGCCATCCGGTGCCGGGGTATCCTCGCGGCATTCGGCGCCAAAGTCCGTGCACACGGGGCTAAAGGGTGCATTTAAGCCAGCTTCGTCGATCACCAGCTGAGAGATATCGATGGCATTGTCGTGCACTAGCAGCGGCTCGTCGACGTCGTCCTCATCATCGGAGCTGTCGTCGGTGGTGATGAAGTCCGGGGTCAGGCCGAACACATCGCTGATGGAATATTCCAGGGTGGTGGAAAGCTTCTGCAGGCAACGGGAGCACGTGCCCGTAGCTTCACCGCTTACCTGCAAGGTGGCCATAATCGCCTCGCCCAAGTTCGCCAGGGTTCCATGAACTTCGACGGGCGCGCCCTCGGCTACGCCCAGCATGTTGCCGCCCCACGGTACTGGTGACGCCCCCTGGGCGTCGACCGGCTCGCTGAGTCCAGTTGGGATGTCGCCGACTGCAAGAACGAAGGGGTTACTCATACCCCTATTTCTACCCGTCTAAAGCTGTTGACGGTAACCGTGGGGGTCGCCGTCGTTCTGATAACCGGAGGCGCCGGCGCCCTTGCGCAAAGCGGAGCGGTCACGATTGACGGTGCGCAGTGTGGTGGTGAGGGTCTCCTCGAAGTCTGCCAGGGTGGAATCGACGTAGCGGTCGCATTCGGTGCGCAGGCGGTCGGAGTCCGCGTGGGCGGATTCAATGATGCGCTTGGCTTCGGCCTGTGCATTGCGCACGACTTCCGACTCGGAAACCAAGCGACGCTGCTCGGCCAGACCTTCGTCGACGGAGCGTTGGTAGCTGGCGTTACCTTCGCTGACCAGGCGCTCGGCCTCGTCGGCGGCACGGCTGGTTACCTGGTCATACTCGCGACGGGCATCGCTAACAAGGCGATCTGCCTGATCCTCAGCCTGCGCGACGGTGTTGGTAGCGCGCGTCTGGGCGTCGTTGAGAATCTGATCAGCCTGATCCTGGGAGTCCTGGACGATGGCATTAGCTTCGGAGTTGGCGTCGGCGATAGTCGCATCGGCTTGGTCGCGGGCGTCGGCGATGATGTCATCGCGGTGGTCGAGGACGTCCTGCGCATCATCCATTTCGATGGGGATTGCGTTGCGCATTTCGTCGAGAATGTCCAGCACCTCGCGGCGCGGAACCATGCAGTTAGAGGTCATGGGCACGCCATAGGCCTGCTCCACCATTTGCTGTAGGTCATCCATACCCTGGAATGTCTTGTACATGGCCTCCACTGTGCCATCACTTGACCTCAAGTACAGGTTTAGACACGGCTTTGCGTGCGTTAGCCGCGGAACTTCTCCTCCACCGCAGAAACCACCGGCTCGGGCAGCAGACCGGAAACATCACCGCCGTACTTCGCCACTTCCTTGCACAAGGTGGACGAAACATACCCATACTCCGGGGAGGTCAGCAGGAAGTACGTCTCCGCCCCAGAAAGGCGCTGATTCATCTGCGCCATCGGCAGCTCGTACTCGTAATCCAGGGAGCTGCGCAGCCCCTTGACCATCGCCTGAATATTGTTTTCCTTTAGGTAATCCACCAGCAGTTTGTCCCAGGTATCCACAGTGATGTTCTGCGGGCCGTCCGGGATAGCGGCGATCGATTTTTCGATCAACTCGATACGCTCTTCAGCGGTGAACAGGCCGTTCTTGTTCGGGTTATATGTCACCAGAACAACGACCTCTTCCCAGTTGGCCGCAGCACGGGTGAAGATATCCAGGTGACCCAGCGTGATGGGGTCGAAAGATCCAGGGCAAACTACTCGCATGGCACCTAACCTAACCCTCGCCCCGCCAAATCGCCATGTCGAAGCGGGCAATGCCATAGGTACGTTTCTTCAACTTTTGCCCAGTCGGTTCAAAGCCCTCCGGCCACGCGGTCTCTGGTGAGGCACTATTGCGTTCGACCACCACCACGGCGTCCTTCGTAAGAACCGGAATGAGAGCTTCCACCATCTCGGCAACAGCCTCATCGGCGAGCTCGTAGGGCGGGTCGGCCAGCACCATGGTGTAGTGATTGCGCGGTGCTGCGGCTAGGAAGGATGACGCCTTCGCCTCCACTACCTGCAGCTTCGCCTCAGGCACGACGTGGGCATTGTCCTTGATCACCTTGATCGCCGCGGCGCTACTATCCACCAGCGTGACCTCCTTGGCTCCACGGCTGGCAGCCTCCAAACCGAGGGCACCGGAACCGGCGAAAAGATCCAGCACTACTTCATCAACAAAGCCGAAGCGAACCTGCAGGGAGGAAAACAGGCCTTCGCGGGCGCGGTCGGAGGTGGGGCGCGTGCCCGCCGGAGGAACCTTGATGCTGCGTCCGCGAGCCGTTCCAGAGATGATGCGTGTCATTGCTTTGCGTTCAACCTGCCTATTTGCTTACTGCTGTGTCTTCTGGCGCTTCAACCCTTAACAGGACGTCCCCGCCGTGCACATCCACATAGTCCTGCGAGTTGCTTCTGCGCACCACGCCAGGCCCCGGCGCGAGGACGGGCGCTTCCAGCTTTAGCGATTCCACCGTGCACAAAACATCACCCGTGGCGACGGCATCACCGTCGGCGACGAGGAAGTGCACGACTCCCGCAAATGGGGCACAGATTTCCATGCCCCAGAGTCTAGCAACTGGGGTGACTAGTTCCTTTCGATGAAGTCCTGATCGTCGATCTCGATGTCCACCACCAAGGAGCGCGCTAATTGTTCGTCGTAAGCCACCAGCGCTTCGGCGTAGTCGCGGGCCGACTCAATCACCTCGCCGTCGGTGCTGAGGTCTAGCAGACGCGCCCTCCGCGCCGACCGCCCCGACTGGTCCTGGCCCAGGATGTCTCCTTCGGTGCGCATCTTCAGGTCTTCCTCCGCCAGGCGGAATCCGTCGTTGCTTTGCGCCACCACCTGCAGGCGGTGGAAGGAGGGGCTATCCGGCGCGGCGGTGGTGTGCAGCAGGCACAGCGAGTCCCGGCGCCCGCGGCCGATGCGCCCGCGCAGTTGGTGGAGCTGGGAGAAGCCGAAGTTCTCTGCCTCCAGGATCATCATCATGGAGGCGTTGGGTACGTCCACGCCGACCTCGATGACGGTGGTGGCGACCAGCACGTCGATCCTCCCAGCGGCGAAGTCCTGCATCACCTGGTCCTTGTCGGCGGGGTCCATCTTGCCGTGCAGCATCGCCACTCGGCAGCCGGGCAGTTCCTCGGTGGCGATCCGCTCACACCATTCCTCCACACCGGAGCGACCCTCGATGCGGGGCGCTACCACGTAGGCCTGGCCACCGGCCTTGATCTCCTCGCCCATGCGCTCCCAGGCGCGCCGCACCCAGCGGTATTTGTCGGCGGGTACCACCACTGTTTCGATCGCCCCGCGTCCGCCGGGCTTGCCGACCAGCGTGATGGGCGTCAGGTCTCCGAACATCGTCATGCCCACAGATCGCGGGATCGGGGTGGCGGTCATGACCATCATGTGCGGGGTCGCATCCACCGGCGCGGATTCCCGCAGCTTGTTGCGCTGCTGCACGCCGAAGCGGTGCTGCTCGTCGACGATCACCATGCCCAGACGGTAGAACTCCACCGAGTCCTGGATCACCGCGTGCGTGCCGACCACAATGTCGGTTTGGCCGGAGACCAGGTCCAGGAGCGTGCGCTGCTTCTCGGCCTGCTTCTGACTGCCGACCAGTACGGATACTCGCACGTCGGTGTTCTCCAGCATCTTCACCAGACTGCGGGCGTGCTGCACCGCCAGGATTTCCGTCGGCGCGATGAAAGCGCACTGATAGCCGGAGTCCACGGCCCAGAGCATGCTGATCAAGGCCACCATCGTCTTGCCGGAGCCGACCTCACCGTGCAGCAGCAGGTTCGCCGGGGTGGTTCCGCCCAGACGGGAGCCGATGTCCTCCAGCGCCATCTTCTGCCCCGCGCTGAGGTCAAAGGGCAGCCCCGCGATCAGCTTTTCCACGTTCTCACCCGGCGCGAGCGCCATGCCGGTGCGCTTGGTGGCGTCATTGCGCCGTAGAGCCATGACCAGCTGCAGCTCGAGCGCCTCGTTGAACTTCAGCCTGCGCCGAGCGGGTTCGGGGCCGGCCTCGCTCGGCTGGTGGATGTGCCGTAGTGCGTCGGCGAAGCTAATCAGCGGGCGGCCCTTTCCATCCGTGGGCCAGGCGGGCGCGCCGGGGTTGCGGCGCGGGAGTGGCAGGAACTCACCGGGCTCGTCCATGACCCGCAGTACGTGGTCCATTACTCCCAGCATCTCCGCGGTGGAGGTGCCGGGGCGGCGTTTGTAGCCGGCCATCCACGGCTTGGCCAGTAGCTCCTGGGCGGCGGTCTCGGAGCCCATGACGTCCACGATTGTCTTTAGCGGTCCGAACATGCCGAACTCCGCATCCAGGGCGGGCAAGATGGATACGTAGCTGGGGTTCTTCAGCTCCCATTGGCCGTTGAACTCGGAAAGCTTGCCGTGCAGCAGCATCATCGAGCCCCGCTTGATTCGCTTCCGGTGGTAGGCCACGTTCCCGAACAGCGCGGAGCGGAAGCTCCGCACGCCGTCGGTGAAGGTGAACGTCAAAAATTTTCTGGGTCCACGCCCGGAGTGGTTGTCTTTCTCCCCTACGCTGAGGATCTCTCCGGCACAGGTGTACTTCTCTCCCACACGCAGCTCGTCCAGCCCCTGCGGAGAGCCGAGCCGCGCGTAGGTGACGGGGAAGTTCAGCACTGCATCGGCGATGGTTTTGATGCCGGGCTTGTCGGCCAGCCGCTTCGCGCGGTCGTTGGAGATCGCAACCGACAGCGGGCGCGAGTCCTGCCACCCCAGCATGGGCTACTCCACCCCGATCTGCACCAGGCACGGGTCGTAATCGTTGCCTTGTAGTTCGATGTGGTGGTCGTCGATCTGCACGTCTGGGTACAGCTCGGCAAAGGTTGCCTTCAGCCCATCGATGGCGGTCTGGTCAGTCGCCGGGTCGCTCCACAATAGGGTCACCAGCTCGCCACCGTCGGCCAGCATTGTGCTGAGGGTATCGACCATCGTGTCGGGCGGGCACGTGGCGAAGCGTTGCGCCTCTACCGCGTCGATCATTTCCTCGACATTGTCGTCCCAGTCCACGGTGGGGTCGTTCACCGCCAGCGCCGCCAGCCCGCCGACCAGCGATTTCGTATCGATGATGTCGACCTCTCGCGTCCCGTCTAACCCCTGCAGCGCGGCGACGTCCTGCCCGTTGGTCAGCACGGCAACCGGCCCGTCGCCCAGCCCCTGCACTGCTTCACCCAGGGTTTTGTTGTTTGGTGACGCCACCGCCACCGCCCCCGCAGCCTCGAAAAGTCGCGCGACTCCGCCGGTGGGCGTGAGCGCGACGATGAACGGTCCTTGGCTTTCCGCCCGCGCCTGGTTGCTCGCGGGGGCTGGTGTGCTTAGGTTTCCGCTGTCGGTGGCTTCCCCGTCGGCGGGCAGAACCTCGATACGCAGGTCGGTGACGGTTCCCAGGGCGAAGGCCTTCTCGATGACCTCGCCCGCGCGGTTGGTGTGCACGTGCGCGGTACCGGATTCCGGGCCCAGGGGTCCGACGATCACGGAGTTGCCATGAGCTTCCAGCAGCTCCCGCAGAGCATCCAGGTTCCCCTCGAAGAAGAACATCACCTCGACCTCTTGCTGGGTTCGCTCATGGTCGGGCGTGGGGGCGTCCTCAATAAGACCCGCACCGTCCAGAACATCAACCAAGGCCTGCAGGATCACCACCAGGCCCTGGCCGCCTGCGTCCACAACCCCCGCTTCGGCGAGGACGGGCAGCTGGTTGGGGGTGTTGGCCAGGGCTTCCTCGGCGGCGTGGAGCGCGCGGGTGGCGACGTCCGCGAGGTTCGGCTCGGCTTCGTGGGCGGCGGTGGCGGCGGCATCGAGCACGCTAATGACAGTGCCCTCGACGGGCGTGGAGATTGCGGTGCGGACAAAGCCCACCGACTGCGAGAGTGTGTCCGCCACAGCGGGGCCGTCGATGTGGCCTTGCGAGGCCGCCTCGGCGAGGGCGCGCATCACCTGGCTGAGCACGAGACCGGAGTTTCCGCGGGCGCCACGGACAGCACCGGTGGCCAGGGCGATGGTGACCTCGGGGAGGCTGGCGCCTTCCTCCAGCGCGTCGACCGCCGAGACTGCGGTGGTCATGGTGTGCGCCATGTTGGAGCCGGTATCGGAATCCGGGATTGGGAAGACGTTTAGGGCGTTAATCGCCTGGCTCTGCTCGCGCAGCCGGCTGGCCGAGAGGCGAGCCCACTGGGCGACAATGCGCGCGTCGAGCTGAGCGGGTGCCTGACTTACCGGTTGTGCTTCAGCCACCGGCTGCGCCTCTGCCTTCCTGGATTTCACTCCCACTACCCTAGCGAACCAGCCGGACAGCAGGGCGGTTTGCGGGATCGTGGCGCATTATTCCTTCCGTGCCAGTGATGTAGATCTCCCGCATCCAACGCGAATCCAGGTGGGGGGGGGTGACTTGTTTATCGTTCACCCAGAGAGCACATAGTCTCCATGAGAGTGCTGTAGACGGCACTCGGCTCGCTATCGTGCCACTCGGTGTCACTGTCGCGCTCGTCCTGGTTTTGCGGTTGAGCCGTCGGCTCGTAGAGCCACCAGAGGTTTTGCCACGGATCAAGAAGTCTTGCGAGACGATAGCCACCGTAGAAATCGCTAATTGGAGTAACGACGCGGCCTCCTTCCTTTACAGCCCTATCAAGGCACGCCTGGGCGTCAGGAACGTAGACCTGCAGGAGGGCTGGCGTGAACGGCCAATCTTGCTTTCGATCACAAAGCATGATGGTGGCATCTCCAACCATTACTTCCGCATGGATGATCGAACCATCTCGATCCGGCGTGCGAACATGCGCTGCTTCTCGACCATCGAAAACTGTTTCCACGAAGTGGATGAAGCTCACGGAGTCGGGGACGATAGCGAAGGGATTTATTGTGTTGTGTCCAGTCGGGATTTTCAACGAAGTCATGTATACATAAAATATGAATAATTCAAGCAAAGTCAAGTACCGCCAAGGCGCTAGTTTCCTGTTGGCCACACTTGGACGCCGTGCCGAGAGAGCATGGGCAGCTCTCCTCACAGAGCAGGGAATTACCACCGCGCAGTTCACAGCCATGGCGGCGATCGCGGAAGGCGAACGAACACAAAACGACGTAGCAATGGTTACAGCCGTTGACCCGCGAAACATCGGCGCCACAATCAAAAAGCTCACGGCGGTGGGGTGGGTTCAAGCTCGATCAAACCCCGCCGATGCGAGATCACGACTCCTCTGTTTGACACCCGCTGGCCAGCAGTGGTGGGACGATGTTCAGCCTGCCCTGCGTCAAGGACGTGACTCATTTTTCCAGGGACTCACCCATCGAGAGTTGAACACTCTGGAAGACCTCCTCGGAAAACTGGAGGCTGCACAATCCGACAAAGCAACGAATGGACCCGGCCATCGTTGCTAGAGCCGCCAGTTGACGGGCGCGCCGCCGGAAGCCTGGAGGATCGCATTTGCCCTGCTAAACGGTCGCGAACCGAAGAAGCCTCGATAGGCGGACAGCGGCGAGGGATGCGGGGACATCACGCAGCGCTCCGGGCCGATGAGCGGTGCCAGCTGCTGGGCTTGCTTACCCCACAGGATCGCGGCGAAGTGCGGGTTGGCGGCAACCTGGCGGACGGCGGCCTCGGTGATGGCCTCCCAGCCACGGCCGCGGTGGCTGCCCGCGTTGCCCGCCTGCACAGTGAGGACGCGGTTGAGCAGCAGCACCCCACGGTCGGTCCAGGGGGAAAGGTCCCCGCCGGTGGGGGCTGGCAGGCCAAGGTCTTCCGAGTACTCGGTGAAGATATTCTTCAGCGACTTCGGCAGCGGCTCGCCCGCGGGCAGCTCCGCAGAGAACGCCAGCCCCACGGAGTGCCCCGGCGTGGGGTACGGATCCTGCCCGACGATCAGCACTTTCACCTGGGTGGGGTCGGACTCGAAGGCTCGCAAAATTTTTTCTGGCGCCGGCAGGGTCTGCGCCTGCTGTGCCTGGCCTGCCGCAGCGTGTCCCTCAGCCAGCGCACCCTCCAGCACCGACTGCAACCCCGGCAGATACCACGCCGGGTGGATGCGCTCGATCAGCTGGTGCGCCTGTGCTTGTGCTTGCGCCTGCGCGCTCTCTCGGTTCTTCGCAGAGTCCATATCCACTGCCTACACCGACTGCCAACCATGTGTAAATGGCGGACGGCCACCGTCGACCAGCACGTAATCCAACCCGCCAGCCGGGTCCTCCCCAACCTCCTCCGAGAGGCTGCGCACAGTCCCGATGCGGCGGTAGCCGCTGGGCATGCGGGCGTCCGTAGTTCCCAAAAGAGTATGGTCCTCGCCGCCGGTGTAAATCCACTCCAGAGGGTTCTTGCCCGTCATCTGCGCCGCGTGCCGCAGCTTTTCATCCGGCACCAGCGCGGCGCTGTCGAGGTCCAAGCACACCCCGGACCGCTCCGCGATGGCGCACAGGTCCACGATCAACCCGTCGGAGTTATCGGTCATGGCGCTCGCACCCGTCGCCCGCGCAACGGAGCCACGGCCGGGCTGCAGGCGCGGGGCACAGTGCCAATCGGCTAATTCGTTGAGGATCGGATCATCAACGGGGATCGCCTTGCGCGAGCCATAGTGGCGCAGGATCGCCAGCCCCGCCGCGCTATAGCCAATCGGCCCACTAGCGATGATGCGCTGTCCCACGCCCGCGCCGTCCAGCGTCAACGCATCGGCAGGGCCAGAAATCTCCCCCAGCGCGGTAATAGAAATCACCAGATCCTTGCTAGTCACCACGTCACCACCGACGAGTTCGGCAGCCCACGGCGACGCCGCCTCGTCGATGCCGCGGGCAATATCTGCAACGGTCTGCAGCGGCAGATCCCCCGGGGTGGCAATAGCCATGAGGATCGCAGTGGGGCGTGCCCCCATCGCCTGAATATCTGCGAAGTTCTGCGTCACCGCTTTCACTCCGACCTCCCACGGAGTTGAGTAGTCGAAAGTGAAGTGTCGGCCCTGCACGAGGATGTCCGTCGAGCACACGTGACGTGAATTTGTGCCTGTTGGCTCCAACACTGCGGCGTCATCGCCATTAAGAGAACTCGGCGCGGCGTTGCGGATCGCCGCGATGGTAGCGGCCTCGCCTGCCTCGGCGACAGTGAGTTGAGTACGCATGCGAACCTTTCCGTGGTTGCGGTGATGCTTGGGTTCCAATGTTTGGTTCCAATGCTTGGGTTCCCGCGCTTAGTCTAATTAAGATAGTGCGCTATGAGTGACGAAGCCTCCTCCCCCGTCTCCACCCCGCGGTACCTGATCATTCTGTCGACGGTGCTTGCCGTGGTGCTGATTATTGCGGTGATCACCGCAGCGAAGATCACGGTGGATCGGAAGGTGTACGCGCCGGTGGCGCTGGGCCCGGTGGATGCGCCGGAGGCGTCGTCGCAGGTCTGCTCCGATTTCGTGGCTGGGTTGCCGGAGAAGATGGATCGCTTCCGTGCCGTTGAGGTGCGGGATCCTAGGCCGGACGGCACGGCGGCGTACCGCGATTCTTCGGGTTCGGAGCTTTCTGTGCGCTGTGGAGTGAACGTGCCCGACCAGTACTCGGAGTTGTCGCCCGTGGTGTCGGAAGGCGATACGCGCTGGACCGCCGTCTCGGATGCTACTCCTGGGTCTGACCTGCGGACGTGGTACGCGGTCGGCGGTTCGCCTGCGGTTGCGGTGACTGCGTCGGCGGATGTCGGCGATGCCCTCGGTGCGGTGGGGTCTGCTCTTTCCTCTGTTTATGACGCCAACTCTCCAGCAAAGCCCGCCCCCTACCCACTGTCCGATGCTGCGGTGGCTGGCGGTTCCGGATCCCGCGAGGCCGGCGGTCCCACTTCCGGCGGCGCGACCGAGTCCCCTGCATGCCATAAGTTCCTGGGATCTCTGCCGGAGGCACTGGGCGACTGGCGACTGGTCCACAGATCCGCTGGAGGATCGAAAAAGGGCACTGACCAGGGCAAGCAGGGTAGTGACCTGGTGAAGCCTGATCTCCTTCCCGATGGACTGGACCGGTCTGTGTTGGATAAGGCTCCCAGCGGATCGGCTACCTATCTCGCCGAAGAGCAAGAACCTGTGGTGATTCGCTGTGGTCTGGCTATGCCTAAGTCCTATGCCCCTGGTGCACAGTTGACCCAGGTAAACAAGGTTCCCTGGTTCTCTGATCCATCTCTTTCCCGCGGGTCGACTATGGGGCGTTGGTTTGCCCTGGGCCACGAGCAGGTCATCGGCCTAGCCATGCCGCAATCTGCTGGCAACGAGGTGATCTCTTCCGTCTCAAGTGCGATCTCTACATCCCTGAAGAATACGGAGAAGGCTGGAAGCTCTACTCAGTCGCGCTAACCCCCTTTCCCTTTCAGCGACACCGGCTCCCCCAGGAGTGAGTGCCCCAGGCGGAAATGTCGTTAAAACGGGAAAGTGCCTACGCGCCGATAGGTAGCCCACCAAACTGCAAGCCCCTGACCTGGGCTTTTATTTTATGGACAACCATTACCAGTAAAAGATTCCCGATCTAGCGACATTCGGGACTCGTGAGCAGGTTAAAAGGAGCCCGCCACAAGGTTCCCCAGGCCTAAGCCAGCGCCCGGGCAATCAGTGCGCTGACCAGGTCGCCGAAGCTGATCCCCTCAGCCGCGAACATCTTCGGATACATCGAGATCGGCGTAAATCCAGGCATTGTGTTGATTTCGTTCAGCACAGGCCCGTTCTCCGTGGCAAAGAAGTCCACGCGCGCGATGCCATCACACCCCAGCGCATTGAACGTGCGAATCGCCAGTTTGCGCACCTCCGTCACAACGTCCGCAGGTAGCGGCGCCGGGATGGTGGCGGAGACGGTCGAATCGACATACTTGGCGTCAAAACCATAGAACCCTTCGGCGCCATCCTCGGTGCCGTTCAGCATGGCAGGAACCGACGAGACGATCGAGCCATCCGCATACTGCAGCACACCGCATTCGACCTCGGCTCCGTGAATCATCGCCTCCACAATCACCTTGTTGTCATGGGAAAAGGCCAGGTCAATAGCCGCATCTAGTTCTTCCCAGCTATCCACCTTGGAAATGCCGATGCTCGACCCGCCGCGCGCCGGCTTCACAAACACCGGCAGCCCGAGCCGCTGCTTTTCTTCAGCGGCCAGATCGCGCGGCTGGGACAGAATCAGCTCCTCGCCCACCGGAATCCCAGCTTCGCGTGCCAGCCGCTTGGTGAAGTCCTTATCCATGCCCGCAGCGGAAGCTAGCACGCCATTGCCGACGTACCGCACGCCCGCCAGATCCAGCACGCCCTGCACGGTTCCGTCTTCGCCATTCTGGCCGTGCAGTACCGGGAACACCACATCTACGTTCGCAAATACCTCGCCAGCCTGCGGGCCGGTCACGTAGCGCATCTCCCCCGCCGCAGCCGAGCCAGCCCCACCGAATGTCAGCTGCACGTGTACGCCGGAATCCTCTACACGTGGCATCTCGCGCCCATTGGCTCGCAGCCGGGAAGTATCGGTCGTCCCCGGCACCCACGCGCCCGCCTCAGTGATCCCCACCGGCACGACCTCGTAAATCTCCGGATCCAGGTGGTCGATCACCGCGCCTGCGCTAATGCAGGAGACGGAGTGCTCAGTCGATTGCCCTCCGTACAGTACGGCGACAGTGGTACGTGCGTGCTTCTTGGCTTGGTTACTCACGGTGTTTTACCTTAGCCGTTTTTCTGACGCCACATTCCCACCGCCCCGCCCCTTCGACCCAACTGCCAGTCTGCCTGTGGCTTACTCGGCCTTCCGGCTTCGGCCGAGCAACCCCATCATCACCTGTTGCACGTCTGCGCCTTCGTGGCACACTCCCACCACGGCTTCGGTGATCGGCATTTCCACGCCGACTTTCCCCGCCAGCTCGAACACGGACTGGCTGCTGACCACGCCTTCAGCAACTTGTCCCTTGGTGGCTTTGGCGGCCTCTTCGAGGCTTTCGCCCTTGCCAAGTCGCTCGCCGAAGCTGCGGTTGCGCGAGAGCTTAGACGTACACGTGGCCACCAGGTCGCCCATGCCCGCCAGGCCGCTGAGTGTGCGCGCGTCGGCGCCGACTTCCAGCGCTAAACGGGTGGTCTCCGCCAGGCCGCGAGTGATCACGGTGGCGGCGGTGTTATCGCCGAATCCCATACCAGCGGCAATGCCCGCCGCCAGAGCGATGACGTTCTTGCACGTGCCGGCGATTTCACAGCCGATGACGTCCGTGTTGGTGTACGGGCGGAAGTACGGCGCCGCCACGGCGGCCTGGATCAACTTCGCGCGGTCCATATCCGAACATGCCACTACGGTCGCAGCGGGTTGTTGTTCGGCAACTTCGCGCGCCAGGTTCGGGCCGGTCAGCACAGCCACGCGTTCGCCGGGCACGTCCGCTACCTCGGAGATCAGCTGGCTCATGCGCAGCCCGCTGGAGTGCTCGATGCCTTTGGCCAGGCTCACCAGGGAGGCATCCGCGCCGATGAGATCCTGCTCTTTCCATTTCTGCAGGTTCCCGCGCAGTGACTGTGAGGGCACGCCCAGCACCACGATCTCCGCGCCGTCTAGAGCTTCGGCGGGGTCACTGGTGCCGGTCAGCGCGTCGGGCAGCACAATGTCTCCCAGGTATGCACTGTTGCGGTGGTTGTTGCGCACGTCGTCTGCGACTTCGTCGCGCCGTGCCCAGAGACGGACTTCGTTGCCGGCGTCTGCAAAAACTTTGGCAACCGTCGTGCCCCAGGATCCCGCGCCCATCACCGCTACTTGCACCATGTCGCTTTGTTGCCTTCCCGTCTGCTGTGGCTTCAGTTCGAAATAATTTTTGGGTTCGTTATACGATTGTCGGCAATAGTCTATCGAAAGGGATCCCTTTAAAAGTGATCACTCACACAGGAACTGGCGATCTTTCTACGTCCCTGGCCATGTCGCGGCACGATCAGGGGCATGTGACCCGCATCGGATCCCGTCCCAGCGAAGAGTTCGCTCGCCCTACCTTCGCCGCCGGCGCGGTTATTTGGCGCTTTTCTGGTGACGCCGCGGACTCCACTCCTTCCGCCCCCGAGTCCACGGACGTCGAGATCGCGCTGATTCACCGTCCTCGCTACGACGACTGGTCTTTGCCGAAGGGCAAGGTTGATCCGGGTGAGAATCTGCCGGGTACCGCCATGCGCGAGATTTTGGAGGAGACTGGCTTTGAGGTGCGTTTGGGCTGGCTGTTGGGCTATGTCCACTACCCTGTGGGTTCCCGCACGAAGGTGGTTTATTACTGGACTGCCCAGCATCTTTCGGGTGAGTTCGAGGCCAATGATGAGTCCGATGAGCTGCGTTGGGTTTCTCCCGCCGAGGCGAAGGAGCTGCTGAGCTATGAGGCGGATCTGAAGGTCGTGGATGCGGCTTTGGGTCTGCTGCAGCTGGGCTGCGATCGTCGAGTGCTGTATGTCCGCCATGCGAAGGCGCATGCGCGTGAAGGGTGGGCTGGTGACGATGATCTGCGTCCTTTGAGCAAGAAGGGCCGTCGCCAGGCGGAGCTGCTTGTTTCCGGGTTGTCGGGTTACCGCCCGGAGGCGATTTCCTCTGCCGTGCCGGTGCGTTGTGAGCACACGGCTGCACCGATTGCGGAGGACTTGGGTCTGGATGTTACTTCTGACGCCAACCTGGGCGATGCCGGTTGGGCTGCCGATTCGGATGCAGCGGTGGATGCGTTCCACGCCGCCACGACCGCGCCTGTGTCGATGGTTGTTGGCCAGGGGACGGTGATCCCGGGTGTGCTGGCCCGCGTGGCGGGCGAGCACGGCGTGGAGATCGAGGATATGCGGGTGAAGAAGTCCAGCACGTGGGTGCTGCACTTCGCCGGCGATAAGCTGCTGGGGCTGGACTACTTGGCCAGCCCGTTGGCTGTGAAGTAAGCGCTAGCTGGCGGGCAGGGTGCGTGGCTTGAAGCTGGCGCGCTGGGATTCGAAAGCCTCAATGGCCTCTTCGTTGCGCAGGGTCAGGCCGATGTCGTCCAGGCCTTCCATCAGGCGCCAGCGGGTGTAATCGTCCACGTCGAAGCCGAAGGTGTGGGTGCCGAGGGTGACGGTGCGGTCTTCCAAGTTCACGGTGATTTCCGCCCCTGGCTGCTGTTCCAGCAGCTTCCAAATCAGTTCAATGTCGGACTGCTCCATCTGCGCGGCCAACAGGCCGGCCTTCCCGGAGTTACCGCGGAAGATATCGGCGAAGCGGGAGGAAAGAACCACGCGGAAGCCGTAGTCCATCAGTGCCCAGACGGCGTGCTCGCGGGAGGAGCCAGTACCGAAGTCGGGGCCTGCCACCAGGATGGAGGCGTTCTTGTAGGGCTCCTGGTTCAGAATGAACTCTGGATCCTTGCGCCAGCCGGCGAACAGGCCGTCTTCAAATCCGGTGCGGGTCACGCGCTTCAGGTAGACGGCGGGGATGATCTGGTCAGTGTCGACGTTCGAGCGGTTCAGGGGTGCCGCCACGCCAGTGTGAATGTTGAACTTTTCCATGGTGCTCTTCTCTGCTTTCTGCTCCCCCACCTGCTGTCTAGGTCGCTGGCGGGGAGGCTCGAAAAAATTTTTGGGCAGGTCTTGTGCGGGTATCTAGCGGTCGTTTTACAGATCCGCTGGGCCTGCGAGGTGGCCCGTCACGGCGGTGGCGGCGGCGACTGGTGGGGAGACCAGGTGTGTGCGCCCGCCCTTACCCTGGCGGCCTTCGAAGTTTCGGTTGGACGTGGAGGCCGAGCGCTCGCCGGGAGCGAGTTGGTCGGGGTTCATTCCAAGGCACATGGAACAACCTGCGGTGCGCCATTCCGCCCCGGCGTCGATAAAGATCTGGTCGAGGCCTTCATCTTCTGCTTGCATCTTCACTCGCGTGGAGGAAGGCACAACGATCATGCGCGTGCCGTCGGCAACTGTGCGGCCTTTGATGACTTCCGCGGCGGCGCGCAGGTCTTCGATGCGGGAGTTGGTGCAGGAGCCCAGGAAGACCGTGTCGATCTTGATGTCGCGCAGCGGTGTGCCGGGCTTGAGATCCATGTACTCCATGGCACGCTCGGCGGCTAGGCGGTCGTTGTCGTTGGTGAAGTCCTCCAGCTGTGGGATGGATTCCGCCAGCGGCAAGCCCTGACCGGGGTTGGTGCCCCAGGTGACAAAGGGAGTCAGCGCGGAGCCGTCGATGTGGACGACGGTATCGAACTGCGCGTCGTCGTCGGTACGCAGGGACTTCCAATACTCCACGGCGGCATCCCAATCCGCGCCCTGTGGTGCGTGCGGGCGGCCTTCGAGGTAGTCGAAGGTGGTCTGATCGGGGGCGATCATGCCGGCGCGGGCGCCGGCCTCGATGGACATGTTGCACATGGTCATGCGGGCTTCCATGGAGAGCTTTTCGATAGCCTCGCCGCGATATTCGATGATGTGGCCCTGGCCGCCGCCGGTGCCGATCTTGGCGATGATGGCCAGGATCAGGTCCTTGGAGGTCACGCCTGGCTGCAGTTCGCCGGAGACCTCGATGGCCATGGTCTTGAAAGGCTTCAACGGCAGGGTCTGGGTGGCCAGCACGTGCTCGACCTCGCTGGTGCCGATGCCCATGGCGATGGAGCCGAAGGCGCCGTGGGTGGAGGTGTGCGAGTCGCCGCAGACCACTGTCATGCCGGGCTGGGTCAGGCCCAGCTGTGGACCGACGGTGTGGACGATGCCCTGTTCAATGTCGCCCATGGAGTGCAGACGGATGCCGAACTCTTCGGCATTGTCGCGCAGGGTGGAGACCTGCAGGCGGCTGGTGGGTTCCTGGATCTCGGTCAGTTGGCCGGTCTTCACGCCAACGGTGGGAACGTTGTGATCCTCCGTGGCGATGGTCAGATCTGGTCGGCGGACTTTGCGGCCGGCCTGTCGCAGGCCGTCGAAGGCCTGAGGGGAGGTAACCTCGTGTACCAGGTGCAGGTCGATGTACAGCAGGTCGGGGCCGCCATTTTCTCCGGCTGCAACGACGTGGTCGCGCCAGACTTTTTCCGCGAGGGTTAAGGGTTGGTTCGTCACGGTCTCTCCTCTGTGTCCGCTATACAGTTCCACTGGATGGAATGTATAGTATCAAATCATGGGACACAATACGGAAATTCCCGCAACTAGCGGTATTCAAGTTTTGGACCGGGCGATCTTCATCCTATCGGTCATCGCAGCAGAACCTCGCAACCTTTCCGACCTGTGCGCCATCACCGGCCTGCCGCGCGCCACAGCGCATCGCATTGCCGTCGCGTTAGAGAAGCACAGATTGATCGAGCGCGGGGTGGACGGTGCGTGGGTCACTGGCCCAGCCCTGGCCGAGATGGCGCCGTCTACCTCTTCTCGTTTGGAGGACGCCGCAGAGTTCATCCTCCCCGACCTCATGGCAAAGACTGGCGAGTCCGTGCAGCTATATCGCCTTTCCGGAATGGAACGCGTGTGCATCGCCAACGCCGAACCCGCCACCGGTCTGCGCGATACGGTGCCGATTGGTCACCGCATGACGTTGAACGCGGGCTCCGCAGCCAAGCTGCTGGTTGCCTATGCGCCGGAGGCATTCCAGAATCAGGTGCTCCCCCATGCCGCCTACTCCCGCAAGGATCTAGAGCAGATCGCTGCCGATGGCATTGCGGAATCCTCCGCCGAGCGCGATCCCTCCCTCGCTTCCGCCTCCGTACCCATCTTTGGAGCGGATGCACACAATCGCACTGTCATTGCCTCCCTTTCCATTTCTGGCCCCGTCGCCCGCATGGGCGAACACCCGGCTGAGAAATTCGGCGCGGATCTCAAGGAAGCCGCCCGACTGCTGGAAGACCTACTGCGAAAGTAGCCATCGACTGCCACCAAAAAAATTTTTGGACAACACAGTCGCCCGTACATTGAAGGAGAAAATTACGCCATGACCAGCGATAATTCTGCAAGCACAAACCCTGCCACAGATGACAAGCGTTACGACGCAGGCATTCAAGTCCGCCGGGAGGTCATGGGTGACGCCTTCGTCGACGCCGCCCTGGAACGCAACGCGGGCTCTGATGGCGAGGCACTGCAGAAGCATGTCACCGAAACCGTCTGGGGTTCTGTGTGGACGCGCGACGGCCTGGCCCGCCGCGACCGCAGCTTGCTGAACATCGGGATGCTGGTGGCATTGCGTGCCACTGAGGAGTTGCGCGGGCACGTCCGCGGTGCGTTGGAGAACGGCCTGACTCGCACGGAGATCACGGAGGCGATCATCCACGCCTCCGGCTACTGTGGCGCACCCGCGGCACTGTCGGCAATGAAGGTTGCCCAGGAGGTGCTGGTAGCGGAGCTCGGCCCGCTGGAGGGAAACGACAACTAGCCGTGCGCTAGGTACGCGGCAGCTCCCGCCACTCCACCGTCAGCTCGGAATCCAGCTCGTCGGCACGGGAGGCCAGGAAGTTGTAGAGGTTCTCCGTGCCGTCCTCGATACCATCGGCGACATCCTCGCCCGCGGAGGTGATGTCCACCATCGCCGATTCATCCGCTGCGCCAGCGTTGGCGAGCTCGGCACCCCAGCCACCCTCGCCCCGCCGGCCGTCCTCATCCGCCGACAGGGTACGGAGCCAGGCTTCGGCTGAAGTGTGGGCGTCCACACCAAAAAGAACGGCGCGGACAGTGGCGGGCGTGCCGTCGTTGCCGGGCGGGGTGCCCCAGAGCCAGTCCAGGTTTACGCGATATGGGGAGAGAATGGGAGCCTCCTGACGTAGGGTGAATCTATGAGCGATTATAAGGACAAGCGCTGCACTGACCAGGAGCGTTCTGCCACTGTGGAGGCGCTGTCCGAAGCGATGGCCAATGGGCAGCTGAGCATCTCGGAGTTCGACGAGCGTTCCGGCCAGGCGCATGCTGCGACCCAGCGTAGCGAGTTGGTGGACTTGCTGGATGATCTGGTGGACGAGCCTGCAGCGTTGCTCTTTGGGGCGGGTGCGGTTGAGCGCCGCGTAACCGGTGACGTCGCCGTGGCTGGCGCGGGTTCGGACGCCCAACGCCACCGTGAGCTTGTGCTTGCGCGGGCGCAGAACATGGTGACTGGCGAGGGGGCCGAGACGGGCTTCAGCCTGGCTATTTTCGGTGGAACAGAAAAGTCTGCAGGGGTGTTGCCGAAGAACCACTGGAACTTCACTGTGTTCGGCGGGACTGATTTCGACCTCCGTCACTGCAGATTTAGCGATCCCGTGACCACGCTGTGGCTGAACTCCACCTTTGGTGGTGTGGACGTGGTGGTGCCAGAGGGCGTGCGCGTGGATATGGGCAACCTGGGCATTTACGGCGGTTCAGAGCTGATCGTGGAAAGCGGCGCGATCCACCCCGGCAGTCTGCCTGCGAACGCTCCCCTGCTACGGATCCGCGGGCTGTCGATTTTCGGCGGGGTGACCGTGAAGATTGTGCGGGGTTAGGCGCAGAAGTATGCGAAAGCAGCCAAGAACAAGAGCAACCCACCAAGAAATCCGTTTCAGCGAGGCAGGTGTTCAGCAGCTAAAGGCCTATCGTGAAGCAAATGACCATTTAGCAGCTTATCGAGATCAAAAGATCAAAACCGACGATGACCTTCTTTACAATTTTCCGGTCGTATATGTCATCAAGAATGAGGAAAAGACACACGCGAAACCTTATACCGCATATGTAGGTGAAACCACGGATATTATCCAACGCACCACATCGCACCTCAAAAATACACGCAAGGATGATGCTGACTGGACAAAGCTCAAGGATTCTAAAAATAGTAGCCTCATCATTCTCGGGCATGAACTTTTCAATAAATCATTGACACTCGACGTGGAGAATCGTCTAATGCTGATGCTCTCGAGCGTCGAATCTGTAAAAAAGCTCGAGAACCGGCGAAGTAATGACCAGCTGGACTACTACACTAAAGAGTGCTTTGACGAAGTATTCCAGGAGATCTGGAAACAGCTTCAGACTGTTGATCAAAACTTGTTTCCGGAACTGGAGAAGATTTACGACTCCGCTCTTTACAAAGCCTCTCCTTTCCACAGCTTGACCGAAGAACAGATCAAGGCCAAGCGTGAAATCATGGAGGTTCTCTACGACAAGATTCACACAGGCTCTCGTGGCAATCTTGTCATGGTCGAAGGTGAGGCAGGAGCCGGAAAAACCGTGCTGCTTAGTAGTCTTTTCTACGACATTATGCAAAACCCCGTCATCACCAAATCTGGTGAGGAACGCCAACTAAATTGCTATCTGATTGTTAACCACGACGAACAGGTGAATGTCTACGCTCAAATTGCTGAAAAGTTAGGACTCCACTCGAAAGCCAACGAAACCGTTTTAAAACCGACGAGGTTTATCGAGCAACACTCTCCTGACGAAAAGATTGACCTGGCACTGATCGACGAAGCACACCTGTTGTGGACTCAAGGTAAGCAAAGCTACCGAGGCGATCACCAACTACTAGATATCATCGAACGCGCAAAGGTAACCATCGCAGTCTATGATGCACGTCAGGTTCTGCAGGCTAATCAATGGTGGGAGAAAGAACCTCACGAACTTGTCCCGGAAGATAGGTACTCAAAGATTCTTCTGAAGAATCAAATGCGTATGTCTGCCTCCCAGGAAACTCTCAACTGGTTCAAATCCTTTTTCGAGAACCGTACGATTTCTAACCTCTCGCTAGACACCAATTATCGAGATCGTGAGGGTTACCATGTTCGCTTTTTCACAGATGTGAAGGATATGCGATATGCAATCGTCAGAAAAGCATCCAAGACCGATCGCGGCTTAAGCAGAATGGTCGCAACTTACGACTGGCCATACCATTCTAAAAAGAAGCCCGATGGTACTGGTTTATGGAGCGTAACCATAGGTGACTTCTCTATGCCTTGGAATAGAGAAATCACGGTTGATGCCAAGGTGAAGAAAAAGAATCTTTCTTGGGCAGAACAGCCTCAAACGATTAACGAAGTTGGCTCGGTATACACCATTCAGGGCTTCGACCTGAATTACGTAGGAGTGATCATTGGCCCCTCGGTGAAGCTACGAGATGGACAGATTGTAATTTCTCCAGATGAGAGTTACTTCCGAGCAGCAACGAATAGGCGAACGTTGAGCGATGGCTCCGGCAAAGGAATTTTCTCAGATACACTCCTATGGAATCAGTTATATGTGCTGATGACTCGAGGTGTTCATGGCCTCTTTGTCTACGCCTGCGATGACGAGCTTCGCGAAGCCCTGTTGAAGGCTCAGAGACTCACTCCAGGCGCGTACCCTGGGTGCCATGAGTGAATTCTTCCCAGTCGAAACGTTTAGCAAGCGCCTCGCCACCGTCCGCGATATCGCCGCGCAAGCCGGCCTGGACGGCGTCATCGCCACACCCGGACCCGACATGGAGTACCTGATCTCGTCGAAGATCAGCACCCACGAGCGGTTCACGGCTCTGGTTCTTACTAAGGACGCCACCCGCATCATCGTCCCCGGCGTGGATGTCGCAGACTTGAAGAAGTCCGTCGCCGGCAAGCTCGGCATCGAGATCATTGGCTGGAACGATGGCGAAGACCCCTACGGCCATATCTCCGAAGGTTCCTACGCAGTCAGTGCAGCCATGACCGCCGACCACCTGCTGGAGCTGCAGTCCCGCGGAATCTCCACCGTCAACGCCACCCAGGTACTCGCCCAGGCGTTCATCCGCAAGGACGATGAAGAGCTTTCCGAGCTGCGCCGCGCCAGTGCTGCCATCGACGAAGTCCACCGCCAGGTACCGAACCTGCTACGCGCAGGTGTGACTGAGAACGACGTTGCGAAGCAGCTGGAGGGCCTCATCCTCGAAGAGCACGAGGTAGTGGACTTCATCATCGTCGGCTCCGGCCCGCACGGCGCGGACCCGCACCACGACCATTCCGATCGCGTCATCGAAAATGGCGACGTGGTGGTTGTCGACATCGGCGGCACCCTGGCCAGCGGCTACCACTCCGACTGCACCCGCACCTATGTAGTCGGCGAGCCCACGGACGAGCAGCAGCAGATTTATGACGTCCTGCAGCGCGCCCAGGAAGCCGGGTTGGAGTTCGCCAAGCCTGGCGTCACCGCCGGCGAGGTGGACAAGGTCGTCCGCGACATTATCGACGAGGCCGGCTACGGCGAGTACTACATTCACCGCACTGGCCACGGCATCGGACTGTCCTGCCACGAGGAGCCCTTCATCATCGCTGGCAACGACTTTGTGATTGAAGAGGGCATGGCCTTCTCCATCGAACCCGGCATCTACATCCCCGGTAAGTGGGGCGCACGCATCGAAGACATTGTGATTGTGGCGTCCAAAAACGTAGAGCCCATCAACAAAACACCCCACGAGCTAGTGCGCGTGGGGTGAGAGGGGGAAAACCTAGTTGGAAGTTAGTGGACGTCCACGAACTTCTTAACGATCCACTTCCGTGCCAGGAAGATGAGCGCGCCGAGGGCAATCATGACCGCGAACATCGCCAGGAAGTAGGTGCGCTCCGCGGAGGCGTCGTCCGGGTTGTAGAAGCCCGCCAGGCTGCCCGAAAGAGCAGTACCCAGGCTGATAGATAGCAGCCACAGACCGAACATGCGAGTGGGGAACGCCTTCGGCGCCAAACGGGTGGCCATGGAGTTACCCACCGGGCTAAGCATCAGCTCGCCCATGGTGAACAGGAACAGAATCAGCACCATCACCCACATCGGCGTAGAGTTCGCGCCACCACCGGCAAACGGGATGAACAGCAGCAGCGCCACGCCGATCAGGCCAAGGGCCATGGAGAACTTCACTGCGTAGGAAGGCTGTTTGTCCCCCAGCTTCGTCCACAAAGCGCCAAACACGGCGGCGAACAAAATAATGAATAGTGGGTTGATGGACTGCACCATGCCCGGAGGAACCTCGATGCCGAACAAGTTGCGGTTCAGGCGCTCGTCGGAGTACAGCGCAATCACGGTGAACTGCTGCTGGAACAGCGACCAGAACGCGACGGATGCCACGAACATAGGGACAAAACCAACGAGGCGGGAACGTTCAATATCCGTGGTCAGAGGGGAACGGTACATCTGAATCCACAGGACAATGGCGATAACCGCGGCGAGCAGAGCCGCAATGTTGGACAGCTGCGCTACCTTCAGCACGCCCGTGACGAACAGCAGAACGAAAGCAGCCACCGCTACAACAGCACCGAGGAAGACCGGGAGGTACTTCTTGTGCGGCAGCGGGTTCACTACATCGTGGCCCGCATCGCGGATGGTCTGCTTTCGCAGAGCGGTGTACTGGATCAAGCCGATGGCCATCATCACGGCGGCGACACCGAAGCCCCAGTGGAAGCCCTTCCAGCCCCACAGCGCGTTGGTGATCAGCGGGCCGAGCAGGCCACCGATGTTCACGCCCATGTAGTAGATAGAGAAACCGCCGTCGCGACGGGGATCATCGTGCGAGTACAGAGAACCGAGGACCACCTGGGAGGTCGTCTTGAGAGCACCGGAGCCAACGGCGATGAACACCAGGCCGAGGGTGACGCCGACATAGCCCGGCAATAGCGCCAAGCTGATGTGGCCCAACATCACTAGCACTGCGGAGTAGAACAGCGTGCGTTCCGCGGAGAGGATACGGTCGGCCACCCAGGCGCCCGCCACGCCGGTCAGGTACACCAAGCCACCGTAGGCACCGACGATAGAGAGGGCGGTGGACTTTTCCATCCCCAGGCCACCGTCAGCAACGGTGTAGTACAGGTAGTACGCCAGCAGCGCCTGGAGGCCGTAGAAGCTGAAGCGCTCCCACATCTCCACGCCCGAGAGGTTTGCTAGACCGAAGGGGTGGCCGAAGAACGTCCGTTCGTTCTGGTGCGCGCTAGAAGAATGCGCGGTTGCTGTGGAGGCTCCGTCTGGTGCGGGAGAATCCTCCGGGTTTGCTTGAGAAGTCATTCGTTAATTCCATCACACCGATTGCGGATTAACGAAGCCATCGGCAAAAAATTTGGGGAAGATTGCTGCGCGAAAACGGTTTTACCGCCCGCCGTCCCACAAAAAGAA